>DHIR01000177.1:0-18242 GCA_002403905.1 Mucilaginibacter sp. UBA4741
AAAAAGAGGCCGTCTCATAAGTAATTATGAGGCGGTTTTTTTATGGTTTTGATTTCGCATTAGACTATTAGTGATTAGACCAATGTGATCAAAAAAGGCAGGTTATTGGTATTTTGAGAGCCGTTTCGAGGGCAAAAGAGGACGAAAAGCCTTAGGCTTTCCATTTTCTTAAGTTATGTGCGATAGAAAGTAAGCCGATCTCGACTTCCGTTTTGGTCAAACCTTTTAAAAAGAACCTGCGGAAGCCGTGATTATGCTTGATCTGGCCGAATACGGGTTCCACATCCACGGGTCGTTGTTTACGGTATTTGATACCTTGTTCCGTGTTGAGCCGCTCTCTGGTTTCCTGTTTATGTTTTCTCAGGCTATGATTAAGTTCTGCAATGCGGTTTCCCTGTCCCTGGTAGCAAACGCCCCGCATCGGACAACCCTGGCAGTTTTGTGCCTGGTAGCGGCTGATAAGCTGTACATAACCGGTAGCTGTTACCCTTTGCCCATCACCGATGTGCCGCATCTGTTGGCCTATCGGGCAGATCAGGCAGTTATCCTGTTCATTGTAATACAACGTATCGTTACTGAATGCTTTGATGCCTTCTTTCTGCTCCTTGTCAAAAGTATTGTATTTGATATAGGCTTCGATACCTTTTGCCTTTAATAAGCTATAGTTCTCATCCGAGCCATAACCGGCATCGGCTACAATAGCTTTGGGCTTTTGCTGATAAAGGGCTTCATAACCGTCAATATGAGATGAAAGGGTCTGGTAATCATTAGTTGTTTGATGCAGGGAGTAGTTGAGGATGAATTGGTCTTGTGTGCTGATCTGAAAGTTATAACCCGGTTTGAGCTGACCGTTGAGCATGTGGTCTTCCTTCATCCGCATAAAAGTGGCATCGGTATCTGTTTTGGAATAGCTATTGCGGCCTGCCAGCAGCTTTTCCTGTTCTTCATACCGGGCCAGGTTCTCCGGCCAGTTCTTTTTAGCATAATTCAACTTTTGGCGAACCTTGGGGCTAACATCCGCCTTGTCTTCCAGCACCGCATTGATCTTAGCGATCGCCTGTTTTACCTTTTCCGGACTGATCTGTTCATATTCCAGCGGCGCAATGTCTTTCAGTTCTTCGGCCGCTACGCCTTGCGCGTACTTCCACAATTCATCTAACTGTGTTTTGATCTTCTCTTTGTTGTTTTTAATGCTTTTGCCCCATACAAAGGTGTATTTGTTTGCCACCGATTCGATCTTGGTGCCATCGGTAAAAACCGCCTCTTTGAGTGATACGATACCTTGCTCTGCCAGTAGCAGCACGATCTGGGAGAAGATCTCCTTTAAGATACCCGAGAGCTTTTCATTACGGAAACGGTTGATGGTATTATGGTCTGGTTTGGCCATGCCGCAAAGCCACATGAAATGAACATTCTGTTTTACTTGCTCTTCCAGTTTGCGGCTCGAATAAACATTGGTCAGGTAGCCATAAACCAATACTTTCAATAGCAGGCGCGGATGATAGCTTGAAGCACCGCCGCCTTTATACTTACGGTTGATCGGTTTGGTATCCACCTGGTCGATCACCTGCTGTACGACTCTGGCCGGGTGACCCTGCGGCACCAGTTCTTCTAAACTATAAGGCAAAAACGTCAGTTGATCTGGCGCATATGGCTTAAAGACTACCTTATTTGATTCTCCCTTTCCCATGCCTTTAAGTTACGAAAAATCAACCGAAAATAAAAAAGACTGCCCTTTTGAGACAGCCTCTTTTTGTTACAGTAAATTAGTTCTTATTGAAAAGAGTACTCGATAACCTTTAGTTTTTCACTGACTGAGACAGTATCTAAAAACCATGAATAACCGATGTTCTTGATATTATAGTTAAAGCCCGCAATAAGTGTGGAGCCATCATCAGGTACTGTTTTTTGAAAAATCATTTTATTTGCAGGGCCCGGGATATCCTTAATTCTCATTGAAGTTAAAGCCGAATCTAAGAGAGTAATGTTTGACTTCTTTTTTATAGTTAATGAGAAATTGATGGTATCATTAACGTCAGAAAAATCTTTATTGGTATAAAGAATAAATTTGATAGTCTTAGTTGTAGAGGAGTTTGATTTTGCGCCTTGTTTTTGGCACGATAACATAGAAATAAGTATAGCCAAGACAGGTAGGATAGCAAGTTTTTTGTTCATGTTTTTTAATTTTTAAACAATACGCCCCTATTTTTATAAGGTTGCCCGCCGTGAAAAATATTTTTACAGAGACAATAAATAAATTGCTACAACAAATAACTCATCCCTTTTTCAGGAATAATAACCAGGTAGCCTTCTACCTCTAAAGCATTAGCCAATGCCTGCATGCTGCTTTCTTCGCCGTGTACAAGGTATACGCCTTTAAGTTTGGCCTTATCCTGGTGTTTAATGTTGTCTACAAGGTCTGCATGATCACCGTGGGCGCTAAGTACGTCTGTTTGTTTAATAGTGGCATATACGGATAGATCGCGGTCCTTAATGTGGACTATAGAATCGCCGCGCAATAAGCGATGCCCTAATGTGCCTTTAGCGCAATAGCCTATAAATAGGATGGTGCAGTAGTAATTCTGGATATTATAAAACAGGTGATCCTGTATCCGTCCACCCTCCAGCATACCTGCTGAGGAAATAATGATACAAGGTTCAAAATAATTTGAGATCTGGCGGCTATCTTTTAGGGTTTCCACATACGTCAGGTTATCAAACTCAAACTCATCGCCTTGGGCTTTATAAAAATCTTGCGCCTCTTTATTTACCAGGTCATGATATTTACGGAAGATACCTGTAGCCATGCTGGCCATTGGGCTATCCACAAAAACCTTAACCGGCGGCAATAAACCGCTGCTAAATATTTTATTAAGCGAATAAACCAATGATTGCGTACGCCCGATACTGAATGCCGGGATGATCATGCGTCCCTGCTCTTTAATACAGCATCTGTCAATATGCTCAATTAAGGTTTCTTCAACGCTTTTGCCGGTAGTATGCATCCGGCCACCATAGGTAGATTCGGTTACTATAAAATCGACAGGTGGCAAAGGTTGCGGGTCATCCAACACCGGGTAATTTTTACGTCCAATATCACCGGTAAAGGCAATAGATTTTTCAGTGCCATTGTCGTTTACCTTAAATACAGCCGCCGCCGCGCCTAACAAGTGTCCCACCGGGATGAAAGTTAATTCAATATCGCCGGTAATGCGGAACGGTTTATTAAAGCCAATGGTAACAAACCTGTCCATAGCATCCATAACATGCTTTTGCAGGTATAATGGCTGCGCGTTGGTGCCAAACTTGCCTTTGCCATGCTTGCGGCTTTTATGGGCCTTGTTCATAAAGATGTTTACCGAGTCAAGCAGTAAAAGCTCTGTCAGATCAGCAGTAGGAGGTGTGGATAGTATTTGTCCGTTAAACCCTAAACGCACCAGCGTAGGGATATTCCCCGAGTGGTCTATATGCGCGTGGGTCAGCACCAGCACATCTATAGCTGCCGGATCAAAAGGAAAATCTTCGTTTGATTGTATGCTGCGATCTTTTTCGTAATCAAGCCCGCAGTCTATAAGTATTTTGTATTGGCCTACTTCAAGCAAATGCATACTGCCCGTAACTTGCCGGGCAGCACCGTGTATAGTTAATTTCATTAAACTTTTTCTTTGCGGCGTATCTGGTTCCTTAGCAGGAATAGAATTATTCCAACCAGTATAAAAACAATGATCTTAAAGTTAAGCGATGCTTTATCTTGTAGCCTGATATTCTCGTCTTGTTCTTTCTTTATTTTCTCCAGCTGGTTCTGTAACTTGTTTATAGTGTACATAGATTCCAGAGCAGTATTCTCAGTTTCTTTGGATTTGTCCAAAACCTGGCTTTGTTGAAACGTGCGGTACGCTAATAATATTTTAAGCTGTTGGTAGATATCGTTATCTGTTTTAACAATATCCATTAGTATATCATTACTGCGGCGGATATCTTTTTTAGTTTGAAAACCAAAAATGCCCGTATGTTCAGATAGACTTTGATCGTACTGACCAAATTTCTGGCTGCGCACGGCCAGCATGCTGTTAATCTTATTTCGCTGTAACTGATAAGCAGCCGAATCTGACTGCGCAAATGCACCGGCAAACAACAAACAGGATAAGCAAACCAATATTAATTTTTTCATGCCGAATAGTCAAAGTCAATTATTACGCTATCGCCCAAATTTAAGCCTAGCAAGCCACTGGCGTTACCTTTGTTTATAGCTATCTCCAGGTGGTCGCTAATGCCAAACAGGCAAAGTTTTTCACCCTCGGGTACTTCACTGTAATGCCAGCTTAGGTGGTTAATAGTTTCGTTACGTTTAAAGTACAAAGTAAACTGGCGGCCTTGCTGTACCTTGTTAAAAAACTCCTTGGTAATATTAGTAATTACATTTTGGAAAGAGTCAATATAAATTACGGCGCCTTTAATTAAATTCTTTTCAATTACCGGTTGCAGGTTCATTTTGTTTTCAACCCCCGTTACCGGTATGCCAATTTCTGTTAGTTTACCGCCTTTTGCCAGGTGGCAGGCGGTTTTTACAAATATATCAGCCAGCGGGAAATGCAAAAACTTCAGATCCTGCATAATGTTTATTTCTACCATTTCTTGCGGATCATGGTTAAACATCAGCGAGAAAATACCGTTATCGGCACCAACAAAATAGTGATTCTTGTATTTAACAGCCAGATATTTGGTATGATCGCTATAAACGGTATCAATACCAATAAGGTGCACCGTATCGTCCGGAAAATAATGAAAACTATTTTTTAAAATGAACGCTGCTTGTTGTACATTGTAAGCGGCAACGCTGTTGGTAATATCAACAATATTAACAGTTGGCAACAATTTTAATATGCTTCCTTTAAGGGCGGCTTGATAAATGTCTTTATCGCCCAAATCAGTAGTTAAAGTTATTATTGCCATTAATTTTTCAAATATTTATTACTAATCTTGTACAAGCGTTAGACGCTGCAAATATTCAATTTTTAATTCATAAAAATCGGCAACAAAATAATCAAAATTACTATTGAACGAGCTCAAAATATCAATTGAAAATATTAACCCCGCTGTTTTATGGGGACCCAATAATGATCACTTCGAGATCATTAAAAAACAATATCCAAAACTTAAAATTGTTGCACGCGGCAGCGAGGTAAAAGTACTGGGCGATGAGCGGGAATTAGTAATTTTTGAAGAGAAATTTAATCACCTGATACAACACATAGAGAAGTTTGAGAATTTGAACATAACCGACCTGGAAAGAGTGTTAGGTTCAAAGGTTGATATAAACGCTTCAACCGATCCAACTACTGATAAATTTGCCAGCGGCGAGGTTATTGTTTTTGGCCCTAATGGTGTTATGGTTAAGGCGCGTACAGCCAATCAACACAAGATGGTTGATTGTATTAACAAAAGCGACATCCTGTTTGCTATAGGCCCTGCCGGTACCGGTAAAACCTATACCGCTGTTGCTTTAGCAGTAAGGGCGCTAAAAAACAAAGAGATAAAACGGATCATCCTTACACGCCCGGCTGTTGAAGCAGGGGAGAACCTGGGTTTTTTACCGGGTGACCTTAAAGAAAAGATCGACCCATATTTGCGCCCGTTATATGACGCACTGGACGATATGATCCCGGCTGAAAAGCTTAAATTGTATCTGGAGAACCGTACCATAGAAATTGCACCACTTGCATTTATGCGTGGCCGTACCTTAGATAACTGCTTTGTGATATTAGATGAGGCGCAAAACGCTACCGATATGCAGTTAAAAATGTTTTTAACACGTATGGGCCCATCAGCTAAATTTATTGTTACGGGTGATGTTACGCAGATAGATCTACCAAAAAAGCAACAATCAGGCTTGCATACCGCCTTGCGCATATTAACCGATATTAAAGGCATAGAAATAGTTTACCTAAGCGGCGAAGACGTTGTAAGGCACAAACTGGTAAGAAAGATATTAGAAGCTTACGGAGATATTCAATAGTAGCAAGTATTTAGTATCAAGTAGCAAGTATATGCTTGTGTCTTGATACTTGATACTACCTACTCGATACTAAAAAAATGAATGCACTAAAAGAAACCCATTTTAATTTTCCCGGTCAAACCAGTTTTTATAAAGGCAAGGTAAGGGATGTTTATACTATAGCTGATAAATACCTGGTAATGGTGGTAAGCGACAGGATATCAGCTTTTGATGTTGTATTGCCTGAGCCTATACCGTATAAAGGACAAGTACTGAACCAGATAGCAGCCAAATTTTTAAAAGCCACTGCAGATATTGTACCAAACTGGGTAGTGAGCGTGCCCGACCCAAGCGTTACCATTGGCCGCATTTGCGAGCCGTTTAAGGTAGAAATGGTAATACGCGGCTATTTAGCCGGCCATGCCGCGCGCGAATATGCCGCTGGCAAACGCCAGGTTTGCGGTGTTAGCCTACCCGAGGGATTAAAAGAAAACGATAAACTGCCAGAGCCTATCATCACCCCGACAACCAAAGCGGCTGTAGGGCATGATGAGGATATATCAAAAGAAGAAATATTAAAGCAAGGTATTGTATCTGTTGCCGATTATGAGCAATTAGAACAGTATACCAAAGCCTTATTTGCTCGCGGTACCGAAATTGCCGCTAAGCAAGGCTTGATATTGGTTGATACCAAATACGAGTTTGGTAAAGCCGATGGCAAAATATTTTTAATTGACGAGATACATACGCCAGATTCATCTCGCTATTTTTATAGTGAGGGATATGCCGATAGGCAGGCTAATAACGAGCCGCAAAAGCAGCTATCTAAAGAGTTTGTAAGAAGATGGTTGATAGAGAATGACTTCCAGGGTAAAGATGGGCAGGTAGTGCCCGAAATGACCCCGGAGAAGGTAGAATCCATATCAGAACGGTACATTGAACTTTACGAACAAATTACCGGCGAAGACTTTGTAAAACCTGGAGGAATAAATATCTTAGATAGGGTTGACAGTGCAATTAAAAATGCATTAGTATCATTGTGATTTTTATTTGTGAATAATGTATTATATTAGCACTTAAATTACTGAAATAAAGAAATGAAGTTTGCTGTTGATAAACACGAGAAATATATTTTGCTGAAGCTCAATGAATCAAAATTGAACTCATTGATAACCCCGCAATTAAAGTCAGAATTAATATTGATCAACACCGAAGGGCAGAGAAATATAATTCTTGATCTGTCACAAGTAAAATTTGCAGACTCATCCGGCTTAAGCAGCCTATTGGTTGGCCATCGTTTATGCAAAAATGCAGGCGGCTCTTTTATCCTTACCGGTTTAAATGATGCTGTTTCACGTTTAATTACTATCTCGCAGTTAGAAACCGTTTTAACTATCGTCTCAAAATCAGAAGAAGGCATTGACCTTATTTTCATGGAAGAGATAGAAAAAGAATTAAAAAAAGAAGCAAGATAATACTTACATTGTTTACCTGATATGAAATTTGAGGTAACAATTCTCGGAAGTAGTTCTGCAACTCCTATTTATAATCGAAATCCTACATCGCAGGTGCTTAACATTAATGAGCGCCTTTATTTGGTTGATTGCGGCGAAGGTACGCAACAACAAATGCTTCGCTTCGATGTAAGGGCCAGCCGGATAGATCATATCTTCATCAGCCATCTGCATGGCGATCATTATTTGGGGTTGATTGGCTTACTTTCATCCCTGCATTTAAATGGGCGGAAAAAAGCCTTGAAATTATTCGGCCCTTCGCAATTAAAAGAAATTATCGACCTACAGTTTAAATACTCTGAAACTACGCTACAATACGAACTTGATTTTTTTGCAACCGATGCTACCCAATCACAAGTAATTGTTGTTAATGACGATGTAACAATAGAAACTATACCGCTTGATCATCGTATAGCTTGTACAGGTTTTTTATTCAGAGAAAAGAAAAGACTTCGTAAATTATTAAAAGACGAATTGGAGCGAATAGGAGTGCCCGTAGAATTATACACTTCCTTAAAAAAAGGAGCCGACTATACAGATCCAAAAGGTAAGCTTTATAAAAACGATACGCTTACCACAGATTCGGACGCGCCAAAAACTTATGCCTATTGCTCAGATACATTGTTTAATCCACAATACTTTAAGCAAATAAGCAATGTCGATTTGCTGTACCATGAGGCTACCTTTCTGCACAATATGCTGGACAGAGCTAACGAAACTCATCATACTACAGCCCTGCAAGCTGCTGAAATAGCCGTACAAATAAATGCTAAAAGGTTACTAATAGGCCATTTCTCGGCCCGTTATAAAAGTTTGGATGAGTTACTGGAAGAATCGAAAAGTGTGTTTCCTAATACTGCTTTAGCTATTGAGGGGAAGACGTTTGTAGTGTAGTTAGCGCAACAGAGACAATTGTAATTTGTTATATTGTTGTATATTTATTTCTAATCCAACTAATACATTAACTAACCTTAAAACGTCTCATGAAAAAGAACCTGATCATTTTTTGTTGTTTATCTTTACTGTTCTCTTGCGATGTACCACAGTCGAGTCAATCAAATGTCGTGAAGATTCCGCTACGGAAATTTGACCCAATATTGCAACAATTAGAAAAAAAATTCCCTAATTATAAGGACAATCAAATAGTAAGAGATAATGCAGCAGAATATCTTCAACATACAATCGATAGTGTACTTTCGTTAGGCTACTTAAACGATATACCCTTAAAGGTTTTTAAGATGGGAAAAAATCCACATGGTAAAGGGGCGCTCGTTCAATTTTATTCCGATAATTATAGTAGTGATCGACCTAACAGATTGTCTGATAGATTAAAATTCGACATCATTGGTTTTATGGACGAGAAACTAGCGGCTTCATTAAAAGAAGGTGGTCAGTATTTTGTTTATGGTAAAAAGCTAAAAAGACTGACCGAAACGGAAACGTCTCTCATTGTAAATCAAACCTACTATTCTCCTGAAACGAAAATCAGCAAAGATGCAATTTGGGACGTATATAATTTTTATGTGGGAGATTTAATATGTGAAGTAGATTCTATTAAATAACTTCGTTTTCGTCATAGTTTCTGGTAGGAAATAAAAAATTCAATTATCTTATTATTAGTTGTTATTATATAATTGACGCATACCAAACTTGTCGAAGTTTAGCGTAAGCGTAACTTCGACAAGTTGTGATCCCGTAGGGATCAAACATCGGCTCATTAAGCCTTTCAAAATTTAAAAACTTCGGAAATTTCAGGTGTCGTCGCCAAGCTACGGTAGTTAGGCATATTAAAGTGTTTTGATGAGGATGCCTATTATAGCAGCGATCCCGATAATATAAGGTTCTTGTAGGTTTTTGATATAGATGAGTGCTAAAATGGCTGCAGTAGCGATTAAAATTGTCGGTATATCAATGATAGACCGCAAGGCAATAACGATAACCGAACCAACTAACGCACCGATAACGGCCGCGGTGATGCCTTCTACAAATGCTTTAATGCTGGTGTTCTTGGCGATCTTTTTAAACGATGGCGCTAAGGCTACGGTAAATAAATAGCATGGCAGAAAGGTTGCCAGTGCGGCAACGCACGCGCCGGGGAAGCCGGCGACAAGATAACCGATAAACCCAACTGTAATAACCACCGGCCCCGGCGTTATCATAGCTACGGCAACCGCATCTAAGAACTGGTGCTCATTTAACCAACCGAATTCTTTCACTACGCCACCATGCAGAAACGGTACAATAGCCAGTCCGCTGCCAAAAACAAAAGCGCCTGCTTTAACAAAGAACCAGGCAATTTCTTGTAATGTCTTACCATCGTATTTAAAAAAACCGGTACTGACCAATAGCCCCACAGGTAATACCGCAGGTTTTTTGAGCCATTGCGGCGGCGCTTTTATCACCATGTATAAAATACCGCAAGCCAGGAATAAAAGTATCTCTTCCCGCTCCGTAATAACGGTGATAATGATACCCGCCATATAAAACAGCCATAACAACCATTTGGCTTTCATTGCAGGTAGCTCAAACTTGCTTATAGACTTTACAGTTAGCTTATAAGAACTCACCGCTATAATACCAATTACTGCGGCACCAACACCATAAAAAACAGCCTGCATCCATACTAAGCCACCATAAAGTTGGTAAGCCATGCCTAATAGTACCACCATGATAAAGGACGGAAGCACGAACGCCAGTCCTGTTAAAGTTGCGCCGATAAGCCCGTAATGTACGAAGCCAATGTAGATGCCTAATTGCGCGGCTAATGACCCTGGCGCAAGTTGCGCTAAAGCTAATCCTTCTTTATAATCTTCTTCTGTTAGCCAGCCTTTGTTTTCCACCAGGTCGCGCTGCATATAGCCAACCAATGCCACGGGTCCGCCAAATCCCCAGGTACCAAGTTTTAAGTAATATAGCGTGATTTCCCAAAGAGAATATTTTGGCGACACTTTTAAGATTTGGTCTTTCATAGATTTATAGGCAATAGTTTTCCATACGGCTTACTTTGGCCATTCAATTGATAAGGTAATTTGTCAGATTTAGTTGTAGATCACATTTTCATGCCGCCCATGCTATCAGGCTTTTTACCCAATATATCTAAGGCCGCTCTAAACCCTTGCGCCAATGTCGCAGCGTTGCCACGGCCATAATAATGCAGGAAGATCATGTGCGGCTCATCGCCCAGCATGTGATTATGAACGGCTACCACTTCGAGGTTATGCGCCCGCAGCGTTTTAATCACTGTATTTACTTCGCCTTGCAGCATAGCAATATCGCCTGCGATATGTGCATCATCCTGTTTGCCTGCAAAAGATGCCCAACTGTTAAGGCCAATATTGGTTGTCATTTCCACACCCATTGCCATTACCTTTAGATCAGCGTGGCCGATGGTATATTTGTAGGTCGGCCCGTTCACGGTGCCGGTATATTTCACGATAGCGTCTAAAGCAGGTAAATCAAAGTTCTCCTTGCCTGTAATGGTCGGAGGTGAGGATGGGGGAGGCTGATTAGCTGGAAAAATCTTACTATCCCTGATCGTATCGGCATACTTTTTGGCCAGTTCAGCCACCGTACCCTTCCCGTGGATGTGCATGTAAAAGATGCGTGGCTCTTCGTAAAAGAAATGGTTATGAATGGCGGCTATCTCTAGCCCGTTGGCAAGGGCAGCCGAGATCAATGGGTTAACCTCTTCCATTTGCAACACGTTATCGCTCATCACCATAGCCGATTTACCATCGATAGTTTTCTTAAAAGATACCCAGCCACCGAAACCAAAAGGAATGGGCACTGGCTCACCCTTGATCTTCATCTTCAAATCATTGCGGGGCAATGGAGTGGTATAAACGGCTTCCGCTTCTTTATAGCTGCCTTTCTTACCTAAAGCGGTATCTATGGCGGCCATCTCATCGCTAGTCAAGGGCGGGGTCTTAACAGGAGAAAAGACGGCTGCATTAATTTGATTAATTGGCAAAACTAAAGAAGTTCCTAAAACTGCGGTGGCCTGTAAGGCTTGCCTGCGAGTGAATTTGTTTGTTTCCATGAGGTATTGTATTAACAATGCAATATACGTACTTCAAATACCTTAAACTTGTACAGAATTAACTATTTGTATCCTTTTTACTTTTGAGGATACTTTTTTTATAAATAGAGGGGTTTTGGCCGGTTTGTTTTTTGAATATCCGGTTAAAATGGCTCTGGTCAGAAAAACCCGTAAGATAAGCGATCTCTGTTAGAGAGTAATCAGTGTCCGTCATCAAGCTGATCGATTTTTCTATCCTAAGCTTACGGATATAATCGCCAAAAGACAGGTTATCAAAATACTTAGAGAACTCGCGGGATAAATAGGCCGGGTTGATCTCCAGTTCATCAGAAGCCTGCTGCAAACTCAGGGTCATGTTGGTATCGAGCTGATCCTGGATCATTTCTTTAAGTTCTTTAGTCCATTCAGGCGCTTTTTTTGCACTGCTTTGTTTGATGTATTTATGGAATACTTCCAACAACATCTGTTCTACCGGCCCTGCCTGGGTATGTTTTAACTGGTGCAGGTGTTTGGCCCAACTATATAACCCATCATAAATGGTCATACCCAATTCCAGCAGTTCTTGGTCATCTTTGATATTGTAGGCCAAGCCCGAAAAAATTGCTTCAAGCCCGGCAGATTGGGGCGAAAAATCATGGCGGTCGGTATCTGCACCACGGACAATTGCGGCAATCCTATTTAGCGCCAGGTCTTTTAGTTGGTGTTTTTTAATAAAGTAGTCGAAAGTGCATTGATCTTCGTAATGTGTGTATTCTACATCAGGCAGATCAAAAGGGGTTGCCCCTAATTCCTCAGCCTTGATTAAAACTTGTTCAAATGGTACAAAAATGATCTCAGCATCCGCATCAATAAACCGTTTGATTAGCCAGGGGCAGGCAATGCGGTCAATCTTCGGGCGTTCACGGGTAATCCATTTCATACAATAAAGATATTGTTTTGTTAATCAACACTAAGTTTATGCTTTTTCATAAATAACATTACTAAAGCTAAAAGTGCCAATGAAATAATGCCGCCATATAGGAAATCTTTTCCGGCAAAATTGCTGCCGGTGTAGCCTGCTATCGGATAGGCAATGGCCCACCACAAATGCGAAAAAGCGAAATGCGACCCATAGACCTTGCCTTGCTCATTCTCCGCAATGTTTTCCCCTATTAATGTTTCTGATGGCATTTCAGCTAAACTCTGTCCTAAACCTGCAAAGATCCATAAAACCATCATGATTGGAAAGCTTACGAAATTTGTAATCGAGATCGTGATCGCTAGGATAAGGGCGCCCAATATCAGCGAAATGCGCCTTGTCTTAGTTTTATCCAGGTTTCCTGCAACAAAAGCTGCGATACTGGCACCGATTCCAAAAGCCGCCATTACCCAGCCGTAATGCTTATCGTCTAAATGCAATACATTCTTCACATGGCCAACAGAGTTAACCAATATCTGCGCACCGGCAATAGCGGATACAAATTCAATCATGAGCGCAAAGCGGATAATAGGATTGCCAAACAGTAGCTTAATTCCCTTGATTACATCCTGCCAGGCGGTAAATGTCTTTTGCTTATGTATAACTTTATGCTGCATTTTGGCAGTCGGCAATAGCAGTATTAAAATAGCCGCGAAGATAAATGAACCCGCATCAATAAAAAAGATCTCCCGCGCACCAAACCAAACCGCCAGGATACCGGCCAGCCCCGGCCCTAATACACCCAGAATTTGAAAAGTAGCTGTTGATAATCCTATGGCCTGTCTGTAATGTTCTTTTTCAACCACTTGTGGTATTACCGCGCGATAAGTTGGGGTAAAAAAAGCATTAAAGACATTGAGCGAGAAAACCAGCGCATAGATTTGCCACTCCTGGTGGACAAAAGGTAAGCAGGCCACAATAGCCATGCGGATGAAATGTGTAGTATATAGTATAGTTTTGCGGCTTATACGGTCTGCTAACACGCCGGCAAAAGGTGAAAAAATAATAAACGCTGTAACTCGTAGTGTTAAGGCGCTGGCTAAAATAACAGCCGAGCGGTCTTTACCGAACTGATAAGACAAGAGCGCCAATCCAACCCAGGTAAATGCATCCCCAAGTAAACTAATCGACTCTGCAAAGTATAGGACCGCGAAAACATGATTTTTTAGCGCTACAAATGGCTTTGCGAAAACGGACAGTTTTTTATCATCGTGAGCAGCTTTACGGTTTACTAAACCCATATCATAAAAGTAGGCTATTTGTTTGTTAGCTATTTATGTTAAATGATAAAATTTTTGATTCAGGTGATTCAAAAAAGTGATTCACTCAGATTTTAGAATCACTGGTAAAAATATATAAGATACTTATTTACAGGAGATTAAATATATTTTCCTAAAGATTTCGTACTGATTCAAAGTGAATCACTATTTTGTGAATCACTAATCCTTCTTATTACCACCCCCAAAAACAGAGAAGTGTACATAACGTTTAGGATTAGCCTTTAAATCAAGAAACAATAAGTTAAGGTTATCAGACGCGGATTGTAGGTTTTTATAAAGCTTATCATCATTCAATAATAAGCCCATTGAGCCTTTATTGCTGTTGATATTAGCCATAGTAGCTTGCAGATCGACTACTGCTTTATTAGCATTTTCTAATGTTTGTTTAATGTTTCCGTTAGCCAAATCGCCGCTAAATTTCTGGAAGTTTGCAGTAACGTTATTCAACCCGACTGTACTAACCTTTAAATTACCCGATACTGCTTCGGCATTAGTTAAAATGCCGTTGATATGCCCACTTTGAGTGGCTACCAATTCATCAATTTTTTTGGTAGTACCTTCTAACGTTTGTAAAGAATTGGCAATACTTGCAAAGCTGCGATCTACATTTTTTTGAAAATTCGGGTTCAGTATTTTATTGATAGAAGCAAGGGACGAATCCAGTTTGGTCATTAAATTTTCGGCCTTTGTTTGTATAGGCTGTAAACTTTCTGCTAAGCTTCCTTGAATATCAGCACGTAGCGTATCCTTGTTTTCGGCTAACTGTTTACTATCGCCTAACAAAAACACAATTGCCTTACTACCCAACAGGTCAGTACTTACCAGTTTAGCTAAGGTATTAACCGGTACATTATACTCATCTTTAATTTTAAACTCGACAGTGGTGCGGCCATCCGGTTTTAGCTCCATTTTAGAAACGTGCCCTATCTGGAACCCATTTACCAATATCGGTTTTGAAACCGTAAGCCCGTCTACACTTTTATAAATCGCGTAATATTTATTAGAGCCACCAAATACATCATTGCCTTTTAAAAAGCTATATCCTAATATTAATACAGCAATGGCAATAGTGGTTAGCGCGCCTATTTTTGTCTCGTTTGATATCTTCATGTGGCAGTGTTGTGATGTGTGTTATGGTTTGATATTTTTTTCACATCCTTATAACCAATTATTTTACTACTTGTTCTACTTCGTCTTTATAATTCTTTAGCGCTCTTATGAGTGTACTTACAATTTCATCCTGGCCTTTTTCAGAATTTAAGTATTCCTCGTCATCCGGATTATTAATATAACCGGTTTCGACCAATACTGCAGGCATTGCGCTATGGCAAAGTACTAAAACGCCTTGTTCTCTTATACCTTCGCTTTGCCTGCCATCTGTTTCAGTAAATTCTGTGTTAATAAGGTTGGCCAAATGTATGCTTCGTTGCCTGAACTTGCTTTTATATTGGTTGATCAATATGATTGATTCGGGATCGTTAGGGTCTAAGCCTGCATTCATCTCAGCACCTTCGCCTTCTCCTTCGCCGCCCTCCAGTTGATTCTTGCTTATGGCTTTTTCTTCTTCGCGGGTGCGATGCAAACCATAAACCAATAATAAAACGCCTTTTCCAGAGTGGTTTGGCACTCTTACCGATTTATAAATAGCTCTACCATGTTTATGCCCAACAACTTCGCGAACAACCCTGTCAGAAAGTGAATTACAATGCAGGGATATAAAGAGGTCGCCTCTGTTCTCGTTAGCTATCTCTGACCTGCGTTCCCACGAAACATCATCTTCTGTCGAACGGGTGAGTACAACCTTAACTTTATTCAGCTCTTTTTCTATCGCTTTCTGCAATTTTAATGCGATCGCAAGCGTTACACCTCTTTCGGTAGAAAAGGAACCCGATGCACCATGCGAAAAATGACCCGTGCCGGTAGGAGCGCCGCCATGACCCGCGTCAACAATAATGGTTTTTAGTTTAAAACCTTTATTTACAACGGTATCATTTTTTGCCGGAGTAACTATTGTGAAGGAAAATAACGAAAAGCAAACCGGTAATGCCAATAATCCAAAAATCAATCTTTTCAATGCTTTATTTTTCATTATTTTTGAACGCTGTTAACTATATCTGCAAAAATACTATTCATATTCAATTTTGAAATTCATCAACTTAATTTTTCTCTTTGCAATTATTTTAATGGTAAACATAATAGCTTATGCGCATAAAAGCAAAGCTGTTATTAATATACATAAACTTGTTGCAGATACAATAATACCGCTTGATCAGTATAAATATTCTAAACTTCCTAAAAATAAACAATCTAAGCCAAGTTCTGCTCTAAAAGTTGACACTAATAAACTTAAAAACGATACAAACAAAAAGGTTATTGCAACAGATACCACAAAAAACAACTCGGACCTGGATGCAGAAATAAAAGATCTTGCCGATTCAAGCTATAATGATGTTAAAACAGGTATAAGCTATCGTATAGGTAACGCCCGTGTAACCTATGGCGATTTTGAGTTGGATGCCGAGTATATCCGGATTGACAGGAAGAAGCATTTGATATTTGCCAGCGGGATGATCGATCCTAAAACACATCGTTATATAGGCCGACCAATTTCTAAACAAGGTAAAGACGCGCCGTTAACATCCGATTCGTTATTGTTCAATTATGAAACAAAAAAAGGGCTGGTTTTTAATGTTAATACCCGGCAGGAAGAGAATTACATTTCGCACGGGCAGGCTAAAAAACTGAATGACGATGAAGTAGCCTACCACAATATTATTTTTAGCGCCTGCGATAAGCCCGATCCTGATTATGGTATAGTTATTACCCGTGGCATAGGCGAAAAGAAAAGGATAATTTCGGGCCCGGCATATTTAATGATCGAAGGGATACCTTTGCCTATAGGTTTACCCTTTGGCTTTTTCCCTAAAACTGATACACGGTCATCAGGTGTACTATTGCCAACTTTTGGCGAAGATGCTACTTTAGGGTTTTTCCTTAGGGATTTTGGCTACTATATAGGGTTAAGTGATTATGCCGATTTAACAAACCTGGGCACTTATTACTCAAACGGATCATACGAAGTAAGCAGCGCGCTTGATTACATGAAGAGGTACAAGTATAATGGTAACCTTACTTTAAGCTACGGATCGCATAACTACGGCTTGGCAGGCGACCCGCCAAGGCGCGATTTTCACATAGCGTGGCAACATAGCCAAAACCCGAATGCCAGTCCGGGCAGTACTTTTAGCGCGTCTGTAAATGCGGGTACATCAAGTTTTTATCAAAACAACCCGGCATCAACAGGATATAATTTGCAGCAGCTAACGCAAAATGCATTGCGCTCAAGTATATCCTATTCAAAAACCTGGGCAGGTACGCCTTTTAACCTTACCACCAGTATTTCGCATAGCCAGGACCTTACACAAAAAACAGTGTCGCTGGAATTGCCGAATGTGAATTTTAGCATGGCCAGTATAAACCCGTTTGATAAAAAAGACCGGGTTGATGAGCAAAAATGGTATCAGAAAATAACATTGGCTTATAACATGACAGCAACTAATAAGCTGAATAATGTACCCGAAACTGAGTTGTTTAAAAGCGAGACCCTAACCAAAAGAATGCAAAATGGCATTCAGCATCAAATACCGGTAGGTATAAACTTTAATTTGCTTAATTTTTTTCAGTTTAATATGAGCGCCAACTATACCGAGCGTTGGTATTTTCAATCTATAAATGAACATTATGCCAGGGCAGATTCATTAGTTACTGATACTGTACCGGGTTTTAAAAGGGTAGGCAACTATAACCTTAGCGCCGGTTTATCAACCAAAATATATGGTATTGTATACTTTAAAAACAGCAAATTAAAAGCTATACGCCACGTAATGACACCTAGCATAGGGTTTAGCTACTCGCCTGATTATTCAGGATTTGACAGGCCTTATAATAGGTTGATTGTAAGTAATGCTACTATACCATATCCGGTGGTTAGTACACGTTATTCAATCTACAATAGTTCTGTTTACGGTGGGCCAGGTGGCGGCAGGCAGGCAGGCATAAATTTCAATCTTGATAATAACCTGGAAGCAAAGGTTAGGGCTAAAAGTACAGATACATCGCAAGTTGAAAAGAAAATTGAGCTGCTGCAAAGTTTAGCAATTTCGGCATCATATAATTTCGCTGCCGATTCTTTTAAACTTAGCCAAATTTCGATTTCGGGCCATAACGGTTTTTTTCATGATAAGATAAACGTAACGTTTAACGCCGGCTTTGACCCGTATGTTACCAGGGTGTATGATACGATAGGTGGCGGGCAGATAAGAAGTTATGTAAGACAGTTTAATCATTATACTTTCCAGGATGGAAAATTGCCTAAGCTTACAAATTTTAGTTTTTCGGTAAGCGGTAGCTTAAACCCTGCAGTGTTTCATCCTATGCCGGAAAACGGCAGCAATAA
>DHIR01000177.1:18543-22879 GCA_002403905.1 Mucilaginibacter sp. UBA4741
GTAGATTTTAATATACCCTGGAACCTGGTTGTTAATTATAACTTTACCTACAGTGATAGTTATATATCCAGCACACGAGCTAATACGGTAATGTTAAGCGGCGATTTAAGCCTTACCCCAAAGTGGAAAATACAATTTAATACTAACTATGATTTACAGGCGCGGCAACTAAGCAGCGCTACATCATTTGCCATCTACCGCGATCTGCATTGCTGGGATCTTTCCATACAGTGGCTGCCATTTGGATATTATAAATCATACAATGTTACTTTAAAAGTAAAATCGGCTATTTTACAGGCATTAAAATTGAGTAAAAGAAGCGATTATACCAGTAACGCAAACTTCAATCAGTAAAATAATGCTTGCAGAAATAATAACCATAGGCGATGAAATATTAATAGGGCAGATTGTTGATACCAATTCGGCGTGGATGGCACAGCAGTTAAATAATGCAGGAATCCGCGTGAAGCAAATCTCATCCGTGTCTGACGATAAGCAGCATATCCTTACCGCATTAGCAGAAGCTGCCGAACGGGCAGACATCATATTAATTACCGGCGGCCTGGGCCCAACCAAAGACGATATAACCAAAAATACACTTGCCGAATATTTTGGTGTAGGCATGGTTGAAAACGAAGCAGCGCTTAACAACGTGTTGCGCATTTTTGAAAAGTATACACGGCCCATGCTCGAAATTAACCGATTGCAAGCCCAGGTACCTGCAAATTGCGAGGTGATAGTAAATAAAAATGGTACCGCACCAGGTATGTGGTTTAATGAGAATGGTAAAATATATGTATCAATGCCGGGTGTACCGTTCGAGATGATGTATATGATGGAGGAAGAGGTTATACCTAAGTTGCAATCGTTATTTAAATTGCCGGTTATTATCCATAAAACTATTTTAACGGTAGGAGAGGGTGAATCATTTTTGGCTAATAGAATTGCCGATATTGAAGACTCATTACCATCGTACATTAAATTAGCTTATTTGCCAAAGTTAGGGCAGGTACGTTTGCGTTTAAGCGGATATGGCGAAGATGCGGCCGCTTTAACAGAAGATATTAATAAATATGCATCAAAAATAATTGAGCGTGTAGGTGATTTTATAGTTGCCGAAGAGGATATACCACTTGAAAAAGCCATACTTAACTATATGACCGAGAAGGGGCTCACCCTTTCTGTAGCCGAAAGTTGTACGGGTGGTTATATATCGCATTTGTTTACCCAGCATGCCGGTTCGTCAAAAGTATTTTTTGGCGGGGCGATCTCTTATTCGTACGAATTGAAAGAAAGCATACTAGGCGTAAAAAACGAAACCCTATGGCAATACGGCGCTGTAAGCGAAGAAACCGTTACCGAAATGGTAGAGGGCGCGTTACATAATTTTAAGTCGGATTACGCCATCGCCGTAACCGGAATTGCCGGTCCTGACGGCGGCTTGCCCGACAAGCCTGTAGGAACCGTATGGATTGCGGTGGCATCTGCAACAAAAACTGTTAAAAAGAAATTCACATTTGGCAGTAAAAGGCAGCAAAACATTGAGAGAAGTGCTACAAGTGCATTATTTATGTTGAATACTTTACTCAAAGATGTTAAGAAGTAATCAACGATTTTCCTAATTTTGACCAAAGAACTATATTTTATTGTATGGCTAAATATCAGCTATTATTGCCGAAGATGGGGGAGAGTGTTGCGGAGGCAACCATAATTAAATGGATTAAAAACCCAGGTGATTATATTGAGGCCGATGATGCAGTAATGGAAATCGCTACTGATAAAGTCGACTCTGAAGTCCCATCACCTGTTTCCGGAAGATTAGTTGAACAACGTTGTAAAGAAGACGAAGTTGTACAGGTAGGGGCCGTTATAGCCATTATTGAAACAGATGAGCCTGAGCAAGCAGCAGCGCCAGCACCACAAGCCGCCCCAGCGCCGCAACCGGTAGCTGTACCACAGCCGCCGCCCGTTGCAGTACCGCAACAAACTTATCAGCCACCGGTAACACAACAGCAGCCACAAACCATTCCGGGTACCGAGCAATTGGCACAAAGAAACCAGGCACCGGCCCCTCAAGAAGATTTTAAAAGCGAATCAAGGTTTTATTCGCCTTTAGTAAAACATATAGCACAACAGGAAAACATCAGCATCAATGAGTTAGACCGCATACCCGGCAGTGGTGCCGAAAGCCGTTTAACAAAAGATGATCTGTTAAATTATATACGTAATAGAGTAGCTGATCCTGCACAACAACAGACTGCGGCATCGACTCCGCAACATCAACAACCTATAGCACCAGCATCGGCTGCACAACCACAAGCCGCTGCTGAAGCACCAAAGCAAGCTCAACAGGCAGCGCCAAAGGCCGAGCCTGCTAAACCTGTCACATCAACATCGGGCGTTGATGAAATTATAGAAATGGACAGGATGCGCCGCTTAATAGCCGACCACATGGTGATGAGTAAGCATACCTCGCCACATGTTACCTCGTTTGTTGAGGCCGATGTGACCAGCATGGTACTATGGCGCGAAAAAATAAAGAATAGCTTTGAAAAACGCGAAGGTGAAAAAATAACCTTCACACCCATATTTATTGAGGCCGTAGTTAAAGCCATTAAAGATTACCCAATGATCAACGTATCGGTAAATGGTACACAGATCATTAAAAAAGCCGCTATAAATATCAGCATGGCTACTGCTTTGCCAAATGGTAACTTAATAGTGCCGGTAATTAAAAAAGCGGATGAGTTAAACCTGCTTGGCCTTACTAAAGCGGTTAATGACCTTGCTAAAAAAGCACGCACCGGCAAGTTACAGCCCGATGATGTTAAGGATGGTACTTTTACCATTACTAACGTAGGTACTTTCGGTAACGTAATGGGTACGCCTATTATTAACCAGCCACAGGTAGCCATATTAGCAGTAGGCGCTATTAAAAAGAAGCCTGCCGTTATTGAAACTGCCGAAGGTGATGTTATAGCTATAAGACACATGATGTTTCTGTCGCTGTCTTATGATCATCGTGTAGTGGATGGTATGCTGGGCGGTACGTTTTTAAGCCGCATAGCCCATTACCTTGAAAACTGGGACGCAGACAAAGAGGTGTAAAATCACAAAAATATTCTCCACATTCCAAACAACCGGCTCTGTTTTGTAGTTTAAGCAAGTAGAGGTAGTATGATACTGCCTATTACTTAAACTACAACTACCATGGAAAATTATGAAACTTTAGTGGATGCCACTAATGATTTGATGAAAAGGGGATATACAGCTAATTTAAGTATGGAAGGTGATACTATTGCTGATAAATCAAAAGATATACATATGACGGCTGATGATTTTTCGATAGATGAGTTTTATCGCTTCGAAGGTGCCAGCAACCCGGCAGACACGTCTATAGTCTATGCCGTTAGCTCGCCAAAATATCACTTAAAAGGTATTATTGTAAACGCCTATGGCACTTATGCGGATGATAGTTCGTCAGCTATACATGCTAAGCTGCATCATTATATGGTTAGCAATAATCTGCACGGCAGCGATAGGCCATCGGCGTAATTTGAATATCGGATTTCGAATTTTCGATTTCGGATTTGGTTATTAAATAATAGAATAAGGCGTTTGTTTATGCTAATATTTTTAGTATATTCGTATTGTTAAACTAAAAAACAAGGTCAAAGATGTTTCAAGGATTAAATATACTCGAATTTACCGAGAAATTTTCAACGGATGCCAAATGCCGGGAGTACCTATCTGCACAAAAATGGGAAAAAGGTTATATGTGCGGCAATTGCAGCCACGATCATTACCATAATGGAAAGCAGCCCGGCACCAGGGTTTGTTCTAAATGCAAGTATTTAGAATCGGCAACCGCACGCACGTTGTTCCATAGGCTTAAGTTTTCTTTGCGAAAGGCATTCCACATTATATATATAATGTCCTGCAACAAAAAAGGCATTTCCAGCTATGAGTTGTCCCGTCAGTTAAGTCTCCGGCAAAAGACGTGCTGGGCTTTCCAGCGAAAAGTGCAGGAAGCTATGTGTAGTTCCGGTAAAAACCTGCTTGATGGAACTATAGAGGTTGACGAATTTTTTGTTGGTGGCCCCGAAGAAGGTAAAACAGGCAGGGGCAATGAAAAGAAAAAACAGGTGGTAATGGCTATCCAGGTTGATACATTTGGGATACACCGCTGTTATGCACAAGTGATCCCCTATGCAAGCAGCGATGAACTGGGTGCTTTTTTACAGGACAAAGTATCACCAGAAGCGACTATAAAAACAGATAAATGGACTGGATACGCCCCTTGTAAGAAGGGTTTCCCTAACCTTAAACAGGAAAA
>DHIR01000177.1:23063-23438 GCA_002403905.1 Mucilaginibacter sp. UBA4741
TACACCACCATTGCTCACACCTGCAAAGGTATATAGATGAGTTTTGCTACCGCTTTAACAGGCTCAAGTACCCGGACAGCATGTTTCATAATCTGGTTAAAACGATGTTGGCTACTCCACCGATTTTTTTGCAAAAATCATGGATTATTTAAACGCCTTATTCTATCAATCTGTTATATATATTAATTTATCCAAAATGAAAAATGTTCGGACAGATATGTAAAAATATAGATGTGATAGCTTTTAATTGGGCGATAAATTGTAAAATTGTCATTCGTAACCAAAATCTAATAACCATTGAGATCTATCTATAGCGTACACCCCGAAGATTTTAAAACCTATCAAACCGCAGCTATCCGCGAGCGTTTTTTGCTG
>DHIR01000203.1:0-2712 GCA_002403905.1 Mucilaginibacter sp. UBA4741
CAGATGTGTATAAGAGACAGCGACATCTACATTAAAGAAACGGTAGCAAAAATGGCCCAGCAATTTATGCCGGGCGAACAGTTAAAAACGATAAATGATTTTGACTTATCAACCGGCATAACTTTTCCGAGCCTTAAAACACTTTCGAGCCGCGACAACGTGGTGCAACAATGTCATGTCTATCTACAATCAACCGGCTGCCTTTGGGTGCATGGCGATGTAGGGATCGGAAAAACCCATTTAGCGTACTTGATCGCATTAAACAATTCAAACCATTTTTGGCTGGACTTTAGTGATTTTGAGGCAACTACATTTTTTCAGTATTTATTAAGATCATTTTGTAATTCATTGGGCATCCAACCATCAACCGATTTTGTTAAAACCATTGATCTTATTTATGAACGCATCCCGGATCAGTCAATAGTCGTTTTAAATGACCTGCCAGAGCTTACCGGACAAACAAGCGTCCAAAATGCCTTAAACACGTTTTTGCTTAAAGGAACGGCAAAAAGCATCAAGTTTATTGTGACCAGCAATTATTTACCCGTTACAACTATGGTGGATTTGCTAGGTGACAACCTGGTTGAATACCCTATTCCAATGTTTGGTGACGAGGAATGCAAGCAAGTCCTGATCGCTTATGGGGCAACCGATGATTTAGATAATATTGCTCGAACTGTTGTACTGCTTACCGATGGGCACCCCTTAATTATTAACGCGGTATGCCGTTATCTTAAAGAAAAGAGTTGGGTAATCGACCGGGTGACCCTTAACAGCTTATTTAAAAATGATTACGGCAAACAACTGGACAAAGAAACTTATGAGCGGCTCTTGGCTTCAACAGAGGATGAAGATTCGCGGCAATTACTTTATAGATGTAAACTGATCATTGGTGCTTTTTCAGACCGCGAACTACAGGTCGTAAGCAACGTTGATCCGATAATCGACAATTTAAACTTAAAGGTTATCCGTTTGACAGGGTTATGGCTTAAAACAGTACAAGAAGGAAAATATCAGCTTTCCGCCCTGATCAAACGCCTTGGACAAAACTTTAGTCAGCAATTGTCCGAACTTATTAATCAGGCCCTGGGTGATGATATTCTTCTTAAAAGCTCGTTAAACCCCAATGATGCTTTAAAGGCCCTGCAATATTTCGACAGAGCAAAAGCGTATAATCAAGCTACTTTACTTTTAGTAAAAGTATTGACCTCCTCCATGGAAAACCCAAAGCTTTTTTACGATTGGGGTTTTGCATTGTATTGGTATTTTGAAGCGCTACCAGCACCGATCCACCCATTTGCGAAACTATACATCCGTTTTCTACAGATCAACCTTGCCCTGATAGAAAACAAAGAAACTGACTTTTTAATAGCGGACTTAAATCGCATTGCAGCGAATGAAGATGTTGGTGAATCGGGGAAAGGTATTGTCAGCTTACTGAATTTCAGGTTGAATGCAGATAAAGACCCGGTAGGAGCTTTAAGTAGCTATATCAATGCGACGCAACAGCTTTCCTCTTTTATGGAAAAAAATGAGGAGGTTGAAACGCCGGATGGCGCAAAATTAAAGGATGTGATATGGTTAACATTCTATAATTTAAAAACAGAAGAACAATATGAACAATGGTTTAAAGCATTTCAAACCAGCGGGATAGACATCGCCACGATAGAAAACAATCAAGGTTACATGCTGGCGGGGATATCCTTACATAGAAATTTACTCGCCGTTAATCCATTGGAGAAATGGCCGGCGCTCGAAGATACCCTACGTTTAATTTTGAAGGCTTCTTTAGCGCAAAAATTGTATTTGATTGCGGCTTACGCCATTAGAAATTTGATACAGCTTATTTTTTGCACCTCAAAAGATTTAGCCAAAATTGAAAAAATCCTGATCGAACATGCCGAGTTCATTAACCTGTCACCAATTTACAAGTTCCTGGTATATGATGAATTAGGGCATCAATATTCTTACGCCGGGCATAATGACCAGGCGCTAATTGAGTTGTCAAAAGTTGCTGATGTGGAGGTTCCCGAGACCTATACAGAATCGGTAACCTTTTTAATAGCCTATGCAGACCTGATCAGCAGTAAAAGTCAATTGACCGCACATGCGTACATCGTCAAGGCCCTGGAACGCACACTAAACAGCGAGTATTACACGCCGATAGAACAAATTAAACTATATGGCGAAGTAGGGATTTCCTACTTTTTGATTGGTAAGCCTTACGAATCCATAAAATCCCTGGAAAAGTCATTTGATATGTTACTAAACGCCTATGATAACAGTGATGATTTTAAAGCGACCATCGTCAGGAATGGCCATAACGCGAACTATATTTCACAGGTAATTCTTCATGGCGCACCACCTGAAGAAACATCAGATGGAGAAATTTACGCGCCACCAACCAGGCGCTCATTTTTCTTTTCAGATGAAAAACTATTAAAAGGAGGATTTTATTTTGAGCAAAGACGATACATAAATTGTATCATCTACCAATCCACGAATGAACATTACGGGGATTACCCCGATTCAAAAAAATGGGCGCTCAAATCAATAGAAATTGCGCTAAAGTTGAACTCCGCTGAATATGCATCCCTACTTTATAGAAATCTATTCTATATCGTGATGGATCGGGATTATAATAAGGCGATTAACCTTTACAATGAGATCAAACAAGCGTACATCGCTGCCGAGAATGAGCCTATTATAACC
>DHIR01000203.1:2897-11357 GCA_002403905.1 Mucilaginibacter sp. UBA4741
CGAGAATGAGCCTATTATAACCAGCCGCCTGCCTGAAAGGCCACCAGGGTTAGTGGACTTTTCAAAAAGTGATTATTCGTTCTTTGAAGAAGTATTAATACCTATCGTTTATCAAGTTGCCCAAGACATTGTTAATGGTGCTATTGGTCCAGAAGACTATCCACAAATTATTTCCGATCTATTCGATAACCCAAACATACACGTTACCGATACAGATACACTGGATTTTATTAAAATACTCTTTGAAAAAGTATTGCTAAACGAGATAACAAGACATGATTTTCAAACCCTCTTGGCAACTTATAAAGGAGCATCAGAAGATCAGGTAATTACTGTAGCCTATATTTTATATGCCTTTCAATCCAGTGCCATAGCGGCAGCAGAAATGCACCTTATCTTAATGACACGTATTGAAAAAATACATTCAAAAAATTTCGTGGGCTTTTATAAATATATGATCGTTCCGTTTTTTGAAAGCTTTTGGGTCAAGAAATTTGAAACCCATAAAAAAGAATTTTCAGACAACGATTTTTGGCTGAATAAGAGTTTACCATCATTTCAAAAGGTTGATTCCTCACAGAAGTTAAGGAAACTGTTTAGGACATTAAGGCACCACCTACCCTTAAAAACAACGACCACTCAGGATGATTGGATAGATAGTTAATAATAATTACCAAATTATCACAATGGCAAGATCACTGGTTTTAATTAAAAAGTCAATCGCCGACCATTTGCAACAGTTAATCGATACCCAACAGGGTTTAAACCTCTCGTGGAAATGTAATTACTGTCATAACAAGCATTCCGGCAATATGCTAAAAAAGGTCAAAAAGGCCGAGGCTGGCTACGAAATCGAAAGTTTCAAACCCGACATGACCCTTTTCGACGAACAGCAACAGGTTTTTGCCGTGATCCAACTATCGACCAAGCAAAAACCCGATGCTGTCGCTATCCAATTTTACGAAGCAAAAGGTATCATTTATATGCAGGTCAAATTGGAACCGCAGGATGAACTGGAAAGTTTAAAAGCGAAACTCGTGCAGCCTGATTTTGTCGGCACTTGTTTCAATCCTAAATGCAAAGAATGCAACCACTTCCTCCAAAAAACCATTATGACCATCATTGAGGAGGATTGCTATAAATGTAAACATCCGATGAAAGTCGCCGTGATTGAAGCTGGCATGTCCAGAGGCGGCACTTGTGTAGGCCCGGAAAGCTTCACCCCAACAGAAATTGAGCTGGCACGCAGTAAAGGCGTATTGATAGAACCTGTCTTTAGTAAAACCAGGCAAGAGCGGTATTTAGCCAACATCTGTCCGGGTTGTAACACCTTTGTCGGCCAACACTATCTTTTTACCGATTATTTAAGTCCTGCTGGTATGGGTTACCTTAAGCACGAAACCCATCAGGTGGGTTATTACTGTGATTATTGCAGCGAAGGCGACTGGGTATAGCTGTTCTTGTTTAGGTTACTAACCGCGCTAACACCTACAAAACCTTTTTCATCCACACTTTTGTAGACTGCGCCGCCACCAACCGCGCCGACAGTTCCATCGCCGCAATAATGGTCGAAGATTTCGCCATGCCCATACCCCTGAACCGGCACAGCTCAAAAAGACGTTTCAAATCATGATCCACACTCAACAAGATCTGCTCTGCCAGGTCAACCGCTGTTTCATTCGGCGTACCCGAACCGATCAGCATCGCCAGTAGTTCGGCATCAGCCATCGCAGTCCGCCCTTGCTCCGCCAGTTTTTCGCGCGGGCGGAATTCAGGCGGCCAGCTTTTAATACCCTTAGCAGCCAATGGTTCATCAAACAACCCCCTTTGTCTATCCGCATAGGCTGCATGATGGAATAACGATGAAAATGACTGGATGACCAACTCGAAATCCCGTTCCCAAAATCTCAAAGAAGCCCGTTTATAGGTTTGATCGTCCTGTAACTGGCAACAGGCCATTGTCAAATACTTCCGATTATGAACATCCAGTCTGAAATCAAAAAAATAAGTATCACGTCCGCTGGAAAAACTCTCTGTAACTAAAATTGGATTTTTCATATTAAACATTTTATCGGCACAAAACAGAACACAACAAAATGATTATTCGGTTCAAAACACAATTACCCGATTTAAACGTTTTTTAAATCAGATAAAGAACTTTCAGACAGCTACATAAAATACACACCATGTATTCAGACCCCCATCCCATAGAAAATAATTGCTGGCAATGCCATAAACCACTATTTGGACGGACAGATAAAAAGTTCTGCAATGATACCTGCCGGAATACCTATAACCGGAAGGCACAGCAAGGGGAATTAGTAGATGAGCCAGGCTTTATCAGGCAAATAACGCAAGCGATCCGAAAGAACCGGAAAATATTGGAACGTATCGCCGCACCACGCCAATTGCCATGCCCGGTAAGCAGGCACCTATTGATCGAAGCCGGGTTTCATTTTAAGTTCTTTACCAGCATCCGCCAGCAGAAAGACGGCAGTATCTATTATTTCTGTTTTGAATTTGGCTGGAAGGAAACGGAAGATCAAAAGTGTATCCTCGTATGTAATTATGACCAGGCCGATATTTAAAAAGTAAATGTTGTGTGATGTTAAACTATTTTTTAGCGATCAGAATTATAAATTTGCATATCGTATTGGATCTGCATTTACCTAAAAGTATTTTATGGGAGAAAAAATAAATTATAAAAGGAAAAGAACATGGTCTGAAAACCG
The DNA here is from genome assembly GCA_002403905.1 of Mucilaginibacter sp. UBA4741. GTDB lineage: Bacteria > Bacteroidota > Bacteroidia > Sphingobacteriales > Sphingobacteriaceae > Mucilaginibacter. The sequence goes on from DHIR01000203.1 coordinate 5,630, forward strand.
GTACGTTTTATACCGGGTAGTGATCATTGGCACCATAGTCGCATTTATTAGCGGTGCATTTCTTGTGCTGTTCGTTCTATATAAAGACCAGTTCGGTTTACTAAGTAAAGCGGTGGCTGAATACGATAATGCCAAAGGGTCTACAGGCTCATCCAACAATCTGATCAGCAGCATCGGTAATAACGCTTCTTTGATCATCACCTTTTTGGGTGTTGTACTATTGATCATCACCTTAATCAGTCAAACGACCAATGCCCATAAAAATGGTTTTAAAGCTAGTTTCTTTGAATTTTTAAAGCTACACAGGAGCAATGTGGAACAGATGAAGACCAAAGGTAAATCTGGACATGATGCCTTTATCGCCATGTACCAAGAGTTGATGGAAATTATACCGCTGGTAGAAAATGAAAAATTACCCTTACGATCACCAAAGCAAGTTTATGCTGTCGCATACTTAGCATTTTTCTGGGGTGTAGGCCCAAGTTCCTCTGTTATTTTAAAGGATTCTCTTAAAAATAACTACAAGATGCCCGAAGAAAATTTAAACCAGTTAATTCATAACCTGGAAGGCTACAAAAATAAGCGGGATAAGGAAATTGAAAATCAATCCGGTATCGGTACAAAAGAAAAAAAGAATTTACAATGCCTGTTAGACGGGCATCAATCCGACTTAGGGCATTATTTCCGGCATCTGTACCAGACAGTTACCTTTATAAGCAACGAGCGTTCCTTGTGGTATTTTGAAAAATACGAGTATGGAAAGACTTTAAGGGCACAATTTTCTAACCATGAACTAGCCATATTCTTATTTAATGCCAACTCACCACTCGGAAAAAATTGGGAGACTGAAAAAAGTAGTTATAAACGTAAGCTGATTAGTTACTATGCCCTGATAAAAAATGTACCGCCCAGCCTGGTTAACCAACTAAAGATCAGGGAATCGTTTCCATCAATAGAATTTGAATTTGATGAGCAGTAAAAAGCTATTTAGATTTGAAGTAAAAAATAACAGCTTATGTTTGAACCTATATCTATCAAAGAATATGTAGAACTATTTGTAAGGGATAACCCTTCTGAAAAGAAACAAGTCGTGGAAGAGCGTTTAAGAGACATACTCCATGCAGCCCTTTCGGGCACCAAATGCGCTTGCGGAAACCCTATATGGGTAATAGGCGCTGCTGAAGTTGGCCTTTCCTGTTTTACCTGCATCACAGGAGGAACTATGCCCGAAGAAGATTTTGAGATCGAGGAACATTTAAATTACCTCCAAAAGTTAACATGAAAGAAAACATTAAACAAATTATCCGCGAATTGAGCCAGGGCGACCTGATCGGCGGGGAACTGGAGGATAAAGAAAGCATCCTATTACAAGAACTTCGCTGTTCAAACGATACGAGTGAGATCAAGGAGATTTGTTCCGCATTGACCAAATCAGGGACTATCCTGGCTGTTCCAAGTTTATTTGCCCTGATAAAGGGTTCAGGCCCTACCTTAAAACATCTTTTTGAAGAGGCCGTCATCGGCATTGCCCGTAGGGCAAAAGCCAGGGGCAGCCTGTTGCCCGGTCAATATTACACACCTGAACACTGGCGGCCACAGTGGCAGGGGAGCAAAAAAAAGTTTTTGAGTTATGTCAACGTACTTGCGGACATCCACCAAAAGAATGATGAAAATGAAGCCGAAGTAAACAGGATTGGCGAAATACTGGCAAAGGAAATGCAAATCGATATATCCCCTTATACCAGTTTCAAGGATTTTAAAGTCTGCATAAATGGCTGGGACTTTAAGGAAGATTATAAGATCGTATTGGATAGGATGGAGCAGGAAAGAGTTATTGCCGCTGTTGAAGATGCCGGTATCGGGGAAAGCTGGGAAACATTCCTGACCGATCACCTGAATGACTTGAAATATGATTACCTGCTGACCAGGTTAAAAATGGGTGATAATTTTGCTTATCATCAATTTGTACTGAAAATGGCAGAATGCCTGAATATAAAGGATTAGACCATTGAAAATAGAAAGGGTTGCCGAAAATTCGGCAACCCTTTCTTAAAAACAGCTTGAAATAAGCTTATTTACCCGCTTTACTTTTCAGTTCAGATACCTCCGCACGGCCTTTTTGTGCCAATACTTTAATCTCCTGGTAAGCTTTTCTCAAACGTGTTCCTGCGGCTTTATTATTTTTGGTATGAAATGCGATGGCATCTGCTTCTGTGGCTGCTACTAAGTCTTTTAACTTTTGAAATGTTGACATAATTTAATTGGTTTTTAAAACGTGAATTTATAAAAAAATGATGAATCGCTTCTTAAAGCATTACATGCTCATTTCATGGCTTTCGGCGAGGTCTTTCTTTTTGCTATTGCCTTTGGATAAGGATTGTTCCTGTTTTTGTTCTTTGAGTAATTCCTCACGTTTTTCCGGCTTACCGTTCAGCTGAAAAAAGTTAATGTTACCATAGCGGGGCACCGCTTCAATCCGCATTGCCACATCTTTGCCGTCTTTACCTTCCACCGTAACTACAGGGCGGTTACCATCTTTCAGTTCGGTGATAATTTCCGCTGACTTTTTAGGGTCGTCCAATTGTTTGATGCGGTATTCGTCCAATGACTTTTTTACGTCAAAGCCATAGTTTTCGTTATACTGCTGCACTTTATAATTACCGTATTTATCCTTTGGCTTATCAAAAGCAATGGCGTTCCATGCTTTATATTGTTCCCCGGCCCGGCTAACGAGGTCATCACGGTAAGCAGACCGTCCCTGCAACATATTGGAACCCTGTTGCACATTATACCCAACCCCTTTTTCTACATAATGCGAATTGGATAAGGCTGGGCTGTAATAAGCCTGGTTAAACTCCTTGCTGACATAATCCACTTTACCATCCTTCATGGTGGCCGCAGTTTGTTTAAAAGGCAGGTCTTCCTTCGTGTTTTTACCAATGGCAAGCTCAGACTTTCCGGTTTGAGTCTTAAAGAATTCGATAGCCTCCGCCGGGCTGTCAAACTTGCGGATCAGGTTATCCGGTTTTTTCCCCGGCTCGTTTGGCGTAATAACCAAATATTTCAAGTCGTTTTCTAAAGGTTTGGCTTTACTCAATGCCAGGTCATACCGGTTAAAATAATAGTATTCCGATTGTTCGGATCGTTTAAAGTGCAGGGTTACGTCCATCTGCCCTTTATCCGCAGGAAGCTGGCCTTTGAGTTCAAAAGCCGGGAGGTTCTTCTCCATGTGTTCTTCCATCTGTTTGATGAAATGATCATCAAACTTCAAGGCTCTCATTTCGCCCTGTAAATTTTCTAAATTGTTTTTGTTCATCGTATTTAAGATTAATTAAATGGTGATTAATGATTCTTCTTCGTATTGTCACGCAGCAAGAGCGGATAGCCCCCTTTCAACTTTACCTTAATGCGTCTAATCTTTTTGGAAAAGAGTGATTTAGCCGCATCAATACCGGCCCCCGCCGCTTGCACACTTAAAGATTGATCCATACCCATGAACTGCATATTTTGCAGCGCATTAACCGCGCCGCCACCTATCGCGTTACCAATGACCGCTTCCGGCGCATTGATACCGGGCATGGCATCTCTTTTATCAAATACGGTCAGGTTGACCGGGACAATAGCGTTACCCAAACGGATGTTTTTGATTTCCAGGTTCAGCCGCTGGTTACTGAGGGCGGCCAGCCCATAGACCAATTGCCCTTTTGGAATACATTGCCCGTTCAGGATTAGGCTATCCAGTAAACGTAATTTAACCACAGAACCCTCCGTAACTTTCTGATTGCCCTCGATAACCGCAGGTATGGCTTTAAATAAACTATCGGGTTTTATATGGTCATTTTTTGATAACCTTTCCTTGATCCGTCCCGGATTCTGTACATCCAGTATTTTATCCATCAGGGTATTGAGCTGCGCCATCTCCGGGTCTTTTCCCCCGCCGTTCTGCATGTTTTTCATCAGGCTTTCCAAACGGGCAACATCCCTGGAATTGGAAACATCGCCCGAACCCGCATAGCTTGCCGGCGCTGCAACATTTTTCGGCGCGGTATAAGGCGTATTCATCTGCTTGTTAATAGTGGCCAGTTTAGCATCGATCTGTTTAGTTTGAATATCGCCGGTCTCATTATAACCCAGGTTTCCCGCAATCGCCTTGATCTCTTTGGTACCTGAATGCGTAGAATCGTTTTTAGCCATGTCATAAATACTCATTTTGTCGGTAGGCACCTCCTTTTTGAACTGCGCATCCGGCAATACCGTATTGATACCTTTTGCGGAAGCAATATTTGTTGCTGCCGCTTTATGGCCGCCCCCCAGGGCGTAAAAGGCTAATGCCGCGAAGGGCAATAACAGTAAGGGCAGGAATAGTAATATCCTGCGTTTGTCTACTCTTTGATTTGTCATAAAATATAATTTTTAGTGGTTAATAAATAATCAAATAAATACCCGCAGCAACAGGTATAAGCAATAGCTGCCGGAGGCCAGGCAAAAGGCAATAAGCAGGAACAATAACCGTCTGCCCGGCATACCCGCTGCTTTACGGTTGAGGTAATCCGCTGCCTTTCGCTGGCCCTTCAGGATGCTGCCTGCTATTTTCCCTGCCCGCTGTTCCTGTCCGGCGCTTAATTGCTGCTCCCTTTTTTTAAATAACCTCATGGTTGCGGTAGTTTACTTTCGTCCCCATTGTCCAGTATCTGCCATTGCTGGATCAAAAAACCATGCGGGTTATCATCGGTCTGTGCTCCCAAATCCCTGATCACGCCCTGCGTCACCAGTTTGCGGATCACCGTATTACTGGCTCTGATCAGTTTTTCCGTGGCATAACAGGTGAACTGGTAGGGTTCGCTGTTAATATCCAAATGGATACTATCCACTTCTATCTGCTGCGAAATGTTCGCGGATACCAGGTTATTGTAATAACCGGATTCGACCAGGTTATCATACTGTTTCTTAGCCGACCGGTCAGCGAGATACAATGCTTTGGTGATATTCTTTTTGATCTCCTTATCATCCGGACTTTGGTCAAAGAAATAATGGTGGAAAGTTTTGATATGATCCCTTAATTCAACGGGTAAATTAGCCTTACGCGTAGATGCAAAGGCTTCTAAAAGTTTACCGTTATAAAGGATATGTATCCTGTTCTGCGCTTCAGTCACCAGCTTGTAGCTCATCAGTAAGCTAAAAGAAGTGATCAGCACGGTCGCCGCGATCAAAAAGATGCTGAACCGTTTAATGTGCCGGAAAGCGGTTTCGATGTTTCTAAGTTGTTTAAACATAAGGCCAAGCCCCTCTAAATCTCCTCCGCCAATTGGCGGAGAGACTTTTTGTTTTTAATCGTTAATAATTCTGTTAATTAATTCCCCCTTTAGGGGGTTAGGGGGTTTATTTCCCTGATACTTTGTCTTTGAAATAGTCCTCGTTCATGGCATTGTCGGACATACTGTTACTGACATTTTCGCGCTGATCGCCAAAGGCATCAGCAGCCATATTTCCTGCGCCGGATAAGGTAGAGGTCATAGCCCTGCTACTACTCATCACCAGGGTGTTGACCTTTTGAAGTAAACCATTCCCGCCTCCTGCATTAACAATGTAATTAGCGGTACTCGGTACAGTGAAATAGCCTACAATTCCGATCAAAAGGAAAATCAAATACGCCGTATCTGAAGAACTAAAGAAAGTATCACCGCTACTTTGAATTTGGGAGATATCGAGCGTCAGCATATTTTGCTGT
>DHIR01000154.1 GCA_002403905.1 Mucilaginibacter sp. UBA4741
AAAATTTTAACCGGACAGCAATGAGAGAAAATGTAACAGAAAAATTGCACTAACTTTTAAGAAGGGGTCTAAATCAAATTGTCGCTAAAGGCTTCTGGCTAAAGCCCAATGTCATTAAGTTTAAGTTAAAGGAATTGATAATCAAATGCATCGTAGACGCAAAAAGCTCGGTAGAAAACATTAGCCAAAAGGTTTGCATGCCATAGGTATGCTACTTAGTATCGTACCGATGGCACGACTGTTCTCCTTTTTCTTTTCTACCGAGCTTTAACTCCTACCTGTTTTTAAAAGGCCGATTTACCTAATCAGCGAGGTTATTATTTCAATATCCCGTCAATAATACTTAGTTCTTCTTGTGTGAATTTGGTGTTCTCTAAACATTTTAACGAGTCAAGCAACTGCTCGGGCTTACTGGCACCTACCAGCACCGATGTTATCCTATCGTCTTTTAAAATCCATGACAACGCCATGTGAGCTAGTTTCTGCCCGCGTTGTTTAGCAAGATCATTTAGTTTTTTAACTTTCTCTATCTTGTCAGGGGTGATGCTGTTTTCGGTTAACGAGTCGCCCACTTTTAAAGCGCGCGAATCTGCCGGTATGCCATGCAAATATTTATCGGTTAACAATCCCTGCGCCAATGGCGAAAACGGTATACAACCTAGCCCCTCTTCTTCCAGCACATCCAGTAAGCCATCTTCAACCCAACGCTCAAACATAGAATATTTAGGCTGATGGATTATTATAGGCGTTCCCATTTGCTTTAGCATAGTGATAGCTTGTTTAGCTTCGGGTGCCTTATAGTTTGATATACCCACATATAAAGCCTTTCCCTGGCGTACGATCAGATCCAAAGCCGCCATTGTTTCTTCCAATGGGGTTTCCGGGTCAGGGCGATGGTGATAAAATATATCCACATAGTCCAGCTTCATCCGTTTTAAACTTTGATCTAAACTTGATACCAGGTATTTCTTGGTTCCCCAATCGCCATAAGGACCATCCCACATAGTATAGCCCGCTTTTGATGATATGATCAACTCATCGCGATGGTCGCGGAAATCAGAATGTAAAATCCGCCCAAAATTCTCTTCGGCTGATCCCGGAGGCGGGCCGTAGTTATTAGCAAGGTCGATATGGGTAACGCCATTATCAAAAGCAGTTTTAAGGATATTACGGCTATTTTCAAGCTGATCATAATAGCCAAAGTTTTGCCATAGGCCCAATGATACAGCAGGCAGCTTTAAGCCGCTTTTGCCACTGCGTTTATAAGGCATTGATTGGTATCGTTGTTCTGATGGTTGGTAAGACATGGTAATGTAATGGTATTTGTATAAAAGTTTATTAGTTCAATGGGACAAACAGACTTGCGAAGTTTAATTCGGTGTTGTTTGTTTTTAAAGGCCTCATTGAGGGCTCCGCCGTTTAAAAACTTCGCAAGTCTTATCTGTGATCTATTGCGGATTTGCCTTTTTAAAATAATTACTAAAAAACAACAAGTGATACTGAATAGAATTAGCCCAATACTGCGATGTATGCGCTCCCGGGCGAGCCGTAAAATCATGCGGGATATTTCGTTCCATCATTTTTTCGTGCAGCTCGGTATTCACTTTAAAAAAGAAATCATCGGTACCGCAATCAAAAGTTATAGCCAACGAGTTTGCTGTTAACAGGTATAGCATATTAGTAACTGTATTTTTCTCCCAGTTCTCCGAGTTTTCCGCATAAGTGCCCAAGCGCTTAGCCAAATCCCAATTTTTAGGGAACGGGCGAATATCAACCCCACCACTCATACTACCCACTGCGCCAAACAGGTCCTGGTGACGGATAGCCAGGTACATTGCACCATGCCCGCCCATGCTCAAACCCGAAATTGCGCGACCGGTTTTATTTTTAATGGTCTTATAATTCTTGTCGATAAAGCCTATCAGTTCTTTGGTAACATAAGTTTCGTACTTAAAAGCCGGATCAACCGGGCTGTCAAAATACCAACTGGTAACGCCGCCATCGGCACAAACTATCATCAGGTGATAATAATCTGCCAATGCCGCAATACCCGGATTAAGACCATAAAATTGTTTATAGTTACCACCGGCACCATGCAATAAATAAACAACCGGGTAGGCTTTGCCCTGCGCATAATCGGCAGGGGTAATAACTACCGCTTTTATTTTTTTGTGCATAGCATCGCTATAGGTTTCCACCGTATCAACTTTGGCTGCTTTTACCTCGGTAACAAAAACAAGCGAAAGTACCAGCGCTAGTGTCAGCAATAAATTTCTCTTCATTTCTATGGTCTCTTTTAATTAACCGGCTTAAAGGTTATGGCACGCAAGTTTATATACTGCCAGTTTGTAGGTACAGCAGTTATGGTGATTGTGTTTACGCCGGCTTTGGTAATTTTAATTTCGCCAAGGCTCATTTTATTGTACTTAGTCATGCTGGTTGTGCCCTTAATTGAGGTGGTTACAGTTTGGTCACCAATGGTTATGTTAATAGCCTGGTCATCTTTAAGTGCCGATGCTGCTGCTTCCATAGTATAAGTACCGGTTTTAGCAACCTTAATTTGCCATGATACTACCGATTTTGGGTCCGTCCAATAGCCCAGGTTCGGCGTTCTTGAACCTTCTGCCTGTACTGAGCCTTTTACCTCAGCATCAAACGGATTTAATACAAACGAGCCATCAGCTTCGGCAGATGCAACAAGTTGCGTAACCTTCGGCCTGCCTTTTATCAGCAATTTTATGACAGTCGCGTTTTCGTTTGTTGCTGTAGCAGGTACGGTGATCGATACGCCATCAGCAGTTTTCTTACTTTTTAAAGCCGTGCCATTTGCCAGCATTTTTACTGATATAACCGCGTTATCTAATCCCGGTACTACCAGTTCGCCATTAGTTGGCCAATCAAATACGTGCAGGTAAAGCGTAGTATTACCATCAGCCTGCTCTTTGGTTGTACATCTACCCCACGGCAACCTTCGGAAAGGGCTAGCAGTAGTACCATAAATAGCTTCGCCATTTACTTTGGTCCAGGCGCCTATATCACTCAATATACCAACTATTGGCTCAGGAAATTTACCGTTTGATTGCGGGCCAACGTTCAACAGATAGTTACCACCTTTAGAGGCAATATCAACCAGGTTATGAATCAGCATTTTGCTCGATTTCCAGTTATGATCATTGGTTTTAAAGCCCCAGGTATCATTCATGGTCATACAGGTTTCCCAATAACGGCCCGGGAAACCGGTTGCCGGTATATATTGCTCGGGGGTTTCCAGGTCGCCTTGTACACCGCCGCCCAACCTGTTGTTGGTAATAATGTTTGGATGAGCTGCAAGCAGCGGTGTAATTTTAGCCGCGCGCTCTTTGGTCATATCCGTTGGTACATCCCACCAAAGCTCGGCTACATCGCCATAATTATTCAAGATCTCTTTTATTTGGGGGATAGCCACTCTGTCTAAATAATCGTCAAAGCTGCCATCCTGTTTTTTATCCCAATGGCCGCCTGCCGCTGCACCACCGGCATTGTTCCAGTCGTTAGCTTGCGAGTAGTAGAAACCCAGCTTCATATTATATTTACGGCAAGCATCAGCCAGCATTTTTATAACATCTTTGCCATAAGGGGTACGTTTTACAATGTTCCAGTCACTAGCTTTCGAATCGAACATGGCAAAACCATCATGGTGTTTGGTGGTAATTACAATGTATTTCATACCGGCGGCTTTAGCCATCAGCACCCATTTTTCGGGATCGTATTCGGTTGGGTTAAAATCCTTAGCGTAAGCCTGGTAGGTATCTACCGGTATCTTAGCATCGTGCATTAACCATTCGCCCAAACCTTTAAATTGTTTGCCTTCGTACACACCGGCGGGTACGCTGTACACGCCCCAGTGTATAAACATACCAAAACGTGCTTTGCTCCACCACGCCATACGCGAGGTTTCAACAACAGCATGTTTTACAATAGCTTTTTTGGGTGCCGGATGTTTAGGAACATCTGCATTAGCCATACCCATATTTAAAATAAAAGCAGCAGCTAACAAGCCACTGCTTAAACCAGAATATTTTAACATTATTTGGTCAATTTATAAAAGTTGTTAATTGTTTGTCTGTGTTTGTGGCAACGGATTAAACTTTTGGTGCCCATCCAGGCTCATAAGTACGGCCCCATAGTTTTTGTGCTTCAGGATCATTCAATATATGCGCGTTTGTAGGGTCAAGATGCAAATCGCGGCCAACACGCCATGATATGTTTCCTAACTGCATGGCAACAACGCTCTTATAACCTAATTCCACATCGCAATTTGGCCTTTTATTATCGCGGATACTTTCTAAAAAGTTAGCTACGTGCTGGCTATCCATGCCTAAGCTTGGGCTGGCGGTGTTACGGCCCTGTATACCTGCATCTTCTGCCGGGCCTGCTTTTTTAACTTCTTTTACCAGTTTACCGTTCTGATCGAAGATCGAGTAATTTTCGCCATCGGTATTTACGCTTCCATTATCGCCATAAAATATTACACCACGGTCTGCGCCTTCTATCTTCATACCGTTCGAACTTCTGTTCTCCCACATCAGCGATACACGACCCGGGTAATCCATAGTTACAATTTGGGTATCCGGGGTTTGCCAATCATCTTTAAACTGGTAACGGCCACCTATTGATGATACACGGGTTGGCAACTCTACGCCTAATCCCCAACGGGCCAAATCTACTTCGTGGGTACCATTGTTTAATGCTTCGCCGGTTCCGTAATCCCACTTCCAATGCCAGTTGTAATGGATTAAACCATCCATATAAGGCTTACGTGGTGCAGGGCCCTGCCATAACTCATAGTCTAACCAACTCGGAACAGCTGCCGGTTTATAAAAGTTTGCTTTACGGTTATTGGTATACCATGCTTTTGCAAAATATACACGGCCTATAACACCGTTATGCAACTCATTAACGCACTGTATAGCCAATGGTGACGAGCGACGCTGTGCACCCATTTGTACAATACGTTTATATTTACGGGCTGCGGCTACAGCCAGTTCGCCCTCATGTGGGTTGTGGCTTAGTGGTTTTTCAACATATACGTGCTTACCTGCCTGGCAGCCCATTATAGCTAGTGGCGCGTGCCAGTGGTCAGGGGTTGCTATATATATAGCATCAAGATCTTTTTCGGCTAATACTTTACGTACATCACCTTCGCCTTTTGGGGCATCACCTTTGCTGGCTGTAGCCACTTTTTTCTGAGTTATTGGGATAGTTCTTGAATCCACATCGCATACGGTTTGTACCAGGCAATTTGGCTGTTTAGCAAATGTGGTACACATACTGCCGCCACGGCCATTTAACCCTATGATAGCTACGTGTATACGATCATTAGCGCCTATTATACGGTTATAACTTTTTGCGGTAAAGCCAAAAGTTTTGGCGCCCAATACAAGGCCGCCGGTTGTAATAGCCACTTTTTTAATGAATTCTCTTCTCTTCTCCATGAGTATTAAAATAATTGGTTTATGTTAATTGGTTTGGGAAATAAAGTTACAATTATTTCTATACGACAGTCAAAAAATCGATCATCTGTTTTGTAATAATTTGAATACGAAGCCCCCTCTAAATCTCCCCCGGTAGGGGAGACTTTATTAAACCGCGTCATTAATTCGAGACAAGTTGAAGATTCTTCTTAAGAGCTAACCTCAAGCCTATATCCTTTGCTGCGTACAACAACAATTTTAATATTCGGATCAACTTCCAATTTTTTTCTAAGTTTTGAGATGAACATATCCAGGCTACGCCCCACAATAACACCTTCATCTTCCCATATCTCTTTTTGCAGCCGGCTTCTCTCTATAGTCTCGTTGGGCGACAACGCGAAAATTCGGAGCAAACGGGTTTCAGTTCCGGTCAGGTCTATTGTTTTTCCGTTTATTATCAGCTTCCGATTCTTCGGGTCGAACAAAACTGAGCCCAAAGTAATCATGCTCGTATGCTGATCATCCTCAGGTAAAGCTCTTCGCGGCTTAACAGACCTAAAAAAAATAAAACCAACAAATGCTAAAAATGGTAGGCTGCCCAAAAGATATCCATTCTTTGCTGTATTTATGCCTGTCGGTTTAAATTTAATGTTGATCATGTAACGTCCTCTTGGCTGCTTTCTTCCTCTGCATGGTACAATATCATTTTTCTTATTTTTGGATATTGCGTATCCATAGGCCACACTGGAGCTGCCACGGTTAAGAACGTTAACAACATAATCACGTGCGAACGGGTCATTGGCCAACAAACGCCGCGTAGTATTCACCAGGGAGTCCGATTGAAAAGTAAGCTCCTTCTCAAACCTGATCTGGTACTCATTTTCTGCGATCTTTTTTACCGGAAGCACCCTTGATTTACTGTCGCCCGACTGCGTGAGCAGTTCATCTCCTATCCTCCGGAGTAAAACTTCCCTTCTGGCGATATCAAAGTCGTCACTGCCGGTCATACCGAAAGCCACGCAGATTACGGAGATAAATAGCAGTACTATCAATCCGAACAGGTATATGCGTTTTCCGGCGAGGAGATTTCGACTAAGATGCATAGTGTCAAGTTTTTATTTACAAAGTTTACATTTTTATTTACAATCCAAATTCCCCGGGCTAAAAAATATCAAAGTAATTTCGCTGAATCAAATTTGAACGAATATGAAAAATAAAAAAGTATGTCTTATGCGATCTAATTTATCAGGAGAATCTCTATGTTATTTAATAAACCCACAAAAAATATGAAAAAAGTAATTTATGCGCTGATCTTACCGCTGGTTGTGGTGAGCGGACTAGTATTTGCTAATCGTGAAATCAAAGATGAAGCTTCTAAAAAATCAACTTCAAAGCCCCTCTCTGCTGCTGAAAGGAAAGCTGCAATGAAAAAATGGGAAGCTACCCCCGATGGTATAAAGTACAAAAAATGGGAAGGGTCTCCCGAAGGTAAAAAAGTGTATGCCGGTGCCGCTAAAATTAGGAAGCACATTAAGGATTATACTAATATGGAGGGAGTTGTAACCTCTCTTTCTCTTCCGCCAGGCTCATTATTGGGTTTCGGAGTGATGGTGAAGATCAATGACGACGATTATATTCTTAGTTTTGGGCCCGAAAAGTCTGACAAAAATTTTTTGAACTTTAACAATGAATTTAAGCAATTGCATAGCCTTAAAGTTAACGACAAAATAATTATAAAAAGCCATAGCGTATCGTACGCGCCCAAATATACCTATCCAATCGTATCGGGCGACTATGTAGAGCAAAATGGTAAGCTAATTTTTAAACGTAACTTTCGCAAAGGCGGTTGCTAAGGATTACCGGCTTGGTTATGCTGTCCTAACGTTAGTCCGGATTTGTAGTAACAGATATAATGTTAATTACGAAAAAGGATTTAATTGGCAAATACCAGAGGCGCAGCCTCGCTCCATATTGTAGCAACGGATTTTAATCCGTTGGACACAGACAAGAAAAACAAATAAAAGAGCCGTAGGTTCGACCCATATATAATTGAAGCGATTGGCAAACCCGTTGTTAATATGGGTCGTGCCTATGGCACTCATAAAATGGCGGCATATTCTTCAACGGGTTAAAACCCGTTGCTACAACATACGTCGTGCCGATGGCACTCATACATTAATCAGAATATTCTGCGCCTTTGTTGGTGTTATCAGCCGCTGTCCTAAGTTTGCAACTTCGGGCCTATATGCTTGTAGTCTGCAACTATAGGCGTAATGCAGGTTTTGGCAAAATAGTCTAATACCTGGGATATGGGCGTTGCCTGCGGCCCACGCTGTACGCTCATACGCACACAAGGCGTTAGGCGCGGCCTGCCCTGAGGCCCTCGAAGGGGCCGGTATCCGCTCCCATCGTTAACGCGGCCACCTCTCCACCCCGTCATCGCGAACGAGGTACGAGTGTGGCGATCTCTACACGATAGGTTGACGTGCGACCTGGCGCGCAGAGATAGCCACGCTTCGCTCGCTATGACGTGTTGGGGATGTGTGCGCCCGCCTTTGTTGGTGTTATTACCAGCAAAATGTGCGGTGGCATCATATGGTTTATAGCGTCACGAGTACGCCACGCTTTTGGCCTGCGCTGCATACTCGCGCCAGAAGATGAAAAATCTATACATAAGCATAACGGTATAGGCACAAGTAGCGTTTGCCCGCATGCCCAACTCGACATACTTGCGCCAGCGGGGGGGGCTTTTATATAAAGGTTCATTTATTTTAATCGAATTTACCAACTCTTGCTCTTTCTGTGCCGGAGTTAATGATATCCCAATACTGGGAGCTATTTAAACGGATTAGTGGAAACAGCTTAAAAAAATAGGTTTTAATATTTGCCTGATAGGTCTCATGCGCCGCATCTATTATGGGTTTTCTTCTAACTGCCCAGATAACACCGTTTTCTCCTTGGTAATCTACAAAATCATCATTATCCATATTTTTTTTAAACTCTGCTCCGCCACTGTAAAACACGAACTCATACTCTCGCTGTTCGAAATGTTTTAAATACCTCGGCGTAATTTTTTCTTGAAGAAGATCTTTTGTATGATCTTTTAACAGGTCAAGTAATAATTTGTCATTAATTTTTAAGGGCTTATAAGTATCAAAGGTTCCGAAGGCTTGAAAATACACTGATTCATGAAATTGCCAAACGAGCATTTTTTTATCCTTATCCAACAAAATATAGGGTGGTGTGCCTACTACAATAACCGTAGGCTCGCGATATGAAAATGAAAAAATACTGCTAACACCCATATCACTAAGCATCGCGATTTTATCTTTCATTTTTTCAGCGCGCGTTCCATAAAGCAGGTCCGTATATTTCGAGGAGTTTTCGGGGTTAACATTTATAGCATGAAATAATAAAAATGACCAGGCTATATCATCAACGGGTTGATTATGGTTTAGCACAAGGTCGATGCATTGATCATACTTAGCCGCCGCCTTAAAATCATTTTTACGAGCTAATGAGTCTGCGTTTTGTATTAGAACCTTGACATCCTGCGCTTTGCAATAAACGGTAGTGATAAGCAAAAAAAATAATATTGACTTTTTCATAATTCGTAGTTAATACTCTCCGCCGTTGTTGGTGTGATAACACCAACAAGGGCAGGGCAATATCTTTCACGTAGCTAAGATAACAGATTGAAATTACTTTTGGTCTTATTTTAGGACGAAACACAACCAAAAAGTCCCCGCTGGTTGAAGTTTAGCGATAGCGTAACTTCGGCCAGTTTCGAATCACACCTTCTCCAACCTCCTCACCAACCTTGCCACCGTACCTAACGAGCTATTGGTTTCGGCGGCTATGGCGCGCAGGCTTTTGCCCTGTTCATGCAGTTGGATCATGCGGTCCTCGGTAGCTTTGCGTTGCTGGTCGGTGTAGTGCAGCAGGTGGCGGGCCTCGGGTTCGCGACCGCAAATGTCAAAATGCAGGAAATTGTAAGGCTTTATCATGCGGCAAAGGCAAACGCTATCGGCACCGTGTACCAGCGTACCGCTGCGTTGCTTTATTTGTTTAAGGTAGCGCAGGCTTTTATCGGTCTGGCTCTCGCCAATGGCAAAGGCGCTGTCTGTAAAGTTGATGAGCATTTTGCTGCCTTGCAGGTCATTACGGCCAATGGGCCTGGCGGGATTGCGCTTGGGTGTATGCGCCAGCACCAAAACAGACAGGCCGTACTGGTTCTTTATAGCCTGCAGTTTGCTCATTAACGCTACGGCGCTGGCGGCGGCTTCGGTACTGCTGCGCAGGCAGGTAATGTTATCAATTATCAGGATATGGGCGCCGCTGGTTATCAATACGTTCTCGATAGCGTTGTTAAGGTAGTCGGCATAGGTGGCAAACTTGCGGGCACCATCGGCCTCGGGGTTAAACACCAACCGCGTAAAGCCCGGGCCAAACTGGTAGTTGCCATGCAGATCGCTGCTGTAGCGTTTTTTAAATTACGCGGCGCTCAATTCGAAATCGAAATACAGCACTTTCTCTGCCGGTCGGCCGCCGCCAATACCGGGGATGGGTACGCCACGGCTCAGGCTATCGCCTATTTGCACGGCAAGGATGGATTTGCCTACGTTGGTATCGGCAAACATAATGCATAGCTCGCCCTGGTACCAAAAATCGCCGAAGAGCATGCCCGCATTAGAGTCCTCCGGGGTTTCCAGCCAGTCGGCGGCGGGTTTAATAATGAAGGCATCGCCGCTGTCGGGCGGGCCTTGCAGGTATTTATCAAGCTGTTTGTTTTCTTTGGCGGTTAATTTCCGGTTCGACATGGACCGGATCAGCTCGATCTCGACGGGTCGTTCGAAGGTTGGGTTTTCTCTGTAACTACTCATTTATAAAAGTTTTTATGCAAGATACGGAGGATAAAAACCTAAAATGGTGGCACTGTTTTGTCAGTAGTGGTGGGGAGTGGGGAGTGTAGGGCGGTTGCCTTTGCGCGCTTGGCTTGCCCCGCTCAATTGCCGCGGTGGCTTTGTTCTTTTCCTTGATGAAAAGAACCAAAAACTTAGCGCAGCGATCTCATCCGCACCATTAAAAACAAACAACAAGTGGATAAATCAAGTCATCCGGGAGGCTTCTTCGCCGCACAGGCCTTATGCGCTGCAAATCAGGTAAAACCTAAGGCCCGGTCCTTTTGCCACCGCACGGCCCGACTTGTTTTACCTGATTTCGCCCGAAGCTGCCCGTATGACGGTTTATCTACAGAACCAAGATTTCGTATTATGAAAAATGCTAAAGAAGCGCAAAGGCCTGTCAGGGCGCGCGGCCGGGAGTCTGGCTTGAGCGGTGGCAGCGATCGGCCTGACTTGATTTTTTTGGTTGCTTTTTGTATCAAGTGGCTGTTGC
>DHIR01000001.1:0-434 GCA_002403905.1 Mucilaginibacter sp. UBA4741
ATAAGAGACAGCGCTATAGTTTTTTCTGCTGATGCCTTGCCCAGGGGGTTTGGCTTTCCGCTTGCTGTAGAGAGGAAAAAATAATTAGCATCGGCCAGGTGCAGCATTTGCTGGGCAAAGGTGCGTATCTCCGGCGTAGCTTTATAGGTATAACCGGCGGCAGGCATTGCGTCCAGGTAAGCTTTGGTGTAAACTTTGGCTCGTTTCCATTCGGTAATAACCTGCTCTTTGGTCATTTGCGCGAACACCGAACTACAGGCCAGTGTAAAAAAGGCAATAAAAAAGACTAATTTTTTCATGTTGTGGTTTGTTTATGGTGAATAAATAAGAAGTTTGGTTTTGTCTAAAAGCGATAAATTATTTTTGTTTATAACAGCTATTAAATTCCTTACAAAATATTTTTTAAATAGCTGGTCCACCTGGTCCACCTGGTC
>DHIR01000001.1:586-5549 GCA_002403905.1 Mucilaginibacter sp. UBA4741
TGGTCCACCTGGTCCACCTGGTCCACTCTATTATTTTTAGACAGGTACTAAGATACGTTTTATCAGTTTTCCTATAAAAAACATTCACTCAATCACTCATTCCATCATTCACTCATTAAATTACTCGCCCCTCTTCAACCCGTATTTCTCTATCTTGCTGTAAAGGTGGCTGCGCTGTATATCAATATCATCAGCAGTTTTTGATACGTTCCAGTTGTTTTTTTCCAGTTTGAATTTAATATACTCGCGTTCGGCAAAATCTTTATAATCCTGGAAGTTCTTAAACTGGTTAAAATCGGTTTGCGGGGCTGCTGTTCCGTTGGTGGCAGCTACCGGTGCCGATGGGTTCGCAAATGCCCTTACATCGTCATCAGTTATGGTTTTATCGCTCAGAATGATCAAACGTTCAACCATGTTCCTTAGCTCCCGTATGTTGCCCGTCCACGGTAAGGCTTTAAGGGCCTCAATGCCGTTTTCAGATATTTTTTTAGGCAGCATACCATAATCATTACATATTTCTTCCAAAAAGCTATGGGTAAGCAGGGCTATATCATCCCTGCGCTCGGTTAAAGGTGGTACGTGTATTAAAATTACACTGAGGCGATGGTAAAGGTCCATGCGAAAATTACCGGCATCAATTTCTTTTAAAAGGTCCTTGTTTGTTGCCGAAACAACGCGCACATCCACTTCAATTTCTTTTTCGCCGCCAACCCGGGTTATTTTATTTTCCTGCAGGGCGCGCAAAACCTTTGCCTGGGTAGAGTGGCTCATGTCGCCTATCTCATCCAAAAAAAGCGTACCGCCCGATGCCGCTTCAAACTTGCCTATTCGCTGTTTAATAGCCGATGTAAACGAGCCTTTTTCATGCCCGAACAATTCGCTTTCAATTAATTCTGATGGTATGGCAGCGCAGTTCACTTCAATTAAAGGCGAGTGCGAGCGATTTGATTTTTCGTGCAGCCAGCGCGCCACCAGTTCTTTACCAGTGCCATTTGCCCCTGTTATTAATACCCGCGCATCGGTGGGGGCAACACGTTCAATAGTTTCTTTTATTTTTATAACAGGCTGCGATTCACCCAGTATGGGGCGTACTTTTGATATTTTGCGTTTTAATACTTTTGTTTCAACAACCAGGCTGCCCCTGTCTAAAGCGTTACGTACTGTAATGAGCAGGCGGTTCAGGTCGGGTGGTTTTGAAATAAAATCAAAAGCGCCCATTTTGCTGGCCTCAACGGCGGTTTCAACCGTTCCGTGGCCCGATATCATGATGAAAGGAAGATCGGGTTTAATGGCTAAACCCTCGCTCAATACTTCCATACCATCCATACGGCTCATTTTTATGTCGCAAAGGATGAGGTCGTAATCATTTTTACGGATCAGTTCTAATCCGTCAATGCCATTGTCTATGTCCTCAACTTCATAATCTTCATATTCCAATATTTCGCGTAAGGTATTGCGGATCGCCCGTTCATCGTCAATAATTAAGATTTTAGCCATGTTTGCTCAAATAGATAAGTTTATAGTAATACACTAATATATAGGATTTGTATAGGAAACTAAACACTTTATACCAGGAGTTGTTTGAGCAAATAGTTATTAAAATGAAATAACCTGATTAAATATGGTGCTGAGGGGGAAATTAAAAGCAATAATTACTGTTAGTTATAAATAGCTAACAGTAATTATTGTCGATTTTGAGCGAAAGCATTATTACTAGGGTTCTTTCCACAGGTTTCATGTATGCTGCTGCTCCTGGTAGTTACAAAAATAGTTTTACCAATAACCGCGTATCCGGCAGAAAGGCTTTGTATAAACCTTTCCTTTACAAGACCTGATTTATTATCGAGTACATACGTGCCGTTAGTATTACTATTCACCGACCTGTCAGTCACCGTACTTGTAAATCTAATGACCGTCGTGGTATCAGATACAGTATATACGGTATATTTGGTAACCGCTTTTTGTTTGTCGGTTCCAGTAGGTTTATTCGTCCATGTTTTCCCTTTCTTTAGCTTGTCGGATTTGAAATTTGCAAGCAAACCAAATGTTTTCCCCTCAATAAATAATTCCGGCTGTATACCGGTGAATGCCAGCAGGGTATCATTCGCAAATTCTGGCGATATATCTTTTGACAAAATAATACCATTTCTATCAACTTTGACAGTAACAGATTTGTTCATCATATAATCCAGGGCTTTTTCAATTCGGGAAGTCGGATCTATTGGTGTTCCTGAGTTATAATGCAATTTTTGCCTCAGCGCGCTTAGCGAATCATCCATCTTTTGGATACTTACCCTAAATTCATAGTTTGTACCGGTAACAGCTGTTACTTTGTATAATTTGGTAACAGAAGAAGTTGAATTTACGGTCAGCTTTTGATTTCCGCGTTGAATAGTGCACGTTGAATTTATAGAGGTTTCTTTTTGAAACTCATCTCCCCGTTTAAATTCAAAAGTGCGCGGCTGCGAAATTTGTGCACTGCTAATATTATACAGCAACATGAAAAATATACAATATGTAAATTTAACTTTTGCCCGGGTTTTCATTTTATTGATTTTAATAGTTTTTTTAACATATAGCGTAATACTGTTTGTCTTGGCCCAATTTTAATTATTGTATACTTAGTTCAGGAATAGGTGAAACTGGCGGAACAGGAGGCAATGACGGTGTTGAAGGTATCTGTGCTACTAATTGAGCCTGAAATGTTGGCGCTACTGTCTGAGCCGTTGGCGCTACTGTTTGAGCCGTTGGTGCTGCCGCCTGGACTGTTGGCGCTGCCGCCTGAACCGTTGGTGCTGCCGCCTGAACCGTTGGTACTGCCGGTAATGATGGCATTGTAGGCGTAGCGGGCAGGAGGCTAACAACCGAAACCGGAGAAACAACAGAAATTGAAGGCATTGCTGGTGCTGTAGGCGTAGCAACCGTGACAACACCTGTTTGTACAGATGGTGTTGTAGTGGTTGTAGTGGTTGTTACAGTAACCGTTGGCGTAAGTATAGGTGTGTGCCAGTCAGAATTACCGTTTACACCGCTTTGTGCCCTGGCATTTTTTATACCAATTGATGCTATAATCAGCCATAAAATAAAGATAAGTTTTTTCATTTTTTTATCTGGTTAAAGAAAGAGGGTATCCCATTGAGAATATCATTGATGGCTTGTCGGAAGAATAACGGGTTAAATCGGCAGCGCCTACGCCTATCGAAAAGGGAGAATCAGCAAAAGGCCTTATGCCGGCAGATATACCGAGGTTCATTCCGGTCCATTCAGCATTTAAGTTTACACGCCGCATAATTTCATAGGATATATTCCCAAAAACACCTGTTCCATATTTCCCCCTGCCGGCCGCGATATCATCCGGGCTTTTTTGCCAAAACCGGCCATTACCAATACCTATAGTATAAGTAAGCGCCGAATATCCCGGAGTTCTTGAAGGTATTGATTGAATGGAATGGCTAAAAGCAAAATAAAATGTTTCTCCGGGAGCATCTGATAATATGGAACTGGCTAATAACTGCAAGCCGCCTAAAGAAATACTGCTACCTGTAAAAACCCGCCTGCTTATAATAAAATTAGCAGTGAGGTCACTTAAATTATGCACCTTTCCTATATTAATACTGGAGGCAAAATTGATAGCTTTATCAGAATTACCTACACAAAAACCTATAGAGCCAATTAAATCAGCCTTTGTAGTGTAAACAGCGGGGTATACGCCCCCAATGCCCCCGAATAAATAAGCGCCGTAACCTCCAAAACCCGAAGGCGTCATTACACTTTGCATAGCATCGTTGGGGAGAAATGGCTGATTTGCGAATGTTGGCATGCTGGCATTAGCAAGCGAATCCATCTTCATTTTTAACGCGCGTTCAAAGGTGTTTCCCTGAACCGATAACGCGTCAGTTTTTAAACCGATGTCTGCTGTTGAAGTAATTATTTTATCGGGATGCGGGGTTACAGGTTTAGTATCGGGCCTCGTTGATGAGGTGTCAACAGTGTTGGCAACCGCCACGCTTATGGTAGTTGATGAACCGGCAGTATCATGTACAGCAACTTTGGCATTATCACCTTGATTTATACGGCTAATATTTGACCTGGGAACAGCAACTTTAGCCTTTAAATTAGTTGGTTTTAAATTTATGCTGCCCGGAGAAGATTTAGGAACAGTGGTTTTAACCTTTAATTTATCCTTTTTTATAATGTTTGTCCCGGCAATATTATTATTCTTAATAGCTGTTTTTTCTTGCAGCTTCGCCTTATTCACAGGCTTAAGCATAGTGGTGCGGGCCGGGCCGGTAACTTGAACAGCGCCCTGGCCGCCCGCTTGTGTTTTTAATTTGGCAATTGCAGTAGTTTTCACTTGTTGCTTTTTTTGACTAACCTTTTTAGCAGCTTTATCCTTAACATCTGATGTACACGTTGATAAAAACAATATAATGAATATATATAATAGCTTAAAATTTATACGCACAGTCATTACGGTCAATAGGGTATTAGGGTTGATTGGCTATCAAAATTGTGCTTAATATGCCAATAAATGTTAAATATAGGGATTTTTTTCAACTTAAACTCAGTATGCAATTAGTGAAAAAATATATATATAATTAATAATCAATACAGTACCAAAGATAAAGCAATTAAATAATTGTAATACGGTAAAATATAAAAATATATTTGAAAATGATTTAAAGTTTCTTTTTGGTTTAATTGAAACAGTAAATTTAATCAATAAGCAACTGTTATAACACCTAATAAAAACCAGGTAAGCAATTAATATTATTATATGAATAAACCCGGTTAACTTAATCAGCGAGATTACCATGCAACAAAAACACCCCCTCCCGCAAGGGAAGAGGGTGTTTTAATCAGCAGCAAATCTGTAAGCCGGGTTCTGTTTCGTTTGTGACGACTTCTATCATTAATCTTGCCCTGCCATTGCTGACAGGTTCAATCAACCTACCCATCCTGA
>DHIR01000063.1:0-11862 GCA_002403905.1 Mucilaginibacter sp. UBA4741
AATGAACTTTGTTGAAGAATTACGCTGGCGGGGCATGTTGCATGATATTATGCCCGGAACTGAGGACTTGTTAAATAAGGGTATGACATCCGGCTATATTGGGTTTGACCCAACTGCTGATTCATTACATGTTGGCAGCCTGGCGCAGATCATGACCATGATACACTTTCAACGTGCCGGCCATAAGCCGCTTGCATTGGTTGGTGGCGCTACTGGTATGGTGGGTGATCCTTCGGGAAAATCTGCAGAGCGTAATTTGCTATCAGAAGATGTTTTACAGAAGAACCTGGCAGGTATAAAGGCGCAATTAGAGAAATTTCTTGATTTTACCAGCGGTGTCAATAGCGCCGAAATGGTTAACAATTTTGATTGGTTTAAGGATTTTACTTTCCTTGATTTTATACGCGAGGTTGGCAAGCACATCACAGTTAATTACATGATGGCTAAAGACTCGGTAAAGAAAAGGCTGGAGGGTGAAACCGGGATGTCATTTACTGAATTTACCTACCAATTGGTGCAAGGTTATGATTTTTACTATTTGTGGAAACATAAGGATTGCAAACTACAAATGGGCGGGTCTGACCAATGGGGCAATATTGTTACTGGTACAGAACTGGTTCGCCGTAAAGGTGGAGGCGAAGCATTTGCTTTAACTACGCAATTGATCAAAAAATCAGACGGCTCGAAGTTTGGAAAAACTGAGGGCGGTAATATCTGGCTGGATAAAAGTAAAACAAGTGTGTTTGATTTCTATCAATTTTGGTTAAATACGAATGATGTGGATGCCAAAACATACATTCGAATATTTACTTTATTTGATAAACATATAATCGAGAAATTAGAAATTGAACAGGACGCTGCACCTCATTTACGTGTGCTACAAAAAGCGTTAGCTAAGGATATAACGACTAGAGTTCATGGGGAAGAGGAGTATTTATTAGTTCAAAAAAATATTGAATTCTGGCAAAATAAAAATTTTAAATGGATAGATCTTGAGGAATTAACAGAAAATAAGTTTTTAAAAATCTTTTCAAGCAGTAATAAGTTCTTTATTCCCAAACATACTGTTCACACGCTATTTAATAATGTAATTGATTTTCTGTTTGAAATATATTATCCTGTTGAAAATGATACGTCAAAGAAATTATTTGAATCAAAAGGGGAGATCAAAAGATTAATTGCAAACGGTGGACTTTATATTAATAAGGCCAAAGTAAATGAGGATGATAAAGTCAACTCCTATCATAAACTATTTGAAAAATATATCTTCCTTCAAAAGGGAAAGAAAGATTCGACATTGATAAGTATTTGTGATGATCCGTGGAGAGAATTAGATTATATTAATAAGGAAACAAATAGTTAGGAAAAATTATTTTTTAATTATTAGTAGAATAATTTGAAATTACGACAAAAAGTATTTATTTTTGGATAAATGTCGTAAATTATGAAACATAAAAAAGATGATATAGCCAAAAATGAATTAGGTGAACCAGCAGTTGCTTACAATGTTTCATCAACCAATTTGTTTGCAACAGCAATAGGTAATGCAGCAAGGCAATTTAATATAATGGGTAGCTATGATATTTTAAAAGCCACTCGACAAGGTCTACCCAAACATGGCCTAATGGCCCTGGCTAAAAAAATATCTTTAACACTTCAGGAGTTTGCAAACATCATGCATATCTCAGAACGCACGTTACAGCGTTATGATGATGATGAGATCATTAAAACAGAATACGCAGAGAAAGCCGTTGAGCTAGCCCGTTTATATACCCGCGGCGAAGAAGTTTTTGGCTCGATGGATAAATTTAAAATATGGATGAAAACTCCTGTTCATGTTTTTAGGGGCGATACCCCGGTTTCGCTTTTAGATACTTCTATTGGTTTTGATATGGTTTTTAAAGAGCTGGGCCGTATTGAACATGGTATTTTTGCCTGATGATACTTTACCGTTTAGTTAGAAGTGTTTATGCCGATGATTTGAGCGGTAACGGCGCGCGTCTATATGGTGGCCGTTGGAACAGCGAAGGCAAGGCTATGGTTTACCTGGCATCGTCAAGATCGTTAGCGGTATTAGAGGCGCTGGCGCATTTAAATCCCACCAATATGCCTGATGATTATTGTATGATCACGATAGAGGCACCAGACAGCATTGATGAATTAAACATTAATGCACTACCAAAAAACTGGAATGAATATCCGGAGCAAAATATTTTAAAGCAGGTAGGCAATCGGTTTTTGCAGCAAAACAACCAATTGCTTTTAAAGGTGCCTTCAGCATTAGTTAATGAGGAGTTTAATTACCTGATGAACCCTTTACACAAACTGGCACCTTCGGTTAAAATAGTAACAAAAAAGCCGTTCAGTTTTGATGAACGGCTGCGCCCCCTCTAAATCTCCCCCGGTAGGGGAGACTTTAACTCAAAGTTTTTATTTGATTGAAATTTAAAAGCCCCCCTTCCGGGAAAGGTTTGGGCGGGTTGATCTATAAATCATTTAACAACTCCAACTTTTTGTGATTATATTCTTCTTGCGATATTAATCCGTTATCAAACAAAGTCCTTAATTTTTTAAGTTTTTCGGTTAGTACATCGGGTTTTACTTCTTCATAATGAATGGCCGGTTCTGGTTGTTGAACTGGTTGTATTGCCTGGAAAGCAGCAACAGGTTGCGATGGTGTTTCAAACTGTACAGATCCTGATTCTGCGCGCTTTTCTTCCAGATCGCGTAAACGGCGTGCTTCACGTTCGGCTTCTTTACGTTCCTGTGCGTATTGGTATAGCTTACGTGCTTGTATTTTAGGCAGGTAATCAACACCCATTTCGGCACCATTAGTTGTTTTTACGCTGAATATGGCGCCTATAATTTCTTCTTTTGTGTAAACGTCTACAACGTCTTTCCAAACAAAATCAACAAATTTTATAGATAGGCCAAGGTTTGCAGGGGTAAAGAATAGTACGCGCTTGTTTGTTATAGCAATACAATCAGGTAGTAAATTTACCAATGGTTTTTTCTGTACGGCTATATATATTATTTCTTCGCCGGTGGTTAACAGATCAACCAAACGGGTATAAACTTTTTCAATTGCTTTAGGATCCTGTTCGTCACGCAAAAATTTCTCGATCATCTTATCTCTCTTTTTTGAAGTGCAAAAATATATAAATTCTGTTAGTTGTGTAGTAAGTTTTACGCTATCAGTAAATTACAACCGCGTATATCGGCATTGTCAAACCGGCCAAGTACTTCAAAATCGCCATCGGCATACACCTTTCCTAAATCCTGCGTAGCTATAAATGAGCAGGAATTGATATTTGCCAGGTCAATAATGTTGATGCCGCCGGCTTTGCTGTTGGTAACTAAACTTAATGGATCATTAGTATCTCGTGTAATAATGCGCATCCATGGCGGGCAGCTAAAGATTCCTTCGCCTTTTGAGTAGGCTTGTGATAATAATTCGGTCATCCCATACTCAGAATGTATAGCCTTAACGCCAAAGCCTTTGCAAAGGGTAGCATGCAATTCTTCGCGTATCATTTCTTTGCGGCGGCCCTTCATTCCACCGGTTTCCATCACAATCAGTTCGGGGAAATTTATTTGGTATTGCTCAACAAAATCAAGCAAAGCAAATGTTACACCTATTAATAAAGTGGATTTTTTAGCCTGTTGTTGCTTGGCAAGCTGCTTTGCCAGATCATCATGATTATACAAATAAAAGCCACTATCAGGATTGTTTGACTGTGTTATAAGATCTTGTGCCATGTAAATAAGCGATGATCCTTGTCTCTCTAAATACGAGGGGAGCAAAGCCAATACTGTATAATCTTTTATATCGCCATAAAATAATTGAAACGCTTTGCGGAAACTCTCTTCATACCAGCTAACATCTGTTACATAGTGGCTGCTGGTGATCATACCTGTTGTGCCAGAGCTTGTAAAAGTTAATTGTACATCATCGGGCGAGCTTATTACTTTATGCGCCTTAAAAAATTGGATAGGTAAAAAGGGAATTTGCTGTATAGTCGTTATTCCATCGGTATCGATATTTAAACCCTTAATGAAATCAGCGTAAACTTTACAATTTTTAGCCTGGTGCTGAAAAACCTGGAGGGCAACAGCATTAAATTGCTCATCGTTATTTATAAAAAATACCTGCTGTTTATCGGGCTTCATTGCTGCAAAGATAAGCAGATGTGCAGATATGTAAATGTGCGGATGTACAGATAAGACGTTGGCATGACCAATTAATCATTTACTACGGCTGATATTTTAAAAAGTCCCCATCTATAATCAATAGCTTTACACATGTTTGTGCTAATGAACGGTGGGAGCTTAGTTCGTCGGTAACTATATAGGTCATACCCTTGGTCAGGGTTGATTTTTCGCCGGTTTCCATTTCAGAAATAACAACGCCCTCTAAACAATGTACAATATGGCCTTTTTGACACCGATGGTCGGCTATATAACCCGCAGAATATTCAACTATTCTTACACGTAAACCCGCAAACTGTAGTGTTTGCCAGGTTGAATTACCTATCTCGCCGGGATGGTTTGTTTTGGCTATAATATCCCAGTTTATTACCTGGAAGGGGATGTTTTGATTGCTCATTATAATAAGTAATTAAAGGGCGCAATTTAATAAAGAAACAAACACATATATCTTTTTGCACAGATGCTGCCGTTATACATCTAAAGACAATATTGGGCGCTTAATAAATTTATTATTGATTTAATAGCAATGGGTTTTATGCCTATTGTTATTTAACTAACTTTCTGGTATTGAAAATTATGAGTTTCATAATTTTTCACATTTGTCGATGTTTTCCGCTGGGATTATGGCTTAATTATTGAATAAAAATCGTTTATTAGCTGTTGAAACAGGCATTTGCCGACTTGTTTTTAGCTTTTACAATAAATTGTTTGTGGGCAGGAACGAATAGTTTAATTAGTTATATGGAAGAGAATACAATAGACCCCGAATTAGAAAAAGAGATAGTTGCAGCGGATGATGATACATTTCAACACGTTAATAATCCGATCATTGGAATAAAACCCATTATAAAAAAGTACCTGGGTATCCCCAATCATGCAGACCAGATAGGTAATAAATTTTTCTTTACAGATGGCGAAGCAAAAGTTGAAATTGTTGTTGTTACCGATGAAATAATACGGGTTAGATTAGCGCCCCATGGTGTTTTTTTGGAAGAGTTTTCATACGCGGTACCTAAGTTGGTACAAACGGCTACAGCGTTTACTTTATTTGAAAATGATGCAGAGTTTCGCGTGTCAACAGGTGTAATTAACTGTCATATACGCAAGCAAGATTTCTTTATATCTTTTTCTGATAGAAATGATAAGGTTACCAGTATTGATGCGGTGCCTATGCACTGGGAAGAAAATGTTGCTTTTGGCGGTTATTACGTTTTTTGTACAAAAACCTGCGCGCCCGAAGAGAGCTTTTTTGGCTTAGGTGATAAACCAACGGAACTGAATTTAAAAGGTAAAAGGTTTGTTAACTGGAATACAGATGCTTATTCTTTCCAGTGGAACCAGGACCCTATATATCGCACCATACCTTTTTATATCAGTATAAACGAAGGCATCTCGCATGGTATTTTCTTCGACAATACCTTTAAATCCCATTTTGATTTTGGTGCCGAAGAAAAAAATAAAACCAGCTTTTGGGCTGATGGCGGCGAATTACAATACTATTATATCCACGGCCCGCACATGATGGACGTGGTTAAAAATTATCATATTATAACCGGTACCCATCCAATGCCGCCACTTTGGGCATTTGGGTACCACCAATGCCGCTGGAGTTATTACCCGGAGGCTAAGGTTAGGGCCATTGCTAAAACTTTCCGTAAAGAACAGATTCCTTGTGATGGTATATACCTGGATATTGATTATATGGATGGCTACCGTTGCTTTACCTGGAACAAAAAGTATTTTCCTGACCCTGTAAAGATGGTGAAGGAATTGGCTGCCGATGGTTTTAAAACAGTAGTGATTATTGACCCGGGAATACGTGTGGATGATAATTATTGGGTGTTTAAAGAGGGTAAAGAAAATCGCTATTTCTGCCGCCGAAGTGATGATTACTTTATGGAGGGCCATGTTTGGCCGGGCCGTTGCCAGTTTCCTGATTTTACCAACCCTGAAGTTAGAGAATGGTGGGGTGGATTATTCCAGGGATTAGTTGATGCCGGCGTTGCCGGTGTATGGAACGATATGAATGAGCCTGCCGTATTTGGCACCAGCACATTCCCTGATGATGTACGTCACCAGTATGACGGGCATCGCGGATCGCATCGTAAGGCGCATAATGTTTATGGTATGCAAATGGTACGCGCTACTTACGAAGGTTTGCGCACCATCATGAAAAATAAACGTCCGTTTACTATTACCAGGGCGGGTTACTCGGGCGTGCAGCGCTACTCGTCTGTTTGGACGGGTGATAATGTGGCTACCTGGGAGCATTTAAAATTGGGTAATATACAGTTACAGCGCTTGTCTATGTCGGGTATTTCGTTTTGTGGTACAGATATAGGTGGCTTTAGTGGTGAGCCTGATGGCGAGCTATTTACACGCTGGATACAAATGGGCACCTTCTCGCCGTTTATGCGCGCGCACTCTGCCGGTGATACCAAGGAACGTGAGCCATGGAGCTTTGGCGAGCCTTATACTTCTATCAATCGTAAGTTTATTGAACTGCGTTATAAGCTGATACCTTATTTATACTCAACCTTCTGGGAGCATCACCGTTATGGTTTCCCTATTTTAAGGCCGATAGTAATGCAGGAGCAAATTGAATCTGATAACTATTTCCGCCAGGATGAGTTTACTTATGGTGATAAAATATTGATTTGCCCGGTATTAGAACCTGGGCAAAAAAGCCGTATAGTTTACCTGCCGGTTGGCAAGTGGTACAACTTCTGGACGTTGGAACTGGTTGACGGCGGTAAAGAGGTAGAAGTAATTACACCACTAGAAACTATACCGATTTTTGTAAAAGGCGGCTCTGTGATACCAGAATACCCGGTAATGCAATATGTAGGCGAAAAAGAAATTGAAGAAGTTATACTGAATGTTTATTACAGCGATTACGAAGCGAACTCTTTCTTCTTTGAAGATTATGGCGAAACGTTTGCTTATGAGCAGGATATATACTCTGAGAAAAAATTCGCGGTAAATGGTAATAAATCCAGCTTTACCATACAGCAAAGCATGGAAGGTTTGTATACGCCGAGGTATGAAACGTATAAGTTTAATGTAGAAGGTTTGCCGTTTAAGCCTTCAAAAATTACAGTTGATGGTAAAATCGTTAAAGGCTTTGCTATTAATGCCGATAAAATACTGGAATTTAAATACAGTAAGAATTTTAAGAAAATAGAAATAGCTAAATAGGACTAGGATTTATAACATTCGAGGATTATTGGATTAAGTCTTACGAAGTTTTAAAAACTTCGTAAGACTTTTTTGTTTGCGTTAATCCCATCATAATAAGTTATTGTTTGCGCACCAAACAATAATGATATATTTGATTGTTATAAATAAACTCATTAACTTAAATGAGTTAAATCTAAATGCCCCAAAGGGCTATCCACCATGGCAAAAAAAATAGCTAAACCCGAACCTGCATCTGCGGAAGCAAAACCAGCAAAAACTGTTAAAGCCAAAGTTGTAAAAGAGAAAGTAACGGTTAAGAAAACTGCTAAATCAACAGCTGTAACTATTATAAGTGATGAAAATAAAGCTGTAATTCCATACAGCCGTTTTAGTGATTTTGATATCGCGCTTTTTCAATCAGGCAAGCACTATAAGCTGTACGAAAAATTGGGCTCGCATGTGGTGGAGCATAATGGGGTGGTGGGTACTTACTTTGCTGTTTGGGCGCCTAACGCACATTATGTTTCTGTTATAGCTAACTTTAATGGCTGGAACAAGGCTTCGCACGCATTATATATCCGTTGGGATGGTTCGGGTATTTGGGAAGGTTTTATACCCAATGTTGGCGTTGGCGAGATCTATAAATATTTTATCAACTCCAATACAGGCGAGGACCTGGAAAAAAGCGACCCCTTTGCTTTGCGTTGGGAAGTTCCGCCGCTTACCGGATCAATTGTAGCTGATACTTTTTATGAGTGGAAAGATGCCGGCTGGATGGCTAACCGCTATCAGCATAACGCGTTAGATAAGCCTTATTCGGTTTACGAAGTGCATTTAGGATCATGGGCACGCGATTTTGACAAGCCTGATGAGTTTTACAACTACGAGCAACTGGCAGATATGCTGGTGCCTTATGTAAAAGATATGGGCTTTACGCACGTAGAGTTTATGCCTATTGCCGAACATCCGTACTATCCAAGCTGGGGTTACCAGGTGAGCGGATATTATGCTGCATCGTCGCGCTACGGTACACCGCAGCAGTTAATGTATTTAATAGAGCGTTTTCACCAGGAAGGGATAGGTGTGATATTAGATTGGGTGCCTTCGCATTTCCCCGGGGATGCAATGGCGTTGTACAATTTTGACGGCACGCATTTATATGAGCACGCCGATATGCGCAAAGGCTTTCATCCGGACTGGAAATCATACATATTTAATTACGGACGTAACGAAGTTAGGGCGTTTTTAATAAGTAACGCCATATTTTGGCTGGATAGGTACCATGTTGATGGTTTACGTGTTGACGCGGTGGCCTCTATGCTTTACCTGGATTACTCGCGTGAGGCAGGAGAATGGGAGACTAATATTTATGGCGGTAATGAAAATTTAGAAGCCGTATCGTTTTTAAAAGAATTTAATGAGGCTTGCTATAGCCACTTTCCGGACATACAAACTATTGCCGAAGAATCAACTTCATTTACAGGCGTAAGCCGCCCTGTATTTTTAGGCGGACTTGGTTTTGGTATGAAATGGATGATGGGCTGGATGCATGATACCATAAAGTATTTCTCTGAAGACCCGATCAACAGAAAATATCACCACAGCGTACTTACTTTTAGCTTGCTATACGCCTTTACCGAAAACTTTATGCTGCCTTTCTCGCATGACGAGGTGGTATATGGCAAAGGCTCCATGCTACGCAAAATGCCCGGCGATGAGTGGCAACAATTTGCCAACCTGCGTTTAGTTTACAGTTATATGTTTACCCATCCGGGGGCTAAATTGTTATTTATGGGTGCCGAATTTGGGCAAGGCGATGAATGGAACTTTGAGAAAGCCTTGCCATGGCACGTGTTATCATATCCAAATCATCAGGGGATACGCCAAACAGTAATGGCACTTAATCAGTTATACAAAACTGAACCGGCTTTATATGAAAAGGCTTTTGCTCCCGAAGGCTTTGAATGGATAGATGGTGGTAATGCCAACGATTCTGTACTGGCATTTGTGCGTAAAGGACATGATGCTAAAAACGACTTATTGATTGTATTAAACATGACACCTGTATCTCGCCATGACTTTAGGGTGGGTGTACCAGCAGCCGGTAATTGGAAAGAGATATTTAACTCGGACACGCAGAAATTCTGGGGTAGCGGGATAACTAGTAACGGAACCTTGAAAAGCGAACCTGTTAGCTGGCATGGTAAAGACAATTCTATTAATATAATATTACCACCACTTGCTGCATCAGTATTTAAAAGAGTATAAACAGCATTGTGAGTGTAAATTAGGTGATAACAGGCTGATTTATAGTCGTTAAAAGCAAAAAATTTCGTTTGGCGCATTTTGTGTAAAAAGAAAATTACAATTAACGCCGTCTCTTTTATTTTAAACCTAAAAGGAGTAAATTAGGTTCGTTATAGTTGATAATCAAACAATTGAGGATCAGTTATAACCTAACCCCTAATTACAATGAAACGATTGTTCTCATACCTATTCGCTTTGTGCGCCCTGATTTCTCTTGCGTTGACAATTTACAAAGCAATCCCTGTTTTTCCTTATTTTAACAATGATCCCGAAATATTTATATTCGGCGGTATGTTCCTGGTTTTTTATTACCTGGCCTATAGAACCAGCAAGACCAAAAAAGACAGTGAGTTAACTTAGTAAGGTAAAGGTCTTATTATCGAATGATATTTACCTTGCTCCTTTACCTCATTTGGCCCATGCTTTATTTTCTACACCTATTCTCACCGTTAACATAGCGGCATTAAGCAGGGTGAATATTATTGCTGTATAATATAGCTGAAATACTAAAGGGATAAGTGCTATCTCGCATACAACCTCCATATAATTAGGGTGTTTAAATATTTTGTATGGCCCTTTTTTTACAGGATATACGCCCGGTACGCGATAGATTTTTGTGTTCCAATATTTCCCCAATGATGATAGCGCCCAGAATTTAAACGATAGCACCAAAAGAAAAGCTATTAAAAACCCCCAGCTTATAGGCGTTCCGCCTCTCAAATTATACTCAACTATGATCGATATAATAAATAAGGTGTGCATAGCCACCATATACGGATAATGACTTTGCCCGTATTGTATAGCACCGTTTTGCAACAACCATTTTTCGTTTCGGCTGGATATGTATAGTTCTGATAATCGTTGCACTATCAAAAAGGAAATGAATATTATAAAATACATGCTTAGTTGTTAGTTAGCTTTAACAATACCATTTCGCTCGAAAACCCTGGCCCCATAGCCATCATTAAACCGTAACCATCTTCAAAACCTTCGCTCATAAATTGCTCCAATACATATAAAACAGTAGCGCTGCTCATGTTACCGTTATCATTCATTATGGTGCGGGTTTTATTTAAAAAATCGCCTTCAACACCTAAGGCATCGGTATATGCATCCAATACCTTTTTGCCACCGGGATGAAAAATGAAGTTTTTAATATCACTTAACTGTAAGTTGTGTTTTGCTAAAAATTCAGTAATGTCCTGCTTTACGTTCTCATGTATAAACGTAGGTATATCCTTCGAGAAAAGTACCTTAAAACCCGTATCCTGGAAATCCCAGCCCATTACATCCAACGAATCATAATATAGTTTACTGCTGGCAGCTATGTAATCAACTTTGTTGTTTGGTTGGGTATAGTTGTCACCCTTGATAATACAAGCAGCTATACCGTCCGAGAATAAGCTTGAGCCTATAAAGTTGCTCTTGCTGTAATCACTTTTAATAAGGGTTAGTGAACATAACTCAACCGCAACTAACAAAACTACAGCATCGGGATTGGCAATTGCCGCCATATTAGCTTTAGCCATGCCAGATACACCACCGCCACAACCCAATCCCCATAGCGGACTGCGATTAATGTGCTGGTTAAGTCGCATTTTATTTATGATCAGCGCGTCTATACTCGGCGTAGCTAAACCGGTTGTTGATACAAATATAATGTCGGTAATATCTTCTTTTTTTATCCCTGCTTTAGCTACGCAATCTTCAATAGCCTGTACAGAATATTCGAGCGCGATTTGCAGATAATCATTATTCCGTTCCTCAAAAGTATTAGGTTCGGCGTAATAGGATAGGGGCTTACAAAAATTACGGGTAATGATCTCTGTATTATCAAAAGCAAAAATTAAACGATCTGTTTGCGGGAAGTTGGCCGAGAAAAGATCATGCGCCTGTTTTTTTACGTCTTGTTGTTTAGTTTTATAAGGAAGGTTTATGGTAGCTGTTGCTGCTATATGAGGCATATGTTGTTTATAGATAGATACGCATTAAATTAGTAAACGGTTGCAGTAGTGAGGCAACATAAACATAACCCTATACAATGCTTAATAGTTTTAGGCTGCTATTAATTAATAGTAACGGTTCCTTTAACAATTACATCCGTTGTTTTTACTTTTTCTTTATTACCATTTAAACCAACAATATTTATCTCAGTGGTTTTATTTC
>DHIR01000063.1:12083-17094 GCA_002403905.1 Mucilaginibacter sp. UBA4741
TCTCAGTGGTTTTATTTCCATCAACCATTAAAATAGGGGTGTTTGAGTTTTTTACCTGAGGGTGCAGCCATAACAGATTCTGGCAATTGATCAATTTTAAAGTTGAGTTATTGATCGGCTGGTCCTCAGTATTTAGCAAATTTATTTGCACGTCCTTTACATCATCCATTATAATGTTAGGCCGCTCATCACTATTGCGGGTTTGCAAGGTGATATTATTTAATGAGATACCTTTAACGTGTCTGATATAAAATCCGCTTGATGGTAATACCGCGCCAAACATCCTGTTTTCAGGATACCCGGTTGCATTTTCGGCTGGCTTGATATTGGCTTCGTCAGCGGTGCCGTTACCTAACGTGCTTATTTTGATGTTGTTTAACTGCACATTCTCAACATCATACCCAGGGAAGCCGGTAATGCTTGAAGTGATCTTGCTATGACTAACCGCCGTTATATTGCTGATAATTACATTGCGCAAATGCCCCGGAACATAAGGCTCTGACCCCTTGTATCTTAACGAACCCCGGTTACCAAACCTGATGAAAATAGGCGTTTGTATATCTTCCATATTAACATTGTTTATAACAACGTTATCGGTAAAGCCGCCATCAACATTTTCGATAGCTATGCCTGATAGCACGGTTATGGGCTGATCTAAAAATTTAATACCTTTTATCCAATGCCTAAACAGATCTTGCGATGCTTTATGGATAGTTATATTACTGATATTGATGTTTTTAAAACCGCTTCTTGAACCGGTGCCAAATTTAATAGCGTTACAATTTGATGCTACGGTGCAATTACGGATAGTAACATTCTCGCAAGGTATTTTCGGATCATCGCTTTTTAAGCAAATACCATCATCGTCCGAATCTATGTTGCAATCTTCTATCAGTACATTTTTACTGTCGATATCAATGCCATCATTATTTAAGTTGGAATGATTGTAAATCTGTACACCTTTCATGTGCAGGTTTACGCAGCGCACGTAGGTTTCCATCCAATGCGGCGAGTTTAATAAATGCACATTCAATATCTCCACATCCTTACAGCCAATCATAGTAATTATGTTAGGACGGACACCTTTATAACCCGGCGCGGTATCGTCACCTAACTGAAAAGCAGGCGCAGCACCATTGCCATTAATTGTACCCGGCCCGGCAAGCGAAATTCGGTTGGCGTTTATAGCGACAATAACAGCCCAGGTTACTTTTTTTCCTTCAGGAGTTATTTGGTCGGGATAGTCTTTTGCTTCGGGGCTGGCCTTTATTTCGGCACCTTCCATCAGGTAAAGGGTCACATCATTTTTAAGAACGATAGTGCCCGACATGAAAACTCCGGCTGGCACAATAACGCGTCCGCCATGTTGGGTACTGCATTTATCTATAGCCGCTTGTATAGCTTTGGTGTTTAGTGTTTTCCCATCAGCTTTAGCGCCAAAAGTCAGGATGTTATAGTCGGCAGAAAACCCTGAAAGGGAAATACATAGTAGTAAACAGGTAAAGAATGCTTTCATACTAAATAGCTTAATTGGTTAGGTAATATTAAAAAGAAAAGCCCACAGTATTACGCTATGGGCTTGTAAATATTGCGATACAAATTAATACTAGCTATCTAACAAACTCCTTTTTACACCCAACTCCAAACCACGTAACTCTGCCAATCCCTTTAACCGGCCAATAACCGAATAACCGGGGAAGGTATCATAATTAAAATCATCTAATAATTTATGTCCATGATCCGGGCGCATAGGGATGGCAATATCTGTACGGCCCGCTTCTTGTCTTTTCTTTTGTTCAAGCACCAGGTTTTTCATTACGGCATACATATCTGTACTGCCTTCTAAGTGGTTATCCTCATAAAAACTGCCGTCATCCTCACGTTTAACGTTACGCAGGTGCAGGAAATGGAAATGCTGGCCCAATCTTTCAACTATACCCGGCAAATCATTATCGCCACGGGCACCTAACGACCCGGTGCAGAAGGTTAGGCCGTTGCTTGGCGAAGGTGCGGCATTAACCACATCATTCAAATCTTTTTCTGTTGATACGATCCTCGGCAAACCAAATATCGGGAACGGCGGATCGTCAGGGTGTACGCACATCTTTATACCTAACCTTTCGGCATCGGGTATAATGGCTTGTAAAAAATAGGCCATATTGGCCTTTAAAGCAGCAGCGTCTACACCATCGTATCTGCTCAGGAAACCTCTGAACTGCTCAATAGTCATTACATCTTTGGTGCCCGGCAAGCCGGCCATCATGTTATTGGTTAGGGTTGTGATTTCTTGGCTACTTAAACTGTCCAGGTATTTTTTTGCGGCTTGTTGCTCTTCGGCTGTAAATTCGTTAAAGGCTTCGGGACGCTCTAATATATAAAGATCAAAAGCCCGCCATGCCGGGGCATGAAAACGCAGGGCAGAAGCACCGTTTGGCAAACGGTAGTCTATATCACTACGTGTCCAGTCAAGCACAGGCATAAAGTTGTAGCATACTGTTTTTATACCTGCGGCAGATAGGTTCTTTAGCGTTTCTATATAGTTTTTGATATGCTGCTCACGCTCTGGCTCGGCGGTTTTAATGCTGTCGTGCACATTAACGCTCTCTACAACCGACCATGTAAAGCCACCTGCTTCTATAATATCCTTACGTTTTTTTATCTCATCCAGGCTCCATACTTCGCCTGTTGGGATATGGTGCAAGGCGTTAACAATGCCGGTAGCACCTGTATGACTTACGGCGGCTAGTGTAACCGCGTCATTAGGGCCATACCAGCGGAAAGTTTGTTCTAAATTACTGATCATTATTAGGTGATGTTATCAGATACAAATAAACATTATTTTAGGCAATGGGGAATAATTTGTTTGATTTTGTTTCACGAAAATATAAGACAGATGAAACAAATGAAACAAAATTTTTAGTCAACTATTTGAATTGTATCTATTTATGAAAACGTAGTGAAACAAAATAAAACAACTTATTCGTTAGTTATTTTATAGGCAATTTTGATACATTGAATTGATAGTCAAATAATTACAAATAGGCTGATTTTGATATAGTGAAAAAAGATGAAACAAGAATATTTGTTTAATAAAAAAGTCCCGGTTTTTGGCCGGGACTTTTATTGTTATTAGCTATTATCTCTTACCAGAACATAGAGTACAAAGCAACCAATATACCGCCAATTATAAGGGTGCCTACTGCAAAACTTTTTGATGTTTTGAACATGCTTGGATCTACTTCTAACCCGTGAACTTTTTTGCCATCAGCGTTCTCTATCATTGATATGATATACATACCTACAACGCAAATCAGGAACACAAATCCCATACGGTCAATAAACGGCATTTCATAAACACCCGCCGCGTTTTTAGCGGAAAAGCCGGATGATGCCAGCCCCTGAAGGTTGATATACATAGGCATAACTTTAAATCCAACAGATAAAATAAACCCACCAACCGTAGCAAATAAAGCCGCGCTTGATGTGGTTTTTTTCCAGAAGAAACCCAAAATAAACATGGCAAATATACCCGGCGATACAAAGCCCGTATACTCCTGTATGTATTGGAAGCCACCTTTTTTGTCAATGCCTAAATGGGTACATAAAACAATACCTAATAACATGGCTATAACCACAGTTATTTTGCCAACAACAACTAAATTTTTATCGGTCGAGCCCGGATTGATCTTTTTGTAAACATCTAAAGTAAATATGGTAGCTATACTGTTTGCCTTACCCGCCAATGAGGCTACAACCGCAGCAGTTAATGCTGCGAATGATAAACCTTTTAAACCAGAAGGCAATAAGTTTAGCAAGATTGGATATGACTTGTCCGGATTTACTTCGCCGCCGATAGTCATTTTACTAGCGAAGTCAAATACGTCCTGTTTGTACAAGATAAATGCGGCTATACCCGGCAACACTACAATTACGGGCATTAATAATTTTAAGAAAGCCGCGAAAAGGATACCACCGCGAGCTGTTTTTAAATCGGCACCTAACGCACGTTGGGTAATGTATTGGTTACAGCCCCAATAGTTTAAGTTAACAATCCACATACCGCCAATTAATACGCTCAGGCCCGGTAGGTCGAGGTAGTTGGGGTTGTCGGTTTTAAAGATCATGTGGAAGTGATCGCCGGCTTGCGACTTCATTACCGACAAGCCATGTAAAAAGCCACCGCCACCAAAGTGGTCAGATACCAGGTTAACAGCAATATAGGTAGTTACCAAACCACCCAGTATTAAAAAGAATACTTGTATAACGTCTGTATAACCAATTACTTTCATACCACCCAGGGTGATAATTACAGCGAATATGGCCATGCCCCAAATACAGGCATTTATGCTAACGCCCGATATACTGCTTACTGCCAATGCACCTAAATACAGTATAGAGGTTAGGTTAACCACCACATATAATAACAGCCAGAAAATAGCCATGATCATTGCTACCGTACCATTATACCGCTGGTTAAGAAACTGCGGCATAGTGAATATCTTGTTTTTAAGATATACTGGGATAAAGAAAACCGCTACAATTATCAATGTAGCAGCAGCCATCCACTCGTAAGTAGCAATGGCAAGACCCATTTTAAAGCCCGAACCGCTCATGCCTATAAATTGCTCGGCCGAGATGTTTGATGCGATAAGTGAGGCGCCAATGGCCCACCAGGTAAGCGAACCTTCTGCTAAGAAATAATCTTTAGAGGTAGCATCCGCGTTGTGCTTGCGTCTGTAAACCCAAAATCCGTAAATGGCAACAACACAAAAGTAAATTGCAAATACTACATAATCGCCGTTTGTCAGCTTATTCATTTTTATATAAAGTTTATAATGGTTTGACAATTATAAACTTTATATCACGTTTTATCAAACTATATATGGGGTTTGTTACATTTTGTATAAAACCAAATTATAAAAATTGTCATTTCGAGCGCTAGCGAGAAATCTATACACGGTAATGAGGCGACTTTGCTATGAATAGATTTCTCTCTTCGTTCGAAATGACA
>DHIR01000039.1 GCA_002403905.1 Mucilaginibacter sp. UBA4741
TAAAAGATTTATAGAGGAAATTTACATAAAAATTAATCTAGACTATAAATGTAAAATGAATATTTTAATAGGATAGTTCAACACGTCATCTATCCTTTACTATCTTTACTAAACAATGATGCAATCCAATCCCAACAAATACAATCAAAAATTCCAGGAAGCTTTGGCCGGTTTAAACCCCGAGCAATTGGCTGCCGTAAATAAAATGGATGGCCCGGTGCTGGTTATTGCCGGCCCGGGTACGGGTAAAACGCAGATACTGGCGGCCCGTATAGGCAAGATATTGACGGATACCGATGCCCTGCCCGGCGAGATACTTTGCCTAACCTATACCGATGCCGGCGCGGTAGCCATGCGCAAGCGCTTGTTCGAGTTTATTGGCCCCGATGCTTACCGCATACACATATATACCTTCCATGCTTTTTGTAATGAGGTGATACAGGAAAACCTGGAATACTTTGGTAAACTGAACCTGGAGCCGTTATCTGACCTGGAATCGGCCATGTTATTCAGGGAGTTGGTGGATGATTTCCCTAACGACCATTTATTAAAGCGTTTTACGGGCGATGTATATTACGATGTGCCCAGGCTGAAAAACCTGTTCTCGACCATGAAACGCGAGAACTGGAACGAGCAGTTCATTGAAAAAGCTATCAACGAATATTTAGAGGATCTGCCCAATCGCGAAGAGTTTATCTACAAAAGAGCAAACGCAGCCAAAGGCATAGCCATTGGCGACCCCAAACAAAAAGACATTGATGCGGCGCATGACATGATGAAGAAGCTGCTGGCAGCAGTTGTCGAGTACCAACGTTACGATGCCAAAATGAAGGCCCGTGGCCGTTATGATTATGACGACATGATTATTTGGGTACTAAAAGCTTTCCGCGAAAACGAAGAGATATTACGCAAATACCAGGAACGCTATCATTATATTTTGGTAGACGAGTTCCAGGATACCAGCGGGTCGCAAAACGAGTTGCTTAAATTTCTGTTGAATTACTGGGAAACACCCAACGTATTTGTGGTGGGTGATGATGATCAATCTATCTTCAAGTTCCAGGGTGCCAACATGAAGAACATACTGGACTTTGCTACCGATTATGTAAGTACGTTATCAACTGTGGTGCTTAAACATAATTATAGGTCCAATCAACATATACTGGATATATCAAAAGCGCTCATCAACAATAATAATGAACGATTAACTAAGCAATTGCAGCTGGATAAAAGCCTGCAATCATCGCACTCAAGGTTTAATGAGTTAGTAGTAAAGCCGGTCATCCGCGAATACGAAAACCCCGATCAGGAAATGGTGGATGTGGCTATCAGCATAAAACATTTGGTAGATAGCTGTACCCCGCCGAGCGAGATAGCGGTTATTTACCGCAACCATAACCAGGTAGAGGCGCTGATACAGTTTTTAGACGCTCAGAAAATAGCGGTTAACACCCGCCGTAAAATAGACGTGCTGACTATTCCATTCGGTGAAAAAATAATTAACATATTGCGCTATTTAGCTATGGAGCTGGATTCGCCCTATAGTGGCGATGAGTTGCTGTTTGAAATATTGCATTATGATTTCTTCAGTATCCCGCCGATAGAGATCGCTAAAGCCAGCATCGCGGTATCAAAAGAGAACTTTGTTACCTCGGCCAATAATGTGCCCAAAACATCATTGCGCAGGTATATACATGAGATCCGCATGCCTGCACAAACAGGTCTGTTTGACGCCGCGCCAAATGTGGAAATGAAATACCTGCTCAATAACATCGACCTGTTATTAACAGACGCGTTGAGTGTTACGTTACAGCAATTATTTCAGCAGGTTATTGGTAAAATGGGCATACTGCGCTACATTATGCAGCAGGCCGATAAGGGTACCTACATGCA
This sequence comes from Mucilaginibacter sp. UBA4741, assembly GCA_002403905.1. Classification (GTDB taxonomy): domain Bacteria; phylum Bacteroidota; class Bacteroidia; order Sphingobacteriales; family Sphingobacteriaceae; genus Mucilaginibacter. The sequence continues at coordinate 1,894 of DHIR01000039.1, forward strand.
GGTGCTCACCAATTTCTTTGATTTTTTAAAGGACGAAAGCCGCAAGAGTCCCGAAATAAAACTAAACGACCTGATAGCCACTATCGACCTGATGAAGAAAAACAGCATCAGGCTTGATTTGAACCAGGTTATCTATTCGGACAATGGCGTAAACTTCTTTACTGCACATGGCTCCAAAGGGCAGGAGTTTGAGCACGTGTTCTTTATCGGCTGCGATAAAAAGACCTGGGACAGTAAAGGCCGCAATAATGGTTTTAGCTACCCCGATACTTTAACGCAGGCTTCAAATAATGAGATCGCTCAAAAAGAAGAGTCGCGCAGATTGTTTTACGTGGCGTTAACACGGGCCAAACAATGCCTGATGATATCCTATGCCAATAAAGATAAAAAAGGTAAAGAACAGGAATCATCACAATTCATCGGTGAGATATTAGCCGAAACCGATATGGTTGTCGAGCATCCTAAAGTTACCGAAGCCGCTATGATGGAATTTTATGCTACCCAGTTTAGCGAAGCGGATAAGCCGAAAGTAGAGCTGATAGATCATGGTTACATTAACCAGTTATTGCAAAACTATACACTATCGGTTACCCATTTAAGTAATTATTTGGATTGCCCGCTGCGGTTTTACTTCCAATGTTTAATTAGGGTGCCATCTGGTAAAAGCCCATCGGCAACGTTTGGGCAGGCGGTGCACTGGGCGCTTAACAAGGCCTTTAGATGGTTGAAGGATGATGACGATAATTTCCCATCGACTGAACAGTTTATGAAGGAGTTTAAATGGTACATGTACCGTAACCGCGACTCGTTTACCAAAGAAGAATTTAAACTACGGGTTGATTATGGCGACAAGATACTACCCCCATACTACGAGCAAAACGTAACTCAATGGAACAAAGTAGCCGTAACCGAGCGCGGCATCAAAAACATCGAAATTGAAGGTGTGCCAATTAAAGGTAACCTGGATAAGATAGAGTTTGATGGCAAGCTGGCAACTATTGTCGACTATAAAACCGGTAAACTAAAAAACGCCAAAGACAAACTGCTGCGCCCAACCAATGACAAACCTGATGGCGGCGATTACTGGCGTCAGGCAGTGTTTTATAAAATACTAATAGATAATGATCGCAGTAACGACTGGGAAGTGGTAAGTACGGTCTTCGATTTTGTTGAACCTGTTGAAGATAAATACCCAAGAGAAAAAATTGTTATTACCCCTGAAGATATTGAGATTGTAACCGGGCAGATCACTACTGTTTATCAAAAGATATTAGCGCATGATTTTAACACCGGCTGCGGTAAAAAAGAATGTGACTGGTGCCACTTTGTACGCAGCAATTTTAAACAGGTTGATGATATGCTGGCAATAGCAGGGGATGAGGAAGAGTAACAATATCCTGTAGAGACGCTATATTTTGCGTCTCTTTTTGTATCTTTTCGGTGATTTAAAATTAACTGACGATGAAATATATCAAACTTTTACTTTTATTAATGTGCGCAATACCCACCCTCGCGCAAACCACTATCCGCCGCGATGCGGCCATCAGCCAAATGGTTGACGAGGTATCATCAAAAAACATTGAGGCCATTGTACGTAAACTAGTTAGCTTTAAGAGCCGCAACACGCTTAGCGATACCACCAGCAAGACAACCGGAATAGGTGCCGCGCGTAACTGGATAAAAGCCGAAATGGAAAGCTATGCCGCCACATCAAACGGTAGGATGAAGGTTGAATTTGATGCCTTTACCCAGCCAGTCGGCGGGCGCATCGCCCAACCAACCGTATTAAAAAATGTGCTGGCTATACTAAAAGGTACAGACCCAACTGATACCCGTATATATGTAGTCTCAGGCCATTATGATTCGCGGGTTACTGATGTGATGAATGCCAATGCTGTTGAACCGGGTGCTGTTGATGATGCATCGGGTACGGCGGTATCGATGGAGATCTGTCGTGTGATGGCTAAAAGTTCGTTCCCGGCTACTATTATATTTATGGCAGTACCGGGCGAGGAGCAGGGTCTAAACGGATCGGCACACATTGCCAAACGCGCTAAGGACGAGCATTGGAACGTAGATGCCATGTTAAACAATGATATTGTAGGCAACACCCACGGCATGGATAATGATCTGAAGGATAATAGCCGCGTACGAGTTTTCAGCGAAGGTATACCATCTATTGATGCGGTGCTTCGGGGCGATACCACTCGCAGGGTTGCAGTGGCTATAAGTGCATTGATAGGTAACGGTGGCGAAACAGATAGCCCATCGCGTCAGTTGGCCCGATATACTAAGGAGACTGCAGAGCGTTATGTTGACCAACTGGATGTGAAACTGATCTATCGTCGTGATCGTTTTTTAAGGGGTGGCGACCAAACCTCATTCCAGCTGCAAGGCTTTACCGCGGTGCGCCTTACCGAGATGAATGAGGACTTTACCCACCAACACCAGGACCTGCGTACCGAGAAAGGCATAGTATACGGCGACCTGCCCGAGTTTGCCGACTATAACTATATCCAAAAAGTGGCCCGAATGAATTTATCTGTATTGGCTAACCTGGCCTCGGCACCGGCTGCACCGGCCAATGTGGGTGTAACCACATCGGGCCTTACCAATAACACGATGCTGAAATGGGAAACGCCAAAGATCGGCAGGAAACCGGCTGGCTATTATATACTGATGCGTGAAACAACCAGCCCTTTCTGGGAGAAGAAGATCTTTGTAACCGGCAATGAAACAACACTTGATTACTCGAAAGATAATTACTTTTTCGCTGTACAATCGGTTGATGCCGAAGGGCATGAGAGCTTGCCGATATTCCCGAAACCGGTAAGGTAAGTTTTGAGCGGCGAGTTTTGAGTAGTGAGTTAATAAGGTGGATCTCCACTCAAAACTCATTGCTTAAAACTCACCACTCACTATTTCACACTCTTCTTCTGCACTATAAAGAAACCCGCAACAAACACCACCGCGAATACGGCAAGGCTTACATATACATCATGGGTAAAAATATCTATTACAATTTGGGTCGGCGGCGTGCCTCTTTTATGGGTGCCCATCATACTTTTTAGCGCCAGCATTGGGTGTGCGTAGGGTATAATATAAGCATAGTCCCAATTAACACCAACGCTTATTACACCAGCTATAAAACATACAAAACCAATACCCATCGGCTTTAAAAAATCGGTCCAAAGCAGGCTCAATAAAAACTGTATGGATAATATGCCTAATGCTGATAGGAACAATTTAAAATAGATCTGCAGCAATGTCCACTCCATGTGGTAATCTAAAAACTTGAGCCCGGGTTTCAATACACCTAACAGATCGCCAAAGCCTATAGAAAACAGCGCGAATAATAATAAGGTCAGGAAAACTAATATCACCGCATATAAAAACTTGGCTGAGTAAACCGACCATTTGGCTATGGGCAGGCTAAATAAGCTTTTCCAGGTATCGGCTTTATGTTCAATACTGTTTACAGAGTAGGCAATAAATATGGCATACATCGGTAGCAATAAAGCGCCCATTATGTTTAATACCGCGCCCGAAAACAGTAGCCAAAGCATCATGCCAGGACCATGCGACAATTTATCGACATGCGTATAAAATCCTATTGATACCAGTAGTATCAAAATAAATGGTAATAATATAGAGGCCCAAAAACCTAAAGTTTTACGGCTCTTATAAAATTCTGACTGGAGTGATAGTAAGAAGCCTTTCATTTTGCTGGTGTTTGGGTAATGTCTAAAAATAATTTTTCAAGGTACTTCTGTACTTTGTATATGCTGTAAACCGTGTAGCCGTTTTGGTTAAGCAGGGTATTGATCTGCCCGGTTTTTTCTTTTGATTGATAGGTGACAGATAAATAACTGTCGTTAACGTCAATTACCGTATAGTTGTTTTTGGTAAGCAGGTTTGCGGCATCAACCGTATTGGTAGTTTCAATATGTACCAGCGGTTGGCTTATGGCTTCCAAATCCTTCATTTCGCCCTGGAATAACAGCTCGCCATTATTAATAATGCCAACATGGGTTGCCATACGTTCAATTTCGCCTAGTAAGTGGCTTGATATAAAAACGGTTTTGTTATGCTCAGCTACTAATGTCTTTAATAGCTCGCGTATCTCAATAATACCATTGGGATCAAGGCCGTTAGTCGGCTCGTCCAGTATTAATAGTTTGGGGTCAGATAATAGCGCCAAAGCAATACCCAAACGTTGCTTCATACCTAACGAATACTTGCTCGTTTTTTTATCAGCCGCTTGCGATAAGCGCACCAGGCTAAGCATTTCGTCAACTCGTTTTTTAGAAACTTGCAGCAGGATGGCCCGGTTCTGTAAATTTTCGCGACCGGTAAGGTGGCCATAAATAGCGGGCTGCTCAATGAGTGATCCAACCTGCGATAATATTTCCTGGCGATTTGCGTGGAAATCAAGGTCGAATAATTTGATATTGCCTTCCTGCGATTGCAGCAGGTTAAGCAGTAGTTTTATTGTAGTGGTTTTCCCGGCACCGTTAGGGCCAAGAAAACCATATATACTTCCTTCCGGAACTTGTAGTGATAGAGATTTAACAACCGTTTGGCTGCCAAAATTAAAGGTTAACCCCTCGGTTTGTATTACCATACGTCTTGCTTGTTTACAGAGCAAACAGCTTTTACAAGGTTAACACCTTTAAAAAACAAAGAAGTTGCATGTACTGTAGAAGAAGTAGCGTTTTCTAAGTTTTGTTTCTTTTGTTCAAACTGATAACTTATGCCCATAATTAATGCAAACATTACCGGAGCAAGCAACAGTATAAATGGATTTGTGTTGGTAAACAGCTTTTTCATTGTGTGAGTGATTTTGATAGAACAAAGAAATATTAAATTATCTGCCTGCTAAAAAACATTTATACCAACTACCTTAATTTCTATATCAACGCCTGTTTATATTCAAGGGCTGGTTTGTCGAACAAAAATGCCCGTTCATCGATAAAATATATAACTCTATATAAATAATGTATTGCTGCAGATCAAAATATTAATTTTGACGCGATGAAACGAGGTTGGCAAATTTTCTGGCACATATTTGTTTGGATAGGCATTATTGTGTTTTTCTTGTTTATTGTGCACAACAATACCAAAATGACCACCGAGCGTCTGCTGGTTATTTTTGTGCTTTACGGTAGTATAAACATCAGCCTTTTCTATGTTAACTACTTGCTGTTTATACCCAGGTTTTTAAATCGAAAGCAATACGGCATATATATAATAGCTATTGTAATAACTATGGTTTTATATGGTGTAGTTAAATATGGTGTCGGGGTTATATTTAGAGAGGATGTGTTAATGCACATGCGGGGGCCGAAAGATCTGCGACAAGAAGCCATAGGTTTTTGGTCGTATTTTACAAGTACCTTATTCACCAGTATTATATTTATA
>DHIR01000233.1:0-9624 GCA_002403905.1 Mucilaginibacter sp. UBA4741
TAATTAACCTACAGCTGTATAACCTATTCAACAAAAACGGCAAACACAACCTTGGCGATCCGCCAGCTATACTGGATAGTAACCTTGTTGAATTTTCGCGGGTACAAATAGAAAAATTTATACGGAGTAAGGGTTATTTGAAGGCTAAGGTTATTGATACCATCCTGGTAAAAAATAAAAGGGCCGAGTTGATTTTTACGACCACAGAGGGGCCAATGTTTAGGATACGCAAGATTGATGATAGTATCGCTGACAGAAAAGTACGCGAATTATACAGATCAACCCGCAAAAAATTTTCACACTTACAACCCGGCGGACGCTTTGACACGGATAGCTTAGCTTTTGACCGCGATGCTTTCTTCCAGGTGATGAAACGTAATGGCTATTATGAGTTTTATCGCCAGTACATCAATTTCGCATACGACTCGACCTTTAATAGCAGTGTTGTTGATCTGCGAATGATCATAGATAATCCGGCTGATAAACCAGCGCACCCCATTTTTACGATCAACAATACATTGATCACCATATCAAAAAGCAATGGTACAAAACCGGGTAATGCAGACACTACAAAAGTTGACTCGCAATTTACGTTTGTTGATTACTCAGGCAGGTTTAAACCGCATCCCGTTGTCGATTATATCTACCAGAAAAAAGGGGAACTTTTCAATTCAGACAATCAGACCATTACAACATCCAGGTTATCAGAGTTAAATGTTTTCAGGAACGTACCCAACCCGAATTATATTAAAACTTCTGATAGTACAAACAGGCTTAATACAACAATAGACCTTATACCCCTCAAACAAATGTCGGACCGTGTTGAGGGCGAGTTTTTGTTCAGCGGCGGGCGGTATGGGTATAATGTAGGCAACACCTTTACAGACCGTAACATTTTTAAAAAGTCGGTTACGCTGCAGATAAAATTGAACTTGAGTATGTTGTTCGATAATGGCCGCAATGCGTTAAACAACAGCGGTGTTGAAAACCAGGATTTTAAAGTTGGTGCAAGTTTAATATACCCCTGGATAGTTACGCCATTTAATTTTGCAAAACCAGGTAAACAGGGCGTGCCGCACACCACTTTCTCTACCAATTACTCGCGATTTTATCAAAAAGGATTAGTAGAAAGAACCAGTTTTATCAACTCGGTAACTTATGATTTCCTTGAAACTGCAAACAAAGTTCACAGTATAACACCTATTGATATTGAGTTCTCAAAAGGCGTTATTGACCCTATTGCCTACCAGCAATTGTTGAAGCAGAACCGTTACTCGTACGTTTACTTAATAGGCCGTACCACGTTTACTACGGGGAGCCAATACACCTACCAGGTAAATGGTAACCAGTTAAATACCTATGCCAATTTTTCTTATTTCCGGGGATCGCTGGATGTAGGTGGTAATATGTTATATGCAGCAAGTAATATATTTAATTCGCATAAAGACACGTTAGGCAAACGCACACTTTTTGGCTACACGTTTGCACAATATGCCAGGGCCGAAGTAGACTTTAGAATATACCATAGCTTTGGCGGCGAGCGGCAGTTTATTTTCCGCATAAACCCGGGCATTGGCGTTCCGTTTGGAAACAGCAACCAGCTTATTTTTGAGAAAAACTTTTATGCCGGTGGTGCTAACGATATGCGCGCCTGGCTACCACGCACCCTTGGGCCGGGACAATTTAACCGGGCCACAACTTATGGGCCGGCAGGTACCGCAGAGGCACCTACAACGGGCGACACTTTACGTACTCGCTTAAAATACATTGACCAGTTTGGCGAAATAAAATTCATCACCAATGCCGAATACAGGTATAAGCTGGCTGATGACTTTTTTGGCTCTAAATTAAAAGGCGCCGTATTTATTGATGCCGGTAACGTTTGGCGATTACATAAACAAGCAGATAATCCGGGTGGCGAATTTAGATTTAACAACATTCTGCAATCATCAGCAATTGGTATTGGTACTGGTTTGCGGTTTGATGTGAGTTTCTTCGTATTCAGGCTTGACGCGGCATTTAAATTTAAGGATCCACAGTTTAATGGGTCAGATCAATGGGTACTTATCCGGCACTCGAACGAGTTATTCCATCCCGGCGTATTTAAAAATAACTACTTGCAAACCAACGGCGAAAGCTATAATTTCATGCAGTTAAATTTTGGTATCGGGATGCCTTTCTAATATGTGAAGATTAAAGATTAGGCCTGTATGGTTACATATATCAGGTTATCAATCTTAATAATGACCTTGCTAATCACTAATCTTCAACAACCAATCTTTAATCTTTAATAACTAATCTTTACCCTCAAAACACCCCCTTCAATCCATCAAATATACTCTCGAAGAAAGTAGGCACTGTTAGGCCGTTATGATGGTTAAAGTATAGGAAGATACAGAAGATAACTATGGCGATTATGATAAATCGCTTAAACATATAGCCCAATAAAACCAATGCCAATGGTATAATTACCAATAGCATCCAACTTACATGTATGGGGCGCAGTTTGCCATCCTGTTTGTATATGTAATACAGCATTGAATGTGTACCGGCATCATTAATATGCTTGACATAAAAAAAGCTTGATTTATCCAGTTTATGGCGATAAAAGGCAGTACCCTTATCAAATTTCATTTGCTCCTGGAAACCATTTATAGTGAAAGCAAATACACCATCAACCTTTTCCTGCACGTTACCAGCCGAATCAACAGCTACAACGGCTATTTCGCTATCGGCAAAGGGGTTTTCTTTTATTACAAATTGTTTAATAGTTATTGTATCCGCAAAAGCAAAACTGCTTGCAACCAGCGTCAGGCAAACAACAAATAATATCTTTTTCATTTTTTAGTATTAGGTTTGAACTTTACAAACAACCCGCAATAAAATTAGTTAATATAATCTAATGATCGGGATATTAAGATCATTTGAATTAAACTACCTACATAATGCTGCATAACCAATTAATGTTTAAATTTTTAATCTTATTTTTCTTAACAGGGTTTACTACCAAAGCTACTCAGGCCAATAATGCCGACCGGATATGCGGCAAATGGGTATCATCAAACAAAAATATTATAGTACTGGTTTACAGAGAGGGCAACACATTTAAAGGTAAAATGGTATGGTATAAAAATACAGATACCAGCAAAGCAATGGACGAATGGACCGACAAACACAATCCCGATCAGGCTTTAAGAAACCGCAAGATATTAGGACTAAATATATTAAAGGAAATGACCTATTCGCCCGGATCTGACAGTTGGGAGAATGGTAAAATATATGATATAGGCAGCGGCCACGAATACAGCGCCTCTGCACGTCTTGGTAAAGATGGCGTACTTAAAGTTACCGGCTACTGGCACTTTAAGTTTATTGGCCGCACCATGACTTTTGTAAAAGTGTAGTTGTAGTTAGAGATTGGTTGATTAAAGATTAGGCGTTTTTTAGAGATTGGTGATTAGTTAATTAGAGATTAGGCCTATAGCAGCTAAATAGAAAAGGGTAATGAATTTAAAATTCATTACCCTTTTTACTAACTTGGATATTCAAAAAAATCACTAATCACTAATCACTAATCACTAATCACTAATCACTAATCACTAATCACTAATCTCCAATCTCTAATCTCCAATCTCTAGTTTACTTTCCCAAACTCGCCATTAGCTTTTATTTGTACTTCGTCGCTTAATATTGGGGAGCTGTATTTTGCACCAATATTAAAATCAGAACGCTTTATTTCGCCCGTAAGCTGGAAACCTGCATCGGCAGCATTATTCATTGCTTTAATAATTGTACCACGGTACCATAGGTCCATTGTAACCGACTTGGTAACACCATGCATGGTTAAATTACCTTTTAATTTAAAATGGTTTGGTGTAGTTTTAGTGATATCGGTACTTGTAAAAGTCATGGTACTAAATTTAGCTACCTCAAAAAAATTCGCGCTTCTTAAATCGTTATCACGTTTTTCAACATCGGTATTAACAGATACTGTTTGAGCAACCAAGGTAAATTTAGCATCGCTAAAATCTGGTTTGGTTGTCACAATGGTAACATCAAAATCTTTAAACACACCTTCTACGTCTGATACAGCAAGGTGGGTAATTGTAAATTTAAGTTGAGAGTGAGCCTTATCTACCTTCCAGGTAGTTTGTGCAGATACAGCAGTTACTGATAACAATGTTGCTGTTAAAAGGAAAACGATTTTTTTCATTTTTGTGATTTATGGTTTTAATATTTAAAAGTTTGTCTAGACATATAATATTTAAACATATATTTTACTTTTATATGTATTTCCCGCTATTTTTTTGGTGCATTTAAATTAGGCAGATTGTTATTGCCTTTTAAATACTTCTCCAAATATTGAAAATTTACGTTCTGTATTAAAAGATAACTTGCCAGGTCATAAGCCGCGCCGTGTGCTCCTTTTGGATATATACGTACATCAGCATCTTTACCGGCCTCTGTTAGCGCTGTAAGCAACTGCATAGTATTAGCAGGATGCACATTATCATCACTCATGGAGTGTATCAGCAATAAATGATCTTGCAGGTTAGCGGCATAGGTCAACGTCGAGCTTTTATCGTAGCCATCTTTATTTTCTTTTGCAAGGCCCATATAGCGTTCGGTGTAGATATCATCATACAAACGCCAATCGCTGCCTGCCGAGTTGGCTAAGCCTGCCTTAAACACACCAGGATGAGTAAGCAAGGTGTACACCGTCATGTAACCACCATAGCTGCCACCCATTATGGCCATATTGCCTTTATCAACAAACGGCAGGGTGTTCATATATTGCGCGGTTTCTGCAAAATCCTGGCTTTCATATTTACCTAATTGTTTGTAGCCAATCTTTAAGAAAGCGCTGCCATAGTTTGATATGCCACGGTTATTCAGATCGACAACAATATATCCGTTTTGGGCCAGCCACTGCTGCCAGGCGCTGCCGGTAAATTTATTATACACCGCATGCGATTCGGGACCACCATAAATGGTAAACACCACCGGGTATTTCTTTTTCGGATCAAAGTTAAATGGCTTGATCATGTAGGCATCTAACGTAGCGCCATCGCTGGTTTTAACCTTAAATAATTCGGGTGCCGAGTAAGCATGCGATTTTACAAACGCGCTAACCCCTACGTTATCTTCCAGCATTTTTAGCGCCTTGCCGCTATCATCAAATAAACCTACATGGGTAGGTGTGGTTATATTGCTGTAAGTATCTAAATAATACTTTGTATCAGGCGACATATCAATGGTATGGAAACCATCTACATCACTCAATTTCTTTTTGCCTGTACCATCAAATTTTATCGTATAAAACTCCTGCGCTAAGCCAGATGACTCGGCCGATAAATAATAAATATTTTTGGTCTGCGGATTGATACCACTCACTTTAATCATATCCCAATCGCCTTTAGTTACCTGGTTAATTAGTTTACCATCATAACTATAACGATAGATATGGTAATACCCCGAGCGATCTGATACCCAGAAAAACTCTTTTGTTTTTTCGGGGAAGTAAACCATATCATTAACATTGGTATAAAAATCAAATATGGCTACCCAGCTGGTGTTTTTTTCTTCTAACACTACGTGATGTTCGCCGGTTTTTACGTTGAAGAAATATAGCTTCATGTGGTTTTGCTCGCGATTAAGCGTCATCATGGCTAAAACATCCGGGTTGCTTGTCCAGTAAATGCGGGGGATATAAAAGTCGCCGGTTTCATCGGGCTTTAACCAGATCTTTTTACCGGTAGTTACATCGGCTACGCCTATACGTACAGAAGCATTTTCATCGCCAACCAGTGGCACACGGAAATGTACAATATCGCTATGATGACCCTCAAAATTGGTCATTTCAAAATCGGGCACTTTACGCTCATCAAACTGCCAATAAGCTATATACTTACTATCAGCCGACCAGTTCCAGGCTTGGGGCTGCCCAAACTCTTCTTCGTAAACCCAATCATAATGACCGTTAAAGATCGCGTTCTCGCCGGTGGCATCGTTAGTTAACTGCTTTTCTTTACCGGTAGCAAAATCATAAACATACATATTGCCATTACGCTCAACACCCACCTTTTTGCCATTCGGCGATAACTCTACCGAGCGCGCATCCTTAGCGGCTTGCTTTAGCTGTTTACTTTGCAGGTTATAAACATAATAATTGGCTATGCCCGATTTACGGTAAATGGGCTTAAAGTCTGATTTAAAAACCAGGTTTTTCGAGTCGTGCGACCATTGGAACGATTCATAATCAAACGCTTTTTTAGTGCCGGGGAAAGTAAGTCCTTTTTTACTGAAGATAAGTTCGTCCTTTTTTACTGAAGATAAGTTCGTCCTTTAAAGTGGCAGGTTCCATCGAGCGGATCTCTTCGCCGGCGATGTAAGAATATTTTTGTCCATCGTTTATCCAGTTAACACTTGCCGGTCCGCGTTTACCGCTTAGTTTACCGGCGGAATACACGGCATCTGTCAGGCTTGAATATTCTGTTTTTGATTGTGCCTTTACCGCATAAGGGAGCGCACCCATTAGCGCGAGCGCGATGCACAGGTATTGTGCAGATAGTTTTTTCATATAGGAAATCAGTTTGGCTAAAGCTAAAGTTTTTACCGCATTTGGACAATTTTATGAGGCACAAGTTACACGTAAAGCTGTATATTTACGCTAAACACTAACTAATGACCGGAAAATCGCCCGTACAATCACTTACTATAATGAACGAGTTGGTGCTACCCAATGATACGAATACATTAAATAACCTGATGGGTGGGCGCCTGCTGCACTGGATGGATATCGCGGCAGCTATATCGGCCCAAAAACATTGTAACCGCATTGTGGTGACCGCCTCGGTTGATAATGTATCGTTTAAACATTCTATTAAACTGGGTGATGTGGTGACTATTGAAGCTAAAGTTTCCAGAGCATTCAACACTTCTGTAGAGGTACGCCTTGATGTTTGGGCGCAGAATATACCATCAGGCACATTAATAAAAAGCAATGAAGCCTATTATACCTTTGTAGCCTTGGATAAGGATGGCGCCAAAATAGAAGTGCCCGAACTTGTGCCTGAAACAGCAGAAGAAACCGAATTATATAACGGAGCCTTGCGCCGCCGCCAGTTAAGGCTGATACTAGGCGGTAAAATGAAAGCCGATGAAGCAACGGAGTTGAAGGCTTTGTTTTTTGGGGAACAGAAGTAGAACTAACTACCCAGCTCAACTATCCTATCAAATTCCTCACGTTTTAATCCCATAACAGACAAGCGGCCCTGCCTAACCAGGCCGACATCTTTTAAACGCTCATCGGCTTTTACTTGCTCAAGCGTCACGGGGTTCTTTAAAGTCTCAACCGGCGATAGATCAACCACCAGCCAGTTGGGGTCAGTAGTTGTGGGGTCCTGGTATGATTCTTTAACAACTTTGGCTATGCCAACTACTTCTTTACCTTCATTACTATGGTAAAATAGTACCAGGTCGCCTTCTTTCATTTCGCGTAAATTATTACGTGCCTGGTAGTTGCGTACGCCATCCCAAAAGGTACGGCCATCTTGATTAAATTTTTCCCAGCTATATTTATGCGGCTCTGATTTTACTAACCAATGGTTCATAGTTGTGCTTAAAGTTGTGCAGTAAAGCTATTAAAAACGGGATGAAATAAAAAGCGGATCTCATATATTATAAAGCCGCATTACCGATTCATTAACCTTATCAATTAATAGCTGTATCAGTTCTTCATCCAAATATTCATATTCATCGGGAATATTTAGAACTTGTATTGCGGGTAGTTGCAAATGCTTGTAAAGTTCTTTGATCTTGGCGCGATGGTCTGTTTCCATAACCAGTACCAGATCGGCCCAATTCAGGTCATTCTCTGATATTTTACGGTCGCTTTTTGGGCTCAGCCCTGCTGATCGGATATTGAAACGCTGGTCGTTCTTAAACATAAACTCAGCAGTGCGGCTGCGGCGTTTGTTTTTGCCGCAGATAATCAGGATGTTTGGTCGCTGAGAAATTGTATAGTGTTCCGCTTCGTATCTTTCAATCAAAATGCTTAATGCCTTTAACTCATTAAATTCTAAAGAATTTTCGGCGCTATCCATTTGCATTAATTCATAAACTCTGGCAAGTTTATCGTTATATTCTTTTTCTGTTTTTATGAAAACTGACATACCTGCTATCAATGCAATATCTTAAACATCAACTCCTTCATCAAACCACCATGATCGGTGTTTGACTCTACGCCTTTGCTCTTTACATCATACTCGCGCAGGTAGCTGATGATCTGCATGGTTTTGCCGTAAGGATAGCTGCGCGCGGCCTGCTCATAATCTTTCACAAAGAACGGACTGATACCTAGCTCGCGTGCTAAATTCTGTTGCGATTTATCGCGCGAATAATGATACATCAACACTTTGGTGAAAAAGTTATTGAGGTTACCCAACACCAATACTATAGGGTTGGCCTTTGGATTAGCCTCGAAGTAGTTAATGATCTGGTTAACTTTTAAAGCATCCTTTTTACCCAGCGCGGTTTGCAGCTCAAATACATTATACTCCTTGCTTATGCCTATATTATCATGGATATGCTTCAAGGTGATCTCCTGCCCTGCCGCTACGTTAAGCATCAGCTTATCCAGTTCATTTACAATTTTAGATAGATCGTTACCCAGGTACTCGGCCAACATTAATGTGGCCTGCTGATTAATTTTATAATTCTTCTCGGTTAAATAACCTTCAATCCACGCGGGTATCTTACTATCATACAAAGCCGCCGACTCAAAAACCAACCCATTCTTTTCAATCGCTTTATAGGTTTTCTTGCGCTTATCAAACTTGCCGTATTTATAGCAAAATACCAGGATGGTACTTGGCAGCGGGTTTTCTAAATAGCTTAATAATGGATTGATGCTTTTTTTATCATCACTCTCGGCACCCCACTTCATTTCCTGGGCTTCTTTAACCAATACCACCTGATAGTCGGCCATCATGGGGTAACGCTTGGCGGCGTTAAGCACGGTCATTATATCGGTATCCTTACCGTATAATACGGTTTGGTTAAAGCCTTTCTCGGCATCCGGTAATAATTTATGCTCTACATGGTTGCCTACCAGGTCAATAAAATAGGGTTCGTCACCGTGTAAAAGGTAAAGCGGTTTGTATTTGCGGTTGGTAATATCCTTTATTATATCGGCAGCGGTCATCTAAGTCAAAAGTAAAAATTCAAAAGGCAAAAAAATGCAGTGTTGACAAATAGATTTGACAAATAACGCTTTTGAATTTTTACTTTTGATTTTTGACTTACCAAATGCTGCAACCCTTAAATCTGCCCCCCTATCCTTTTAAAATAACCGATCAGGACGGACAGTTGAGTTTATTTGATGAAATCAGGAAACGAAACATCATCATTACTCCCGAAGAATGGGTGCGCCAGCATTTTGTGCAGTACCTGATCAGGCAAAAAAATTACCCTAAAAGCTTAATAAAACTAGAGAGCGGGCATAAGCTGTACGGCAAGCAAAAACGATCTGATATACTGGCTTTTAATTCGGCAGGCGATAAAGTTTTACTGGTTGAGTGTAAAGCGCCTTCTGTTGCCATTGATCAAAAAGTATTTGACCAG
>DHIR01000233.1:9831-10224 GCA_002403905.1 Mucilaginibacter sp. UBA4741
TGATCAAAAAGTATTTGACCAGGTGGCGCGTTACAACATTGTACATAAAATAGCTTTATTGGCTGTCACCAACGGCCTGCAACATTACTACTGCCGCATTAATTTTGAGTTACAGAATTACCAGTTTATTGAGGAATTACCGGAGTATCAGAAAATTTAAACTTACCTGTAGATGATTTTGCTGCCAGTATCTGTATTTTCTCGAACAGCTCATTAGGTTTAAATGGTTTTGAAACATAATCGTTCATACCCGATTCCTGCACAAGTTCTCTTATATCAAACAAAGCCGAGGCTGTTAAGGCGATAATTGGGATACTTGATTTTTGCGGATCGGGCATTTTACGGATCTCTTTAGCGGCGTCAAAGCCGTTCATTACCGGCATTTGCAGGTCC
>DHIR01000261.1:0-27742 GCA_002403905.1 Mucilaginibacter sp. UBA4741
AAATACAATGTTGTATCAACAGTAGTTGAGCCGGATTTTAGGTCGACCTTATATTGGGAGCCTAACATAACTACAGACCAAAACGGCAAGGCAAAGGTGTCTTTTTATACATCAGATATTAAAGAAAAGTACACCGTTAAAATAGCAGGTGTTGATGTAAACGGCGATATTGGCGATGGCAGTTTGAAACTTAACCAGGCTAAAAAGGAGGCTAACTAATCATTGCATATCAACCTTAAAAAATATCCGACAAAAAAGTTTAGTAATGGATGGTATGGTGTAAATATAATATCATAACGGTTTGTATCTGTAATATTTTATTTACAACCGTTTAGAAATGAACAGATATGACTAAAATTTTGAATAGCTTTAGCACAGTTAACCAAAATTATGAGTCCTAAAAAACCCTTGCTGACGCTTGTGCTGTTAAGTACAACCCTCGGCCTTTTTGCACAAAAAAACAATTTAAAGCTATGGTATAATAAGCCATCCGAGAAAACCTGGGAAAAAGCTATGCCAGTTGGTAATGGCCGTTTGGCAGGTATGGTTTACGGCAACCCCGCCCGCGAAACCATCCAACTAAATGAAGCCACGTTATGGAGCGGCGGCCCAAGCCGTAACGATAGCAAAGAAGCGTTAGCGGCCCTACCCGAGGTAAGACGACTGATATTTGAGAACAAGCGTAAAGAAGCCGCGGCCATTGCCACCAAAGCCATGCGCTCAAATAAAGATAATGGTATGTGCTACCAGCCGGTGGGCAATTTGTACCTTAACTTCCCCGGCCATGAGCAATATCAAAACTATTACCGCGACCTGGATATATCAAAAGCTATTGCCACTACCACCTACGTGGTTGATGGTGTAACTTATAAACGCGAGGTATTTGCATCAAACGCTAACCAGGTTATCGTGGTGCATTTATCGGCAAGCAAGCCGGGTAGTTTAACGTTTTCGGCGGCTATGTCCAGTCCGCAAAAATCCACTGTAGTTACTAAAGGTAAGGATGAGTTGGTGCTATCCGGCGTATCCGGTACCCGTGACGGCGTAAAGGGACAGGATAAGTTCCAGGCGCTGGTAAGGGTTAAGCTGGATGGCGGCGAGGTTGCCGCGTCTGACACCTCGGTTAACGTATCAAAAGCCAATGCCGCTACCCTGTTTATATCCATAGCAACTAACTTTGTAAAGTATGATGATATCAGCGCTGACGAATCGGCCCGCGCTAACGCTTATCTAAATAAAGCCTGGCCCATAGCCTACGCAACATTGGTAAACAACCATGTTGCCGCTTATCAAAAATTCTTTAACCGGGTTAAGCTGGATATAGGCAAAACAGATTCTATTAAAAATACGACCGATGCCCGTATCAATGATTTCGCCAGTGGGAATGATCCGCAGTTGGTGGAGCTGTATTTTCAGTTTGGGCGATATTTGTTGATCTCGTCATCACAACCGGGTGGTCAGCCTGCCAATTTACAAGGCATCTGGAATAAAGAAATGAGCCCGCCCTGGGGCAGTAAATATACCATCAACATTAACACCGAAATGAACTACTGGCCCGCCGAGGAAACCAACCTTGCCGAAATGCACGAGCCGCTAATACAAATGGTGAAGGACCTTGCCGTAACCGGTAAACAAACCGCTAAAGATATGTATGGCGTTGGCGGCTGGCTGGCCCACCACAATACCGACCTATGGCGCATTACCGGCCCCGTAGACGGCATTTATTCGGGCCTTTGGCCATCAGGAGGTGCTTGGTTAAGCACGCAGTTATGGGATCGCTATATGTACAATGGCGATAAAGCTTATTTAAAAACCGTATACAGCGCATTACGCGGCGCGGGGCAGTTTTACCTGGAGTTTTTGGTTGAGGAGCCGGAGCATAAATGGTTGGTGATAGCGCCATCCGTATCGCCAGAGAATGGTCCGCAGGCCTATGGCGGCGGTGTTAATATTGATGCCGGTGTAACTATGGATAACCAACTGGTGTTTGACATATTCAGCGAGGTAATGGCCGCTGCTAAAATTTTAAATGTAGACCAGGGTTTCGCCGCCAAACTAAAGGCCGCGCGCGATAGGCTGCCGCCTATGCAAATTGGCCAGTACAGCCAGTTGCAAGAGTGGTTGCACGATTTGGATAGCCCTAAAGACCATAACCGCCACATATCACACTTATACGGGTTGTACCCAAGTAACCAGATATCGCCATACCGCACGCCCGAGCTGTTTGATGCCGCGCGTACCTCATTGATCTACCGCACCGATGTATCAACCGGGTGGAGCATGAGTTGGAAAGTTAACTTTTGGGCACGATTACTTGACGGTAACCACGCCTTTAAACTGATACAAAATCAATTAACCCCAACGGGTAAAAACAAAGGCAGCTCTAACAACGGCGGCGGTACCTACCCTAATATGTTTGACGCGCACCCGCCGTTTCAGATAGATGGTAACTTTGGTTGTGCAGCCGGTATCAGCGAAATGCTGATGCAAAGTGCCGATGGCGCCCTTAATCTGTTGCCTGCCCTGCCTGATGCCTGGCCCGCCGGAACCATCAGCGGACTGCGTGCCCGTGGCGGTTTCGAGATTGTGAGTATGCAATGGAAGGATGGCAAAATAGCGCAGCTTAAAATTAAGTCGACCGTAGGGGGTAATTGCAGGCTGCGTGTGCCCAATAGCATTAAGCTGGTTGGCGGCGCGTTAAGATCAGCCAAAGGCGTAAATACTAACTTCTTTTATCAAAACGAAGAAACGGCTAAACCAATCATATCAGACAAAGCACAACTAAAAGCACCTGGCGAAAAACCAACCCTGCTATATGATATGCCTACCGTAGCCAGTAAAACTTATACGTTGGTGGGGATGTAAGTAGGCCAATCTGTTCACCACCCAACCCCGCTTGTCATTTCGACCAACGGGAGAAATCTATACACATACAAATTGCGCGTGTATAGATTTCTCTCTATCGTTCGAAATGACATTTTTTATCTTACGTTTAAAACTTCAAAGTCCCGCCGGGATTTTATAACTCAGTATGACAAACGAGGAATTATATCAAATCCAACCCGGAAAAATTCTTATTCAATACCTGGCTGTTACTTACATCAAGCCATTTATCCAGTAGCGTGGCGTAAACATCCCTAAAATCTACCTGGTATTTTAAGTCGCCGTTATCCAGCGTAGTTAAATCAGGCGATTCATTAAAAATACCTGCTTTTTTTAACTTACCGCCAAACATAAATACATTGTTTGCTGTACCATGGTCGGTACCGTTGCTGGCATTTTGTTCAACACGACGACCAAACTCAGAGAAAGTCATCACTAAGGTATCATCCAGTTTACCGGTTGCTTTCAAATCTTTAATAAACGCTGCTACAGCATCGCCATAAATTTTTAACTGACGTCCTTGTTGTCCTTGCTGGCCAACGTGTGTATCAAATCCGCTTAGTGATACATAATAAACGCGGGTGTCTAAACCCGAATTAATAAACTTAGATACATTCTTTAACTGGTAACCTAAGCCGGTGTTTGGATAGGTGGCAGTTACATTGTAGGTTTTAGATGTTTTCTGTATATAATCTGCTGATGAGTATGTTTCGATCATAGTTTTATACAAGTAACCTAAATTATCCTCATTTAAATTAGTACTGCCATGATCATGCACCAAATCCTTAAAGAATGGTTCGCGCGTAGTTTGGAACAGCTTGTTAGGATCCTGTACAGCAATACCTTTCATCTTAGCACCTTTCATGGCTAATGATAAAGTATCATCAACCTCTATAGCTGTATATGGGTTTTGGCAAGTCTGGCAGTTCGAATCCAGGTAACGGCCAATCCAGCCGGTACTTAAAAACTGGTTCGAGTCGCTACCCGTTTGCCAGATATCCATTGAACGGAAATGCGACCTATCCGGATTTGGATAGCCTACCGAGTTAATGATATTCATCCAACCCTGGTCGTAAATTTCTTTCAAGGCAGATAGGTTAGGATTAAGCCCCTGCATATCGTTAAGTGTTACTATATCAGGCTTATTAATAGCTATGGTTTTACGCTTTTGATAGTAAATATCGTTACCGTAAGGGATGACGGTATTTAAACCATCATTACCGCCCGAAAGCTGTATAATAACCAGGTTTTTATGCCCGGTTAAATCGCCTTTTGCCATTGCTTCAAAGGGCTTTAAAAATGCAGGCACCATAAAGGCCCCTGATATTAATGCGGTGTTTTTTAAAAAATCTCTGCGTTCCATCTTTTTAATTATTTATTGAATTACAGAATTAATGATTTATTGATTTTGATTGGTTAATTCAATCACTCAATAATTCAATAATTCATACCTAACAAAGCTGATACTCTGGTGTTGATGCTATCTGTATTACTATTGTTTTTAAATCGCCCGGGCGATTAACCTCGTCAATTACTGTTTTATTCAGGTCGGGTTCAAGCATAAACCGGGCTATTTCTTCATGCGTTGTTTTGGCGGGGATGTCATGTAAAAACTTATCCCAGTTAACCGTGGCTTGTACGCGCCTTATCACATTTAATTGCTGTTTACGCTGCGATGCCAGGTAAGCTTCATCCTCGGGCGTGGCTTTGCCCGTAAAGTCAATTACCCCGGCATTTAATATGGTTGATGGCATTTTCATCCGGTACATTAACGATGAGCTGTCTATCCAGGTTTTGCCACCCGGCCAGCCCGCCACATTTGGCGGACGAAACAATACCTGCCCCAACGTACGTTGAAACTGCATCAGCACATCAGGGTTTTGATAGGTGATATAAAACTGGCGGTTCAGTCCTACTAAAAACTCAACCGGCGATTTTACCAAATTGCCGATATTCTTTTCATCATAAAACCAATCAGACAGAAAAACAAATTTCAGCAAGGGCGTTATCTCATAATTTTCTTTGTAAAAAACATCGGCCATCTGGTTAATATGTATATCATCAGGCACCTCGTTAACCAAATACTTGTATAGCTTGGTGCAGATAAACACGGCCGTTTGCTTGTTGGCTGTTATAATGTTTATGATATCCTCGCCGCAAAAATTAGCGGTTTGGCCCAAAAATGTTTTGGTGCCGGTATCATGTGCGTAATTGTTAAATCTATAAGTACCGTCTTTGCCATTATAGGCCCAGCCGGTAAATGACCGTGCCGACTCTTTTACATCCTGCTCGGTATAATTCCCGCGGCCCAATGTAAAAAGCTCCATCAGCTCACGCGAAAAATTTTCATTGGGATGATTTTTTTGATTTTGCTGGTTATTTAAAAACTGCAACATCGCCGGCGTTTGCGATACCTGGATCAGCATAGTTTTAAAATTACCCAGCGCATGGGTGCGGTGTATATTATTCAGTTCCTGCTCGTAATAAGAGTTGCCTACATTGCAGGCAAAATGATTATGCCAAAACAAGGTCATTTTTTCTCTTAACTGCGCATCGGTATTACTTAACTGTTTTACCCAGGTATCATTTAACACTTTTTCCTGTTTGTTCCGGTCTTGATTAAGCTGTCTTTTTTCGTCCTCGGTAAGGGTATTATAAGGCCGTTGCCTTATGTCGATATTTTCTGTAACAGCAGTTAAAAGCTCTATTTTTTCGGATGCCTTGAAAAGTTTTCTTACACTTTTCCGTATCGACCAGTTTTGCTTGTCGTGCAGATCCTCAAACCTGATGCCGAAGCCGGCCCTGGCGTATAAATGCTTTATCTGTTTCGAGTTATTCATTGCATTTTAATTTATTGAATTACAGAATTAATGATTTATTGATTTCAATTCTATAATTCAGGCACTCAAAAATTCATACCTAACTTAACTGATACTCCGGCGATGACACCAACTCAATAACCAACGCCTTTGTATCTTTTGATTGACTAACACTATTCATCAAAGCGCTACTCAACTTAGGTTCCAACATAAACTGCGCTATACTTGTTTTATTCATGTCCTTAGGTATAGCACTCAAAAATTTATTCCAATCGGGTTGTGCCTGCACCCTTGTATTTACAAATGATTGTTGTGTACGCATGGTAGCTAAAAAAGCTTCGTCTTCCGGGTCGGCTTTGCCGGCAAAATCAATAACACCACCATTTAATATGGTTGATGGTATTTTTATGCGATACATTAATGATGAGCTGTCAATCCAGTTGCGCCCGCCTGGCCAGCCGGCAACATTTGGCGGATAAAACAGTACCTGCCCCAGCACTTTCTGAAACTGTAGCATCACTTCGGGGCGTTGATAGTTAATGGTAAACTGCCTGTTCAATCCAACTATTAATTCAATGGGCGATTTTACCAGGTTGCCCGTATTTTTATCATCATAAAACCAATCGGCAGTAAATACATACTCCAGTAATGGCTTTATCTCGTAATTGGCATTATAAAACACATCGGCCATTGCATTTACATGCGCAGGGTCGGGTATTTCATTCACTAAATATTTATAGAGTTTATTGCTGACAAAATGCGCTGTATCCTTCTTTTCAAATAATATGTTGATGATGTCCTCGCCCGTAAAATTACCCGTTTTACCCAAAAAAGTCTTCTGACCCGTATCATGCACAAATGGCCGGTTTTTAAATTCGCCCGTCCGGTCATACCCCCAACCTGTAAATGAGCGTGCCGACTCTTTAACATCCTGCTCGGTATAGTTACCACGGCCGACGGTAAAAAGCTCCATCAGTTCGCGCGCGAAATTTTCGTTAGGATGTCCTTTTAAGTTTTGCTGATTATTTAAAAACTGCAGCATAGCCGGTGATTTGGCTATCTCCAGCGTCATGGTTTTAAAATTACCTAAGGCGTTACTGCGTTGAATATTAGCTGCCTGTTGTGCGTATGTGCCTTGTTTAGAGCGACAGGAAAAGTGGTTGTTCCAAAACAAGGCCATTTTTTCGCGCAGTTGGCCTTTGGTTGTACTCATGTAGTTTACCCAACCTAAATTCAGGTCCTTTTCCTGTTGACGCTGTTGTTGCTGAAACATTTTGCGACTTGCCTGATCGCCTTTTACAACCATTGCATAATCTACATTGCCCTTAACAATATTAAGAGGCTCATAATCTGCAGATGCTTTAAAGAGTTCCTTAACAGCTTGTTTAATGCTTTGGCTTTCGGCCTCCTTAAAATCATCAAAGCCCAGGCCGAAGCCCGCGCGCGATGCTAAATGTTTGATTTGCTTAAGATTGGCCATGTTTTAAGGGGGGTTAAAACAGTATGAGTGCTAATTTAACAAATAGTTTAATTGTAATAACAAATTAATGTATATGACATAAATTTGTGACAAATGATATTCAGGCTTACAGAACATTTATTATTCCCCAACCCTGAATTGGCCGAGGCCGATGGCCTTTTAGCCGTTGGCGGTGACCTGTCAACCGAACGATTAATTTTGGCCTATCAAAGCGGCATTTTCCCCTGGTATAGCGATGATACGCCTATTTTATGGTACTCGCCGCATGAGCGGTTTGTATTGTATCCTGATGAATTGAATATATCATCAAGCATGAAAAGAGTTTTAAACTCCAACCGTTTTCGCGTTACTTATAATACTTGTTTTACCGATGTTATAGAAGCTTGTTCGGCTGTTGAGCGCAAGGACCAGGACGGGACCTGGATAACTGCTGATATGAAAAATGCTTACATCCAACTTTATCAACAGGGTAATGCACATTCTGTAGAGGTTTGGCAGGGCGATGATTTGGTTGGCGGCATGTATGGCGTAGCCGTTGGCGATGTGTTTTGTGGCGAAAGCATGTTTAGCAAAGTAAGCAATGCTTCAAAAACAGCTTTGATAGCCTTTATAAAAACCGGCGATTATAAATTGCTGGATTGCCAGGTGCATACCGATCATATGGCAACCATTGGCGCACGAATGATTAGCAGAAAAGAATATATGGCTATGCTGGTAAAATAAAATCACAATCTCATCTCGATGAGGTGAGATCTATACATACAAATACTTATATATTATATGGATTTCTCACCTTGTTCTAAATGATGTAAGTTTTTGATAGATAATGTGGAACAGCCTGTTTTACAATTAAATTTCATTCATCTATACAAAATACTTATTCACCGATATGTTTTTACGCTAAATTTACGTTTAACTAATTTTAAGGCATAATGCCACTTCAAAATAGATATTGTGCGATAGATTTGTGGTATCTTAGTTAATGAAAATAAGCGCCCCGACTAGTCGGGGCGCTTATTTTAAAGCCGGGTTAGATTTGTTACTGGACTATGCGTATAAAAGGTGTATTAGCTTTTATAAAAAGATATAATTTATTTTTTATCCTTATTGGTTTGCTTGCAGGCAAACCCGGCGCAAGCTATGCACAATTATGCTCCGGTAGTTTAGGCGATCCGGTTGTTAAGATAGATTTTGGGCAAGGTGCAGCCACCCACGCAGGTGCTTTACAAAGTGGTACAACCAGTTATGCTAACAGCAATGCTGATTTCCCTCCTGATGGCTGTTATACTGTAGAAAACACTACCGCAGGCTCCGGCAATGTTTGGTGGTCGACCACAGACCATACAGGTAACAGCGGCGGGTACATGATGGTAGTAAACGCTAGTGTATCAAAAACAGATTACTTTTATAAAAGTACCGTAACCGGCCTATGCCCAGGCACCACTTTTGAGTTTGCCGCCTGGATAACTAACCTTTTAAGAACAAATGACATAAGCCCGCCCGATATAACGTTTACTATAACCACCACCGGCGGGACTGTTTTAGCCACCTATAATACGGGGACCATCCCGTTAACGCCATCGGGCAATGTATGGAAACAGTATGGCACCTACTTTACTACACCTGTCGGCGTATCAGACGTGGTTATCCAAATGACAAATAACAGCGCAGGCGGTGCCCCGGCTAATGACCTGGCCTTGGACGATATTACCTTTCGCCCCTGCGGGCCTGTAGTTAGTTCGAGCTTTATCAGTGGTAACTCTTCATCACTTACACAAAATGCCTGCGCCGGTACTAATCAAAGTTATACGTTAAGCTCTACCGTTTCGGCAGGTGGCTATGTTAACCCGGTTTACCAATGGCAGGTAAATACCGGTGCCGCCTGGGTAAATATTGCAGGCGCAACTACTACTACTTATGTGGTAAACTTTCAGCCTGCGGTTACCGGTGTTTATAAATATCGCTTGCTTACATCCGAAGCGGCAAATAGTGGCAGTGCCAGCTGCCAGGTAGCATCAAACGAATTAACACTCACGGTTGCCGATTCGCCGACAGCGGCTTTTACGCTAGCTAATAATACTAATGCTAATTGCCTGGTCAGCACTGTCGATTTTAAAGATGTTTCAACGTCCACACTCGCCATAACCACCCGGTCCTGGGATTTTGGTGATGGGCAAACATCAAATGCTCAAAATCCATCGCATACTTACACCACCTTTGGCGATCATGATGTAAAACTAACTGTTTACAATAGCGCCGGCTGCTCTGCAACATCTGCAATACAAAAAATACACATTGCCCCAAAGCTGCTCGCAGATTTTGACGCATCAACATCAATTTGCCCTGATTCGATTGTTACATTTACAGACAAGTCTACCAGTGTTGATCCGATTGCACAATGGCTATGGACTTTTGGTGACAGTACGGCTTCAGTTACCCATACTACCGGTGCAACATTTACACATACTTATGCAAGCACAGGTGATTATACAGTATCCCTGGAGGTCATATCAGACAAAGACTGTGTAAGTGATATTCGTACACAAATAATTAAAGTAGTTGCTGTCAATTTTAACGTTTGCCCGGATGATATTACGCAGTTTACAGATATAACCGCTAAAACAAGCAACACAGGCCTAACTTATAACTGGAATTTTGGTGATGCAGCTTCAACCGCACTAAATCCAAACACATCAAATGGTCAAAATCCCACACATAAATATACCAATACCGGATATTATACAGCTACGCTAACCGTTAATTCGCCAAACGGATGCGCACCCGTAGCCAAATCAAAGTCATTTACAATAAGCAGCACACCAGTTGCAAAATTCGATATTGATAACAAGAATACCCTTTGCGGCGGCGATAGTGTAACTTTTGTTGATCAATCATCATCAGTTAATGCTAAAATAACCAAGCTTATATGGTATTATGATATTGATGGGCACCCTACAGATACGGTAGTGTTTAAAAAGACTACTATGCGCAGCGATAAAAAGTACCGGCATTTTTATGGGGTAAATAATACGGCGTTACCACAAATCTATCATGCAGTACTGGTTGTTTATACAGCAAGTGGGTGCTCTTATACTACCACGCGGCAGGATGTAATCATAAACCCTACACCAGCGGTTACGTTAATGGTGAATAACAATACGCTTGTAAGCCCGCTAGTATTATGCCTGGACGGTGGTGCAGTAACTATAACAGCTCAATCAAATGTGCCCGGAAGCGGAACATTTAGTGGTACCGGCATATCGTCACAAGGTGTTTTTGATCCTAAGATTTCCGGAGCAGGTACTTTTACACTAACCTGCGTTTTTGTAGCTGATAATAGCGCGTGTACAACTACTACACCTTTTGTTATTACCGTTAGTCCTCCCCCCGTTATAACATTGCCGGCAACTGCCAATGTGCTGGAAGGAGAGCAAAACACTTTAAACCCTAAAGTCATTGGCGATAGTTTAAAATACCTATGGTCGCCAACTACCGGTATTAGCAATCCAAACATACTTAACCCTTCTGTTAGCCCCACCGCTGATACAAAATATACGCTTACGGTTACTTCGGCCAAAGGGTGTTCGGCATCGGCACAGGTTGATGTACATGTATTAAAAAAGCCCGTAGTGCCAAACGCATTTACGCCTAATAATGATGGCATAAATGATACCTGGGATATAAAATATTTAAACACTTATACTAACGCTACCATCGAAGTATTTAACAGGTTTGGGGTAAAAGTATATTCATCAAACGGCTATACTATCCCCTGGGATGGTAAGTTTGACGGGAAGAGTTTGCCATTTGGAGTTTACTATTATATAATAGACCCTAAAAGCGGTGCCAAGAAGATGACGGGAAGTTTAACTATCATAAAATAATGTGTATAGCATTAATTAATATATTTATAAAGCATAATTTTTTAGCAGATGTATCGCTCTAGGCTCACCGCTTTTATTATACACGCAGCAGGCTGGTTGATGTTCCTGGGTTTCCCGCTGTTGTTTATGAACCGCACGCAGGATAGCGTTAGCAGTACCTATTTTGTTATATCATCGCCTTATTACTGGCTGTTTTGCCTGACCTATATTTTTATGTTTTACTTGAATGCGTGGTACCTGGTACCGCAATTTGTATTCAGAAAGCGTTATTTCAGCTATGGCATAATTGTATTGTTGTTATCAGGTTCCGTTTATTATTTACAGCCTTTTGATAATTTATTGCGGCATAACTTGCGCGAAGGTGCAAAGCCAAAAACTACAGCCACAGCGGTTTTACCCAATGCGGATAGCATTGGCCCAAGCACTAAAAACCTGCCATTTGGCCCCTTACCTCACCAGGATATGCGCATGCAGGACCCCAGCCTTAAACCATCAAACGGCGTAGTTATTATACACCAGTCGGGTAATATTGACATGGTGGGCCTGTTTATATTTATTGTGATAATAGGCCTAAGCATAGCGGTAAGTACCGTGCAAAAATGGCAGCTTACCGAGCAGCGCATGGTAAAAGCCGAAGCCGAGAAAGCCAATGCCGAGCTATCCTTTTTAAAGGCCCAGATAAACCCCCATTTTTTGTTTAATACGCTTAATAATATTTACGCGCTATCTGTTACGGGCAGTGAGCATACTTCAGAGAGTATAATGAAACTATCAAACATCATGCGCTATGTTACGGATGAGGTTGAGGAGGACTTTGTATCGTTACAGCACGAATGGGATTGTATTAATGATTACATAGACTTGCAACGCCTGCGCCTGGGTAAAAAAACCAAACTCAATTTTGAGTTGATAGGCACTATCGGCTACCAACGCATTGCACCACTGGTATTGATGACGTTTATAGAGAATGTATTTAAATACGGCATTAGTAAACACGAGGCTACAGAGATAACGATCAAACTAACTGTCGAACAAAATAAATTAGCCTTCTTTAGCCAAAATACTATTGTAGAGAGCGGCTCAAAGCCTGGCCGTACAGGTATTGGTATAAAAAATACACGCCAACGGCTAAACCATATTTACCCTGGCAAACACCGCTTGGATATCAATGCCGAAAACAATTTGTTTACGGTGAAATTAGAATTGGATTGCTAGAAATATAAACCCCCTTATTATGCAGCTAAAATGCGTAGCCATTGACGATGAACCACTGGCGCTTGAGATCATTAAAAAATACATATCACAGTTCCCTGCTTTGCAGCTGCTTCATACTTTTGAAGACGCGGTATCAGGTGCCGAGTTTTTAAAAAAGAACAAGGTTGACCTATTGTTCATAGACATTAACATGCCCGATATTACCGGCGTTGACCTGGTGCGTGCTTTGGGTGATGATAAGCCAATGGTAATATTTACTACTGCCTACAAAAATTTTGCTTACGAGGGATTTGAGTTACAGGCGCTTGATTATTTACTAAAGCCGATAGATCAAAAACGCTTTGCCGCGGCAGTTGAAAAGGCGATAGAATATTACAACTATAAAACCGGCGAAAGTAAGGACGAGGACGAATGCATATATGTGCATTCTGAATATAGAACGATAAAGATCAACTTAAAAGAGATCGAGTATTTAGAGAGTATGCAAGATTATGTTAAGATATATCTGTTAGGAAATTCAAAACCTATACTCACCTTACAAACCCTAAAATCCATTTTAGAGAAATTGCCCGAAAAGCAATTCGCACGGATACACCGCAGTTATGCCATCGCTTTAAAGCAGGTAAAATCTATCCATAACCGTAAAGTGCAACTACATGCTATTGAGCTACCGGTAGGGAGCAGTTATGTAGACACAATTAAAGGATGGACGGCGTAAACAAATAAGAATTTTTCACACCAGTGTAAGTCTTATTGCTGGTAGTAAAAATAGCTGTTTTTCAAGTATCGGGCGTTTTGCCGGTAGTAATTTTGCCTGCTTTTCGGGTATCAGGCGGTTTGCTGGTAGTAATTTTACCTGTTTTTCGGGTATTATACGTTTTGCTGGTAGTAATATTTTGGATTAATTAATTGAAAATCAGAGTATTAATAATAATTCAAAGAGCGCAACTCCGTTTTAATAAAACACAATGCTTGTTATTTTTTTGTTAAATAGATCGTGGGCGGTTTGGTCGGGATAAAGCAATATACAAAAAATTGAGCAGTTTAATGGTGGCATCGTTTTGATAGGCGTAAGCCTCACCCCAACCCCTCTCTCAATGATGAGGCTCCATCCATCGTCACATTCTAGCTATTCACCGATACATATCTCCTCTTTCTTGTTAATAATGAGAAATTTAGTATATAAATCTTATTTAAACCTTGGGCCATGGAATTGCTGAACAGACAAAAGAAAGTATTGGTGTTAGATAAGGATAATCGCATTGCTTCGGTAGTAGATGAGATGATGTGGTATGGCGATTGGGATGTGTCTGTAACGTATGACCCGAATGCAGTGTTGGATATGGCTAAAACCTATCACCCGGATCTGATTATACTGGATTACTTTTTGCTGGATAATGATTGTGAAGTAATTTGCCGGGACTTTAAAAATGATGCCGGTTTGCATGATGTGCCGCTTATTGTAGTAACAGCTTATAAAACTAAAAAAGCAAAGGCTGATTGCTTTAAATGCGATGCATTGTTTATTAAACCGTTAGATATGGAAGTGCTTGCGTCAAGAATGGATTATTTAATGGCATCATAGAAGGAATTTTATTTTATAAACATCGAATAAGTATATTTAAGCCCCTCCCAACCCTCCCCGGTAGGGAGGGCTTTGAAAATTAAAAAATAAAAGTCTCCCCTACCGGGGGAGATTTAGAGGGGGCTTAATAAATGAGAATAAAGAAAAATATAGCAACCAGTGAGAATGGATTTATTTTTAATCCGGCAACGGGCGATTCGTTCTCTGGTAATAGCATAGCGTCCGAAATAATTTTGGCTATGAAAACCGGTACTGAAGCCGAACAAATTAAGCAGGATATTCTGCTTAAATACGAAGTTACACCGGATCAGTTGGATAGGGATTGGGAAGATTGGATGGTACAGCTAAAAGAGGCAAACTTATTAGAAATTTAAAAGTAATATTATAGAAACACCTTTCCCCAATTTTTATGATCATAGGTATAACAGGCTTAAACGCTAACGATAATCCCGGACCCGGCGTAGCCGTGATAAGGGCATTACGCGAAGAGTTTGGCCCACCTTTAACCATCATTGGTTTAAGTTACGAATCGTTAGAGCCAGGCATTTACCTGGACAATGTGGTTGACAAAACCTACCAGATACCTTACCCTACCGCGGGCACATCGGCCCTTAAAGATCGGCTGGAATATATCCACGAGCAGGAAGGGTTGGATATGATTATCCCTAATTATGATTCTGAATTATACAACTTTATAAAAATAGCCCCCTGGTTAAAATCAATGGGCATTAAAACTTTTTTGCCTACGCACGATCAATTAGCCGCCCGTGATAAAGTAAACCTATCCGAGTTTGGTAAAGAGTTTGGCTTTAGCGTACCGGCAGATTATAAAGTAAATAACTTGAATGACCTAACCAAAGCTGCCGAAGAACTGGGTTATCCGCTAGTTGTTAAAGGCAAATTTTATGAGGCTTATGTTAACCATACGGCTGATGTCGCGCAGAAATCATTTCACCAGTTAAGTGCCAAATGGGGCTTGCCTGTTATAGCCCAACAATTTATAAAGGGTACAGAAATTAACATTGCCGGTTTAGGCGATGGCAAAGGCAATACCATAAGCGTTATCCCTATGCGCAAGCTTTATATTACTGACAAAGGTAAAGCATGGGCAGGCATTACTATCGAGGATGATTCGCTTATTAAACTGGCGCAAAAATTTGTGAAAGCAACCAAGTGGAAAGGCGGTTTTGAGCTGGAAATTATGCGCGATGCCGATGGCGAATTATTTATAATGGAAATTAATCCGCGCTTCCCAGCGTGGGTATATCTTACAGTAGGGGCCGGGCAAAACCAACCAACCGCATTAGTGCGGATGGCAATGGGCGAGCATGTTGAGCCATTTACCGAGTATGTTGTTGGTAAAATGTTTATCCGTTATTCGTGGGATCACATAACCGATATTACCGATTTTCAGCAATTCTCGGCCTTTGGCGAATTATCTGTAGCTAAAGTTAATTTATAAAACATCGTGCAAAAACTTAAATACGAGCGGCCGTACATTAAAAAACTTAATGCCGGTGTCATGAACAAATTTGGCACGCGGACAGAAACCCAGCCGTTAAGCCATATTGATGGGGTTGCTGTAAAAAAATTAATAGAGCAATACGGTTCGCCGCTATTTGTCCTGTCCGAAAAACAGGTGCGCCGCAATATACGTTCGGCATTGCGCGCATTTAAAACCCGTTATCCGTCTGTACAATTTGCCTGGAGTTATAAAACCAATTATTTAAACGCGGTTTGCAATATATTTCACCAAGAAGGTAGTTGGGCCGAGGTAGTGTCGGGTGTTGAGTACCGAAAGGCATTAGGCAACAATATACCGGGCACACAGATCATTTTTAATGGCCCGGGTAAGAAAAGGCAGGATTTGGTATTGGCTATCGAAAACGATTCGCTGATACATATCGATCACTTCGACGAGCTATACACCATTTTAGAAATATGCGATACCCTCGATAAAAAACCACGCGTAGCTATCCGTGTAAATATGGATACCGGCGTTTACCCGGTCTGGGACCGCTTCGGTTTTAATTATGAGAACGAAGAGGCGTGGAGCGCTATATCAAAAATTATATCATCAGGCAAAATGCGCTTAGTGGGTTTGCATTGCCATATAGGTACGTTTATGCTTTCTACATCGGCCTATAGCGTTGCCGCGACAAAAATGTGCAACCTGGCTATGCGTTGCCGTAACCAATTAAATAACCCGGTCGAGTACCTGGATATGGGGGGCGGCTTACCATCAACCAATACCTTAAAAGGCGCTTATTTGCCGGGGGTAGATACCGTACCATCGGTTGATGATTTTGCTGAAGCTATAACCACCGCCATTTTAGAGTACGGTTTTAAGCAGGAAGAACTGCCCATGTTGATAATGGAATGTGGCAGGGTATTAATAGACGATGCAGGTTATTTACTGGGCAGCGTTATTGCCAACAAACGTTTAAGCGATGGCCGCCGCGCCACTATTATGGATTTTGGTGTTAACACATTATTTACCTCTTTTTGGTATGACCACCAGATAAGCCCTGCGCAGGAGTTTACCCAACATACTGAGAATATGGTATTATACGGCCCGCTCTGTATGAACATAGACGTGGTGCGCGAAAGCATAAACTTACCCATGCTTAACCCGGGCGACCATTTGGTGGTACATAAAGTTGGTGCCTACAACATGACCCAGTGGATGCAGTTTATTATGAGCCGCCCTGCAATTGTGTTGATAGATGAGAACCAACAACCACATTTAATAAGACAAGCAGAAACATTAGAGTATATGGAAGCACCCGAAGCCATACCACAACATTTAACATCGGATAAAACTAGCAAGTGAGGAAGAGTTTAATATATACTGTACAGGCTGTTATTAATAGCTATGCTATTTTGTTTTTTTCGCAAAACAAGGTGTTGGGCGTTTTATTGCTGGTTGTTTCTTTTTTTAACCCCTTGGCAGGCGCAACTGGTTTAGGTTGTGTATTACTTTCAATGGGTATTGTATCTGTAATGGGGTACGATAAAGAAAGTATCCGCATGGGTTTTTATAGTTTCAATGCTTTGTTGCTGGGGATTGGCTTTGGTACATTTTATTTGTTCAGTACAGCCTTTTTAGTGTGGATATTTGTGGCTTGTGTGATGGTAACCATGTTAAGTGTTACGCTGGCTTATGCATTAGGAAAGCAGGGTTTGCCTTTATTGTCTTTGCCGTTTGTAATTACATTCTGGTTATTGCTGCTGGCAGTAAACAGCATTTACCACATGGGGCTGGAGCAACGAAACAGCGCTGTATTAAACGAAATCAACAATATAGGCGAGGGCAGCGTTTACATCTTACCAGGCATATTAAACTTTATAAAACTACCGCATTATTTCACGTTGTTTTTTAGAGCGTTAAGTGCTGTGTTGTTTCAAAACAGCGTAATAACAGGCATAATAATAAGTATAGGCTTGCTTATACATTCGCGTATAAATTTTAGTTTACTGGTACTGGCTTTTATAGCCGCTTGCCTGTTTAACAAATTTACGGGTACCTATGCCGATGGAATAAGCTATTACCATTTAGGCAGTAATTTGATAATGGCAGCGGGTGCCATTGGCAGTTTTTTTCTGATACCATCTGTTCGCTCTTATTTATGGGCGTTGGTAAGTATCCCGGTTTCCTTTTTGTTGATAAACGGACTTTCAAGAGTATTTGGTATTTATGATCTGCCAATACTATCGTTGCCTTTTTGTGTGGTGACTATATTATTTCTTTGCTTTTTTAGGTTGCGTATTAACGCAGGCAAACTGCAGCTTACCATATTACAGCATTACTCGCCCGAGCGGAACTTATACCAATACTTAAACGGTAAAGAGCGTTTGGCAGATCTAAACTACTTTAACTTAAATCTGCCGTTTATGGGTGTGTGGACGGTGTCCCAAGGCTATGACGGCAGCATTACCCATAAGGCCGATTGGGGCAAGGCGCTTGATTTTGTGATAGAGGATGAAGAACATCAAACCTATAAATATCCGGGTACAAGGTTAGAGCATTTTTACAGCTATAACAAACCCGTTTTAGCCTGCGGCGATGGTACTATTGAAGAAGTAGTAAACCACGTAGCGGATAATGAACTGGGCCAGGTAAATACAATCGAAAACTGGGGTAATACTGTAGTGATAAAACACTTGAACGGCTTATACAGCAAAGTATCGCACCTAAAAAAGAACTCTGTTAAAGTTAAGGCAGGCGATTTTGTTAAGCAAGGCGATATGCTGGGCATGTGTGGTAATTCGGGCCGGTCGCCAGAGCCGCATTTGCATTTCCAGGTGCAGGTAACACCATACATCGGCTCAAAAACTATAGCTTACCCGTTTGCTTATTATGTTGATCAAAAAGATCCGCAGGATAAACTGCGTAGCTTTAAAATCCCTACAGAAGGGACAGAGTTAAGCGCTGTAGAAATTAACACTACTATTAAACAGGCGTTTAAATTGCAGCCGGGCTATATGGCAACTGTAATAACTCCTAATCGCGATGCCGAGTATTTTGAGGTTTTTACCGATGCGTTTAATCAAACCTACATCTACAGTAAAACAACCGGGGCTACTGCCTATTTTATAAATAACGGTACCGCGTTTTATTTCACCAGCTTTTATGGTGATCAAAACTCGCTTTTGTACTTTTTCTACCTGGCAGCTTATAAGGTGATTTTTACAACAGATGCGGCCATATCTGTAACAGATACTTATCCGCTGCAATTATTAACAGATAAAGCCGCTTTATGGTTGCAAGATCTGTTGGCACCGTTTGGCCAGTTTATAAAATTAAGCTATACCAATTTATCCGTTATAAACACTCACGGTATAACTATAACGGCGGCGCAACGCAAGCATGTTTTTGGCAAGCACAAACAAATAATGGAGGCAGTTATTGAGCTGGACAGGGGCAATATAAATGCCTTCACCGTTAACATAAACAATACTAAAGTTGAAGCACAATGGATCACAGAAAACACATATTGATTTTTCTTTGCGTGCTGATTGTTGGCATTGCTAATGCGCAGACAATAAAAAGCTTTAACGAGGCCGACAGTGTTTCTAACGCGCAATATATGGCGGGCAACTGGCGACAATTGATCGTTACCGGTCAGCGGGCCATTGACGCGGGTTTTGACTCGCCGGCTTTAAGGCAACGACTGGGCTATGCTCGTTTGCTTACCAGCGATTATTCGGCAGCGTTAAAAGAGTATGCCGAGGTGTTTAAAAATGACTCGCATAACCAACCCGCCCGGTATTATGCGTACTTGTGCCACAAGTATCTTAACCAGGACCCCGGCGCTTCATATAATGCTGCTTACCTTGATACCAGTCAGCAAAAAAGTGAAAATATAACACCCTACGGTTTAATAAATGTAGGGGTCGAAAGCGGTTTAAAGTATAATAATAATACTTACCGGGGCACGTCCAGTTATACCCGGGTATATTTAACTAACCGCTTATCATGGCGGTGGCAGTTGGAGCAATCGGTGGCGTATTTTAGTCAATATATATCGGGCAGCACAGTACAAATACCTGGATCCGCGTTAGTTGCAACCATTAACAGTAACGACCAGCAATTTGAATACTATGGCAAAATAAGCTATAGCCTTACCGAAAACCTGCAGCTAATGGCAGCCTACCATTATTTAAACACCAATTACGAAAGTGTATCATACAGCAATAATATTGGCTTTGCCGGGTTAAGATATTCTGGCACGGGTTTTACTTTACAGGGTGATATTAACATGGGCAATATGATAGGCCATCATATAAATCAATATAATGCTTCGGTAATGTATTACCCCATGGGTAATTTGGACTTTTATACCATAAGCCGTGGTTCATACCTGGACCAGAATAGTGCGGGGGTGGGTGTTTTTCAACAGAGTGTAGGCTATAAGGTATTTAAGAATACGTGGGCAGAAACATCGGGTACATTTGGCAATCTTAATAATTATATTGATGCTGATGGATTGTATATTTACAATGCCATTGATGGTACCAAACTAAAACTGGGCGAAACCGTTTTTTACCAGTTAAATAAACACATACTACTACAATTAAATTATACATACGAGAAAAAGCAGGACGAAATACATAGTTTAAACTATAATCAAAACTCTATTACCGCAGGACTATTATGGAAATTTTAAAACGAATCCCCCTCATTGTTTTATTAATGTTAGGTGCTGTTAAGCTACAGGCACAAACCGGCACCGTGCTGCAAAAAGTTTTTAAAAACAGCTATGCCGATGAGAATAATAAAAATTATACAGCCGCAATTAATGATATCACGCCTTATTATTCAGAAGGTAGTTATGAGCTGAATGTAAGGCTTGGCTGGTTAAATTATCTCAATAAAAGCTACAATGCCTCGCAAAATTATTATGCCAAAGCCATTGCCGTAAAGCCGGCTGCTATAGAGGCTAAGTTTGGTTACATTAAACCTTTATCATACCTGCAAAGCTGGGATAAGGTGGTTGATCAATACCTGGCAATAATTAAAATAGACCCGCAAAATACCCAGGCTAATTATTGGTTAGGTGTTATCTATTATAACCGTAAACAGTATGACGCTGCAATAAGATGTTTTAAAGTAGTGATTAACTTATATCCATTTGATTATGATGGCAACCACATGCTGGCCTGGTCATGTTTATTCTCAGGCAAAAAGGCCGAAGCTCAAACTTACTTTGAAAAAGCCCTTTTAATTAAGCCTGACGATACTTCAAGCCTGGATGGTTTAAGCAAATCCAAGTAGTTTTTATTTGTTTATCGATTCATTAAGCGCTTTCATCGATATATCCTGAAATTCATTTGTGACGCTTATACATTTGGTTAAGAATTAATAATTAACCATTTAAATGATAAACAAATGAGAACAACCAGATTTTATTCCCTGATCTTACTTGCCGCAATGGTGAGCGTATTTGCTGCTTGTCAAAAAAACGCTGTTAGCCCGTCAAGTACAACTACCAATGCAACCACCACCGGTGTAATAGCTATAACAACTTCAAC
This sequence comes from Mucilaginibacter sp. UBA4741, assembly GCA_002403905.1. Taxonomy (GTDB): domain Bacteria; phylum Bacteroidota; class Bacteroidia; order Sphingobacteriales; family Sphingobacteriaceae; genus Mucilaginibacter. The sequence continues at coordinate 20,902 of DHIR01000261.1, forward strand.
CGGATTGGCTGGTTCAAGCAGCTCGACAACTACAGACAGTATTTATTTAACGGGATGCTTTGGGGACCATGATAAAAAGGATACCGTAGCATTTAGCCCCATACCAGCAGCTGTAGGTACTTATTTAACCGCAAATTATGATGGCTATACTTTTGTAAAAGGCTATAAAATAACCAATGATACAAAAACAGTTATCAATTACATTGTAGTTATTAAGTTGAATGGTAATCTTATAGGCTTAAAATTTACAGCTACAGGTGTATTTGTTAATGTATTAGAACAACGCGAAGGTGATGATTTGAAGGGCCCCGGATTCCACCATGGCGGCCCGTTTGATGATCGTGAAGGGTTCCATAAAGACACCATCGCGCTATCGGCCATACCAACCGTGGTGAAAACTTTCTTCAGCATTACTTATCCTACCGATACCTTGTTACATGCCGTTGTAGCGCATGATAATATTTATATCCTGATCAGTAAAAATCAAACGCTTTATGCTACGACAATTACAGATGGAGGCAAATTGGTTAGGCGTATACAAATAGATGCAAACCCTGCTAAACATACCGCCGTTTTACAAGCTGCTCTTCCGGCTGCAATTACCACTTATTTAACTGCTACTTATCCGGGTTATGTATTTGATAAAGCTTTTTCTGCCAGCAATAAAAGCGGCGTGCTGGAGTATTCGGTGTTTATTACATCAAACAGTACCAGGTATGTGGTGAGATTTGACGCCAGCGGAGTTTTCATTAAAGTAATGCCTGTACGCTAATTATTCTTTTCCCTATATTTAGTTTAGCCCGACTCCTGTATGGAGCCGGGTTTTTTATGTTTGTTTGTTACTTTTACCGGGTGGATAAGCGCAAGAAAAAAAGGAACTTGTTTGTTGTTGGCCTGGTTATAGGCATAGCCGTTGGCGAAGCCATGCATCACCTTGCGTTGGGTATTGCATTTGGCATTTTACTGGGTTTAATTATGCGCGAGCTATACGAACGTAAAACCGGTTATTGATTAGCGATGATCCTTAGGGCCTACCTTATATTGTATAGCGTAAGTTGCTGTTTCATCAGTTTGCTGCCTACCGGTTTTAGTGTTTAGTTTAAGCGGCTTTTGCGATAATTGGTTGTCTTTTAATAAAAACTCAACACTGATTGTATCCTTTTCTCCTTCTTGCATAAATCCCCAGATGGCGCTTATGGTGTCGTTTTTTAATGTGCCTTCAATAATACCACTACGGCCATCTTTTTTATTGGGATACCAATCCATTAACCCGCTTACCTGCTCACCATGTACAAACAGATCAATTAGAGTGCTGTCTTTTCCCTGCTTATTTGTAAAATGTAATGAATAGGCAACGGTTCTGGCACTTTCGGTTTGTTTAGGTATCGCGTAGCTGTTAATAGCGACATCAGCACCGGTTTCTTTTTTTTGTGGCGATGAGCAAGCTGTTATAAATAGCGAGACAAGACCGGTTAAGATTATATATTTCATTATTATCCAACAGTAATTAAACAGTAAAAATTTGCTGTAAACAGCACGTTAAGTAACATTCAAAATTCTTTTTTTATAGGTTTGCTTTTGATGGAACATGTATTGGATAACCCAGCCTACAATGCTTTGGCTACGGGCAACAAACAGCTGGCTAAAGGTAATGAACAAATTAAATATTTTGATAAAGAAGTTTCGCCGTTTATAGGTTTTAAAGAATATCAGCAGGATAGCTTTCAGCAACTTTATGATCTCATCCCTCATAATGGTCCGGTTGGTTTTGTATCGCCCATCGAAGTAGAAATACCCGCTATCTGGAACGTTTTAAACGCTATAAAATGTTTGCAAATGGTATATACCGGCGATGCTATACCTACCGATATGTCGATAGATCTGCTTCCACTAACAGACGAGCATATACCTCAAATGATGGAGCTTACTAAGCTTACCAACCCAGGTCCGTTTGCTCCACGTACCATAGATTTTGGATTTTACTATGGAGTTTTTGATGGCGATAAACTAGTAGCCATGGCGGGGCAGCGTATGCACCCATCCCCTTATGCCGAGGTTAGCGCGGTTTGCACGCATCCTGATTACATTGGGAAAGGGTATGCAAAAGCATTATTGCAATTCCACATTAACCGCATAAAAGCGGCAGGTAATATCCCGTTTTTACATGTACGGACGGATAACGAACGTGCCATTAAGGTTTATGAAACGATGGGGTTTGAAATCCGCCGGGAGATCTGCTTTTATATCATGAAAAAATAAAAAAGGGAGCATCTATATGATACTCCCTAAATAATATTTGATCCTTTATAATTACCAACTCAGACTAACATGTATGCCATCGGGGCTGTTATCATAACCCAAATACAACGTGTTTGACGATGCATCCCATGATGATTGGAAATTGGTAATGGTTTGGCCTGTACTATCTGTAATAGTAATGTTTTTGGCTTGAGCCGGTAATAACACACGCATGCTATTTACTGTATTGATAGGGCTTTTGGCTACAAAGCTATATAGTTTAGCAGCTACTTTCTCATCGTACACTCTTGAGGCTGATGCCAATACTTGAGGCTTAGCTTTATTTACCACCCGTTTAACATCATATAAATAAGATTGCTCGCCGGGGTTTACTACCTTTTCTGCAAGCACCGGCAATTTAGGGTCGAACAGGTCAATAACAGGGCCTTTAACGGTGTATGGTTTGGTGTCCTCATTCTCGTTAAGTACTGCTATGATATCATAAGGGCCGCGCTCTAAATACAAACTGTTTTTAAATACCAGCTTGCCTGCTTTGCTATCGGTTTCATAAGCTTCTTTAACGGTATTAAGATACTTGCCATCGTTATTAGCTTGCATTACAAAGTCTTTAGGGTTTTCTCTTATCACGTAAGCCGTTCCCAAGCCAACTTTGAATTTTTGCTTGCCGCTAGATGGGTCTATACCCAATAGTTTAAACAGGTGTTGTGATGGGGCAGTAAAACTATTGCCTTTGGTGTTCCACCATTCCATAACAGATTGGTAAGGGTCATCATCCTTGCCACAATAGATCAGCACACCACCTTTTTTAACCCAGGCCGCCAATTGCTCATGCACCAATGCCGAGATTGGTTTCATGTTCGAATAGCTCATCACCAAAACCTTAATATCCTTTAAAGTTGCGGCATAGCCCAAGTTCTCCATGTGTACGGTTTGTACCGGTACACCACGTTTTACCAATGGCATGGTTTGACCATAAAATATAGAAAATTGAGGGTCCTCAAAACCATTATGGGTTGGAAAACGCTGAAACATTAACGAGTTGCTCATCAACACCCCAATACCATTTACGCCGGATACTTTGTTTGCAGATTCGGGGATACTGTTTAACGAGTTAACCATGATCTGCATCTGTGTAGAATAGTATTTAGGAATATAAACGCTCGAATCGCTGTTAGCTAACTTGTATTTGCCGGTATAAATACGTTCCGGCCATGGCATCACCTCATAATTAGCAACTACAGGGTATAATAGTTTTGCGCTAAAAGTAGCCTGGTAATTACGTTTATAATCTGCCCAATCGCGATGAGCATCTTCTATAGGGTCTGTTAAAAAGAAAAGTTTACGTTTGGTAGGGGCGGTCATGGATACCATTGAGCCGTACTCTAAAAACGCGTTCTCAAAAACACGTTCTTTACGATTACCATTAAAATAAGTAGCCTCGCGCGAGGTACCTGTCCAAACCTGGGCTATATAGCCGTCAATACCCGGTAATGATGCCAAACTAGCCTCAGGGCTTACAATGCGCCATGACGAATAGTTAACCAACGAGTGTGTTGCTATGTATATTTTAATACTGATGCCTTTGCTTTTAGCATAGTCCTTTGCGTAATCTGATACCTGTTTAATGGCATTGTAATACAGTTGGTATTTAAGCTTGCTTGATAGGTAGGTGTTTTCTGCGCTTTCATCCTGTGGTTTCCACGGGAAGCCATAAAACTTTTGCCACTCCTCTTTAAACGGTACGCTATAACCTCCGCGTGCCCAAAACTCGGGCTCCTCTAAAAAAATCTCTTTAATACCAACATCAATAACCCGTTTCATTACGGCTTTTTTCATGTATTCAATAAAAACATCGGTTGGTACAACGTAGGGAATGTTGCGCCCGTGCATAATAGGTTTGCCATTTTGCTCAACCTGCGCCAGGTCCAGGTGGTTTTTGCCATCCCATTTGCCTAAAAAGAAATCATCATAACTACCCCAGGCAATGCCCGTCATAAAAGCGGTTTGGTAACCGTGATCACGCCATGATTGTACACGCTGCTCAAATGTCATATTCGGGCGGTCATTAGTGCCATAAACTATGGCGATGTCTGACCGTACATCAATTTGCGGAATCCAAGGGCTGCCGGTTTGGAAGGTTGTTTTTTGTGGCATTTCTGTCGTTGCTGGTTTTACCTGTGCTAGAGCCGCGAATGATGCAGTGGCTATAAAACCAAAAAAGAGTATAGTTTTCTTCATAAAATTACGTTTGGCGGATACCTGTTTGCAAAGTGCAATACGCAGATTACAAATACATATCCAATACAGTAAGGGGTTTATAATTCTTCTGAAGCAAGGTAGCAATTTTTGCTATGCCTGTTTATTTGCGACATGTTTTTTACAGAGAGTTTAATAACCTAAGCTTACAAATATGATCTCTATAAAAAGGGTGTAGTAAAGCCTAATCTTTTCAGCCCTTTTTTCACATCCGGATTGCTCATAAATAATTTCCAAAGCAGGCCGCTTCGGTAATTCTCTATCATTACAATTATTGGCCCCTGATCAATCGCTAAATATGATTTTGCATACCAGTCATGTTGTTCGCTAAAGGCATCTACAAATCCATATTCGCCCCAAATTTGCGGGCCCAGATCTTCATAAAAATGCCTCAATGCCTGCATGGAATATTGTGGAGCATACGGAAAAGCCGATAAAGCTGCGGTTGGTGTAATTACCCCCAGGTCATTAGTAGGCGAGTGCCCCGAATAACCTTTCCAGCTATCGCTGGCGGTTAATCCCCAGCAATTATCGCCATAGCCTTTATACTTTAACGGGTTCTCAATGCAATACCGGCGGTTAATTAATGTATGGTTAATAGCCTGTTGCCAATAATCTGCATATTGGTCTTTTAGCCCTTTTGGATTTAGGCCCATAAATGAATATTGTGCCCAAAATAAAGGCCCGCCATAATCAGGCCCCAATGGCAGAGTTAGATTATTATAATAGGTTTTACCGTTGATAAACGTATTGCTTTTAGACCACCCTTCGGTATAGACCGATTTGCCAATAGCGTGCGTATTCGATGATGCCGCCATAACATAAGTGATAAGGCATTCATTCCAGCCCTTTATAGGCATGTTCATATCCCAATTATAATCAGGGCTCCAATGCCAGTATAATACGTTTTGGTTACGAGTGAACCAGTCCCACTCAACACCATCCCATAACTGCTGTATTTTAACACGCAGTTTCTTTTCGACCGGGTTGTTAGCTTTATAGTATTGCTGCGCGGTTAATAACCCCTGGAAAAGATAGGAGGTTTCAACAATATCGGCTCCGTCGTCTTTTTTGCTAAAAGGGATGACCTTACCCGTTTCGCCATTTAACCAATGCGAGTAAGCTCCATGAAATCTATCAGCTTTTAATAAAAAGTCTACAATTTTAAGGGTATGAGCCGCAGCTTCCTTGCGGGATATGAATTTGCGGTCCGCAGCAACAATAGTAGCCATAATTCCAAAACCGGTTCCACCACTGGTTACCACATTGTTTATTGGCAATGGATTAAGGTGGCTGCGCTCGCGGGCCATGCCGCTTGTTGGGTGCGCGTAGTCCCAGAAATATCTAAAGGTTTGTTTTTGTACCAGGTCAAGCAATTGATTATCGGTTAAATGCTTTTTGATGGTTAGGTCAGCCTCAATAGGGGTTTGGGCATGTGTAGAGCCAATCACCAAACACGTAAAACCAAGCAACAATAACTTTTTTATATCCATTTGCGAAATTTATAAGTTATCACTGGTATATGCAAGTTATGCCATTGTACTAACCAACTGTTTTTACATATTTGTAATAACCATTTAATATAAGCCCGGTGAAAAATACTTTTAAAATAAGCATAGCTGTTTGTACACTCTTGGTGTGTTTTCAAATCAACATAACTTTTGCGCAAAGCAGGTTAGTTAATAATTTGGCTGCAGGTAAGCATCAAACTTTGGTAATTTATGGCACCAGCCTAACTGCAGCGGCTGGCGGCCGTGCCTGGGTCGACTCCGTTAACCACGCTTTAAATAATAAATATCATGGTTTGTTAACTACCATTAACTCGGCCAAAAGTGGCATGTGGTCTACCTGGGGAGTGCAGAACCTGGAGGACAGTGTTATTAAAAAAGCGCCCGATGCAATATTAATGGAGTTTAGTATGAACGATGCTTTTTTAAATTATAAAACCAGCGTTGAACTGGCGCGACTAAATTTAAATTATATTATAGATCGTATTAAGATATATAATCCTGATTGCGAGGTTATTTTGCAGGTTATGGATATACCATTAAATGTACATGCCCAACAACGCCCCGACTTGTTAAAATATTACCAAATGTACAGGGATGTTGCTAAAGCGAGAGGGTTGTTATTGATAGATCATTATCCGCATTGGAAAAAACTATTGGACCAAGGACAGGACGCCTATTTAAAAGCTGTACCTGATGGTATCCATCCGGGTGTTGAAAGCTCTAAAAATATGATAGCCCCTTACGTGGTGAAACGACTGGAAGGTAACGATTAGGATAGATAATTGACAGATTAGCGTTAATGTGTATCTTGCTTC
>DHIR01000261.1:27963-48081 GCA_002403905.1 Mucilaginibacter sp. UBA4741
TATTGGATTAACAGGATTCATCACCAATAAATTAACCGTTTATAACGCTGATTTGAAACTGCCAGCGGGCTTTTCGGCCACTATCGTTGCCGATTCGCTGGGACCATTAAGACATTTGGTGGTTACTAAAAACGGCGATGTTTATGTAAATTTAAACTCGACAAGAAAAAGCAAAGGTAAAGGGATCTATTTTTTGAGCGATACCAACCATGACGGCAGACTGGATAAAAAATTGACGTTTGCTGATTATCCCGGTACGGGCATAAAAATAAAAGATCATTATTTGTATTCAACCTCAAATACAGGCGTGTTCAGGTATAAACTGGATGATAAGGACGAGGTGATTAATGCCGATAAGCCTGAAATAATTGTACAGGGACTATTGGACCATGGGCGTGATAACTCAAAATCTATCGCGCTGGATGATCAAAACAATCTGTATGTAACCATTGGCTCATATTCTGACGCTTGCAGGCAAACAGGCTCGGGTGCGGGTATTCCGGGTTGTCCTATTTTAGATTCGGCAGCAGGTATATGGAAGTTTAAAGCTAATAAACTTAACCAGGGATTTAGCGATGGTATTCTTTTTTCAACCGGGATAAAAAACGCGGTTGGTATTGATTATAATCCGGCATCAAAAACAGTATTTGCTACCCAACATGGCCGCAGTTTTGATAAACTATCGCCGCCTTATTTTACCGGCCAAAAAAGCGCTGAACTGCCTGCCGAAACTATTTACGAGTTGAAACAGGGCTTAGACGCCGGGTGGCCGTATGCGTATTACGATCAGCAACTGAAAAAGAAAATGGTATCGCCCGAGTATGGCGGCGATGGCAAAACCTCCACCGATAAATATGCCGACCCAATAATAGCGTTTCCTGGCCACTTCGCGCCAAACGACCTGTTGTTTTATACCGGTAATATGTTTCCTAAGCGTTATAAAAACGGTGCGTTCGTGGTTTTGCATGGTCGTGCTATCTCGCCGGTTAAAGGGTACCTGGTAGCTTTTGTTCCGTTTGTTAACGGCAAGTTGTCAAGCGATTGGGAGATCTTTGCAGATAACTTTACAGGATCAGACCTGGAGCATCCAACCGGCCCAATGAAATATCGCCCTATGGGATTAGCACAAGGCCCTGATGGCGCTTTATATGTAGCTGATGATGTGAAGGGTGCTATTTTTAAGATAACCTATAAATAGCTATAAATAAAAATTAGACGATACGGTTATCGCATAAGTTTAGTCTGGACCCCGGTGGAATTAATTAGCCTTTTTTATAATAAAATGTCGCTGATATTCCATCGGGGTTTCGCCTTTTAATATTTTAAATCTCCGGTTAAAATAGGATACATTATTAAACCCCGCGTCAAGGCTGATCTGCGAGATCCCCATATTATTGCTTTGCAGTAATTTACAAGCATAACCAATGCGCAGATCGATCAAAAATTCTGACAAAGTTTTGCGGGTAAACTTTTTAAAGTAACGGCAGAAAGCAGATGGAGATAAATTAGCTATCGCGGCAACTTCATTAAGTGATAGGTCGCGTTTAAAATTATCCAGGATATAGTCGTACACATTACTCATCCGGGTTGATTCATCAAAGTTAAGATCGTTAAGAAATCCGGGACTGGATAAGAGTGTGTATTCCTGCGAAATGGAAAGCAAGTGCAAAATATCTAATAACCCAATAACGGTTTCGGCCGGGTTTTTCTCAACCAGGGCAGTTATTTTTTGTGTTAGGGTTAGCCTTGTTTGCCCGGTAAATACAATGCCCTGCGATGACCGCTGTAACAGATCCTTGATCTGCTTAAAATGTTTCCTGTCGAAAAAACCCGGACCCAGAAAGTTTTCATGGAATTGGATTACAACTTGGTTTACTGCCTCGTTGCCTAATCCTTTTGTGTAAAAGGTATGCGGCAAATTAGCGCCGAACATACAAAGGTCAACTGGGGTAAATTCTGTAATACTATCGCCCACTATTCGTTGCCCGGCGCTTTCCAGTATCAAAATTATCTCGTATTCGGGGTGCGAGTGGAACGGGAAATCATTAAACTTAAATTCCTCTGCTTTAACAACAAAAAGATTTTCAGGGCTTACAATATTCTCACGAAAGATTCTCATAAAGCATAGTTACCGGCTTGCGATGAGAACTAACTTACTATTATTTTTACTTACCCCGAAATTATATTGTTTAATTATGCTTTTCGGGCATCCAAACCTGGTAAGGTGCGCCCGGAGTACGGTTGCCTAAACTATAAAAAGGTATGGCTGTAAACCTAACATCCTGCCCGGCGCTATTGGTTGCCTGCCCGATAATAACATTTACGCCATTAAGCAGGTCGGGCTGGTAAGTGGTTTTTAATATAAGGCCCGAGGCAACACTGTAATCTTTTAGGCCGGGGTTATCAATGCTTTCAAAACCGTAAACAATGGGCCCGGCAGCTATAGCCAGTTTGTTTTTTATGGTTTTAACAGAATCGCTGACAGTAACTATTCGTGGTTGTACAGGCAGCATAAGCTCTATTACGTCACCTTTTTTCCATGAACGGTTTACCACCGCGTAGCCTTTATTTATTTGTACGGGAACAGTTTTGCCATTCACTTTTAATGCAACTGTTCCGCCCACGTTAGAAAGATAAAGGTCGAATGGATTTTCCTTGTTCTGCGCCCAACCCGGTATGCGTATGTTTATTGTAAATGTTTTGGGGTGCGCAATGTTAACCTCAACTTTTGTATTCCCTTTCCAGGGATAGCCGGTTGTTTGTTTAAGCAATACATTAGTACCGTTTAATTTGATGTTTGCTTCGCTACCGATGAAAAGGTTAACGTATAAATTATTATTGTTATACCCATAAATATATTGTGGCAGGGCCGATACCATTTTCAGGATCATGGGCGGGCAGCAAGGGCAATCATGCCAGGCCCAGCGCTGGTGGTTATTGGCTATGAGCGGGTTCTCATAAAAATAATGATCGCCACTAAGTGATACACCGGATAGCAGGTTATTATAAGCAACCCGTTCAAACTCGTCCATATATTTACCATCGGCATCCAACTCATTCATTTGTTCACTAAAAAAACCCGAGCTTATAGAAGCACAAGTTTCCAGATAAGCTGATTCTGGTAAAAAGTAATCAGGCCCAAAACGTTCATCCTGCGCAATGGCACCCTCGCCACCGGTAATGAACATACGCTTGCCTATCATGTTGTCCCAGTAATTATTTACGGTGCGTATGTAAGCCGGGTTCTTTGTTTCTAACGCAGTAGCGGTAACACCAGTAGCTAATAAAGTAGCTCTTACTGCATGGCCCTCAATAGTTTTTTGTTGTACTACCGGCATTTGGTCCTGGTTATACGCTCCATCGCTTTTGCGCGAATGCGAGCCATCCTTTTCGCCATAATTTCCTCTTTCATCAATCCAAAATTTGGCCACTGCCAGGTAGTTCTTCTCATCAACAGGCATGCCCATTTTTTCTTTAAGTGAAGGATGGGTCTTAAATAATTGATATAATCTTAGCATCGCCTCTTCGGGGCCGCCATGGCCGGGAATAACATTGCTTTTGGGGGCCGGGCCTATAACCTTATAAATGTAGTTGCTCAGTTTTACGCCAACTTTTAGCAATTTGGTTTTACCCGTTGCTTTGTAATAATGTATCCCGGCATCTATTAACATGCCCGAGTTATAAACGTCATGCTGCCAACGGTCTTCGCCGCCGTTTTGGCCCCAGCGCATAGTGGGCTGGGTTAAAGTGGTGTAAGTGTTGATATAGCCATCAGGGTCGACTGCTTGCGCGGCAGCAATACGATCAATGTAAGCATCTATCTTTTGTTCCAGTTTGGGGTCTGGATATTCGGCAAGCAGATCTGCTGCGCCTCTTATGGTTTCGTAAACAAGGCCATCGTACCAGGGTGGGCCGTCATGGGCCTTGGTATCTACTTTACCCTGTGCTACCATGTCAAAATTTAAAAAAGCATTGCGGGTTCTGCCCCATTTTTCTTTCTCGGCTTTTATGTCGGGCCGGTCGGGGTCGTACTTTCCCTCTAACTTATCAAATACATCATAAACGGTAACGGTTTTCCATACCTTGAGCTTGGGGCTCCAAAAAGAATCATTTACTTTAACATCCTGTAAATTTAAAGAATGAATTACCTGCTGCGCCGATACCCGACTAAATGATATAACAGCTATGCTTAGTAAAAGGATAACCCGTTGCCTGTAAAGAGAAGTCATTTTTGTATAATTGGTTGTTAAAATAGATCTAATGTAAACCTGGTATTTGCATATTACAAATTTGCCAATTGTTAAGTATAAACCTTGCACAATTTTAACTTGTTATTGCACCTTATTGATAACATACGATTTTATTGTCTATATGATCACATAATAGATCAATAACGATAACTTTAGTCAAAATTGAATTAAAAAATATCAAATTTGTTCAACCGGTATCCATTTGGATATTAGATTTTTGAATGCGATAAATCCAATACAGTCCGCATATTATACTATGATCTATATCAACAGTACAAAACAATTACTTTCAGTTAGTTTAATTACTTTTTTTTCGTTGACAGCCTTTGGGCAAAACGCGCACATAGTTGTGGATGCAGCCAAGGTAATGAATAAAATACCGGCTAAAATGTATGGTTCATGTATTGAAGATGTTAACCATGAAATTTATGGCGGCTTGTATGATCAGCGACTATACGGCGAAAGTTTTGAAGAACCGGCACCATCCGCAAATTTTAACGATTGGAAAATATTGCAGGGAAACTGGCGGCCTTACGAAGGTGGGGTGGCAGTAAATTCGGGCGAGGGCTATAAATTTATTCGGGAAAACGGTATAGTGAAAAACGGCAGCGTAGAGGCCGATATCAAATTTATCCGTAATGGTTTTAATGCCGGTTTTATAGTAAGGGTAAATAATGAGGGCAGCGGTGCCGATAATTTTGACGGTTATGAGATCAGCATATCGGCTAGCCGGCATAATGTAATTTTAGGCAAGCACATGCATAACTATAAACAACTGGCCGAAGCAAAAGCAACTTTTGATGGTAAGCAATGGCAGCATGTAAAGGTGGCTATGCAGAACACGCATATTTTAGTTTATCTGAACAATGAGACTAAAGCAGCTATCGATTATGTTGATAATGACAACCCACTATTAACCGGAAAGATAGGATTACGCATTTACAATGCCGCGGCGGCTTTCAAAGATATAGTTATTACCGATCGCACATCTACCATAAAAAACGAATTTAAAACTACTCCTTCTATACAAATAAGCCGCGTTTGGGATGCTATTGAAACCCAGCGAGCGAAGGCCAGATTTACGCTGGACACCATTAACGCTTACAACAGCAAACAAGCCCAGGTAATAGAGAACATTAACGGAGAAGGGAAAGTTGGTGTAGCAAATAACGGATTGAATCGTTGGGGTATTGCGGTACGGAGCGGTCAAAAATTCCAGGGATATATTTGCTTGAAGGCCGGGCAATTAAACGGCCCGGTTACCATTGCGTTGCAAAGTGCCGATGGTAGTAAAACCTACGCATCGCAAAAAATATTTAGCGTACCATCAACATGGGAAAAATATTCGATTGCATTAACCTCAAACACAACTGATGCAAAAGCAAGATTTGCCATATATATTGAAAGTAAAGGCAAATTAACTATTGACCAGACTGTCCTGATGTCGACAGGTGCTGACCAATTTAAAGGTTTGCCTATTCGTGCTGATATAGCCACCAAAATGCAGCAGGAGAGGCTAAACTTTGTACGCTATGGCGGTACGATGGTAAATGCGCCCGACTATAAATGGAAAAATATGATAGGCCCGCGCGATAAACGCCCACAATATAACGGGCATTGGTATCCTTATACCAGCAATGGCTTTGGTATTGAAGAGTTTGTTGCCTATTGTGAGGCCGCAGGTTTTGAAGGAGCATTTGCTATAAATGTTGAAGAAACACCGCAAGATATAGCCAATATGGTAGAGTACCTTACCGGCGCTGCAACAACTCCATGGGGCAAAAAACGTGCGGCAAATGGACATGCCAAACCATACCCTCTGCATTATATAGAGCTAGGTAATGAAGAAGTAATTTGGGGCGACCTGGAAAATGATTATAAGCATTATGCCGAGCGGTTTAATTTACTGTATGATGCTATCCATGCTAAAAACCCGGATATAAAAGTTATTTGCGCGGCTTGGTGGCGGCCAAAATCGCCAAATATGGAGGTTGTGTTTAAAGCCGTTAATGGCAAAGCCGATTATTGGGATCTGCATACTGATGCTGATGAGGCACGTGCCGGAGTAACAGTTGACAGGAACTTACAAATAATGCACGATCTGTTTTTAAAATGGGACCCCAGCACCAAACTTAAGTGTACCATATTTGAAGAAAACGGCGGCCTGCATAACATGCAGCGCGCACTTGGCCACGCTACTACGTTAAACGCGGTACGCAGGCATGGCGATTTTGTACTGACATCATGCGCCGCCAACGGCTTGCAGGCCTTGGGCCAAAATGATAACGATTGGGATCAGGGCCAGGTGTTTTTTACGCCTGCGCAAGTTTGGGGCATGCCGCCGTTTTACAGCGAGCAAATGGCTGCTAAAAATCATCAGCCGTTAAGGGTTTTTAGTAGTGTTGAGGATGATCTGGATGTTACCGCAACCCGTAACGAGTCCGGTAATGAGCTGGTAATTCATACGGTAAATACTTCTGCCAACGCCGTTAGATCATCTGTTGATGTAACAGGATTTTCGGGAAGGTCATCAGTAAGGGTTTATACTTTATCGGGCGATCCCAAAGATGAGAACACGCCGCAAGACCCTGAAAAAATAGCCCCTAAAGAAACAACCATACAGATCACCGGTAATAAAATTGATTATAGTTTCCCGGCTAATTCTTATACTATTTTTAGGTTTACAAAATAGTAGCCTGCTCATTCAGGTTTAAACATTTAACCCTTCTATTGGTTAAAGATATATCCGATTAATACAGCCGGGTATAAATTGACAATATGCGGCATCGTTTACTATATATAAAAAATTATAGGATTATGTATTTAGTTCGCAAAGCATATATTTAATTAATCTATTGATAATCAGTTATTTATTTAGTATATTTAAGCTAAATAATCTGGTATGTTTAGGGGAATAAGTATTAACGAATTTAGGGAAAAGTTTAAAACAGAGCGGGATTGCCTTCAGTATATTTTAGATAAGAAGACAGCCGGCGGATATTCTTGCCTAAAATGCCGGTGCAATCAATATGGCAAAGGCAGGGAATGGCATTATCTGCGCTGTAAGAAATGCGGTTATGATGCATCGGCAACTGCCGGGACATTATTTCATAAGTGCAAATTAGGCTTGCTGAAGGCATTTGAGATCGCCTTCCGTGTTTCGGTTCGGAAAAAAGGGATGTCGAGCTGTGAACTGTCTAAAGAATTTGGCTGTCAGCAGCGGAGTGCCTGGCTTTGGAAAGCGAAAATACAGGAAGCAATGAAAAGCAGCGGCAAGCATGCTTTATCGGGTGATGTAGAAGTGGATGAGTTCCTGGTGGGTGGGTTTTCGGCAGGCGAACCCGGCAGGAGCCACGGGAGCAAGGATCTGGTTGTACTGGCCATTGAGAAAGTAAGGGATAAGAATAATAAAATAACGATTGGAAGGGCTTATTGCCGGGTAGTAGATGATGCATCAGCCGATAGTCTGAAAAAAATATTTGATGAGCATATCGCCCCGCAAGCATCGGTAAAAACGGATGGATGGCGCGGATACTGGCCGTTGGGCAAAGATTGGAACATAACAAAGGAAAAAAGTGATAAAGGAGCGGGTTTTCCGATATTACATATTCATATTATGAATATCAAGGGTTGGTTAAGGGGCGTGCATCACAAATGTGAAACCCACCGCTTACAACAATACTTAGATGAATATCATTTCCGTTTTAACAGAAGGGGGTTTATGAACTCAATTTTTGATAAACTTATTACCAAAATGACCCAGGCTAAACCCATAAATTACAAAATGATCAAATGCGAACTAAATACATAATCCTAAAAAATTATTTATCCAATTTACTTCTATTAGTATTTCTTAGTCTGCCGGTATTTGCTAATGCCCAGGTACTTACTCCTGCTGATTCACTAAAAGCCGATTCCCTGCGGATAAAAGCATTGAAGGCTAAGGCGCCGGTTGAGAACATCAACCAACAATATGATTTTGGCGATCTGCTCCGTAATGTTTTTAACCCGAAAAAGAAAGCTGATACCTTGCATAAAAGATCAGGTATTACCGTTGTGCCTAATATAGCAGCTAACCCTACAATCGGTGCGCAGATAGGTATAAAGGCGGTAGTTGGTAAAAAGCTGGGCAACGACCCAAAAACACTCTTATCAGTTGCTGCAACTTCAGCCTCAATCACCAGTAAGGGGATTATTTACTTTTATTTAAACCATAACATATTTACGCCGGGCAATAAATGGAATTTACAGGGTAATATGGTTGTCGCCAAAACGGTAACACCTGATCATGGACTAGGTATAGGACAGGGCATCGAAGGCGGAAGCGCCGCAGAAAAAGTATTAGCGAATCCCGGGCACAAAGGTTATGCCATCCATTCCTATTACTACAACATCAGAGAAAAGGTGTATAAAGAGGTGGCAGAGGGTTTGTTTGTTGGGGCTGGTCTATCATTCGAGATTAGACGAAATATAACTAATAAAGATACCACTAATAATGCTACACCATCAAGCGTTTATAACAACGAGCATGGTTTCCCACAGGATCATTACGCGGCAGATGGTTTTCTTTTTAACATAGCTTATACTACCCGCGATAACCCTAACCGGGCTTATAAGGGTATTTATTTTGATGCTGGTGTAAGGATAAACCAAACCTGGATAGGTAGTACAAAAAACTCGGTGCAGGTTACTACCGATTTTAGAAAATATGTAAGCCTGTCAGACATAAGCCCCGAAACTGTGCTTGCATTTTGGAACTGGGGATCGTATTTAGTAACCGGAAATGTGCCTTATCTGGAATTGCCGGGCACAGCCCGCGATGGCACATCTAGAAGCGGCAGGGGTTATACAAGCCAATATTTTAAAGGGACGCAGTTTAATGATACAGAGGTGGAGTTTCGATTTCCTATTTTGAAGAACAAATTTATCAGCGGTGTAACCTTTGCCAGTATGCAAACAGCTAATGATGAGCATGGTACTAAACTGTTCCAGGTATTTCAGCCGGGATATGGTGCCGGTTTGCGCGTATTGTTTAATAAAGCTACGCGCACAAACCTGGCGCTCGATTATGCCTTTGGTAAATATGGCAACAAAGGTTTCTTCTTGAATTTAAATGAGTCGTTCTAAAAATTAGCTATTGCAAACAGGTTTATAAATGCTCAAATTAGTGCACGACTTTTATAAATTATGAATTTTAAAAATAAGGTAGCCATTGTTACCGGCGCAGGCCAGGGTATTGGCTTTGAAATATGCAGGCTGTTAGCCGCAAACGGAGCAACTGTATTATTAAATGACCTGGACACCCAGTTAGCCGAAAGCGCAGCATCACAAATTAAGGCCGAAGGGACTTGCGTAGCTTTTGCCGGCGATGCTAGCGATGTTGTCTTTATTAATAAAATGGTTGACGCGGCTATTGATACTTACGGACATTTAGATATTGTAATTGCCAACGCAGGAATCACCCTGTACGGCGATTTCGCCACGTACTCCCAAGAATCTTTTTTTAAAGTTTTGCACGTCAATTTGGGTGGATCGTTCTTTTTGGCGCAGGCAGCATCCAACAAAATGAAACTGCAACCTAATGGCGGGGCGATATTGTTTACTTCATCAGTAGTAGGGCACCAGGCACTTAAAAGCCTGGCTGCCTATGCCATGACCAAAGCCGCTTTAGAAATGCTGGCTAAAAACCTGGTATTAGAGCTTTCTCAATATAAAATCAACGTAAACACCATAGCGCCAGGTGCAACACTTACAGAACGCACTATGGAAGAAAAGGACTACGAACGCGTATGGTCTGAAATTACACCCATGGGCCGCCCTGCCTATGTAAGTGATATAGCCAACACAGCATTGTTTTTGGTATCAGACGAGGCGAAACATATAACCGGGCAAAGCCTGGTGATAGACGGCGGCTGGACATCAGTTAGCGCTTTGCCCAGCGGGATAAAATAAGCAAGTGTTTATACTCCGCTAAAAACAGAGAATCCCCCGTCTACATTAATCACTGTGCCTGTAACAAATTTGGAGGCATCGCTTAATAACCATATTAGGGCACCGTTTAGTTCATCAGGGGTGCCAAAACGTTTGTAGGGTGTTTGTTGCAGTACCAGTTTACCACGGTCAGTATAAGATCCGTCCGTATTAGTTAATAGAGTGCGGTTTTGCTCGGTTAAAAAGAAACCCGGTGCAATAGCGTTCATTCTTATTTTATCACCATAACGATTTGCCATTTCAACCGCAAACCATTGGGTGTAGCAATCTATAGCGGCTTTACCCAAACTGTAACCCAATACCTTGGTTATGGCTTGTTTAGCGCTCATTGACGAAATGTTTACAATGCTGCCACCGCCCGAATCGGCAATGGTTTTGCCAAAAACTTGAGTTGGTATAACAGTGCCCCAAAGGTTAAGGTTGGTTACACGCTGCATACCGGCAATGTTCAGATCAAATACACTTTGCTCTGGTTGTAATACCCCCTCGGGCATGTTACCCCCGGCGGCATTTACCAGGCCATATATTGCCCCAAACTTGTTTAATATTTTGTCTTTTGCGTCTTCAAGCTGTTGTTCATTTAAAACATCAGCCACCAGCGCCATTGCTTTGCCGCCGGCGTTGTTTATTTGGTTGGCCCTTTTTTCGGCTTCGTCTTTATTTCTACCTAAAATACATACCGAGCCACCTGCTTTATGTATTCCATCAATAAACGATTGCCCCAATACGCCGGTGCCACCAGTTACAACTATTACTTTATCTTTTAAATCCATTTTTATTTCCTCCCTGCTAACTTATAAATATCCCATTAACAATTTCAATAATTGACTTCATTTTTTTGAGCGCTTTTTTTATATAGCTATTGAAACTAAAATAAGGTATGTTTATTAATTCAAGTTATTATTTATTTCAAAAACACATAAATTACCGGATATTTGTAAAACGTTAAAAAACTATGCACCAGGTATTTGATCCATTTATAAAGATCTTCAGCACATCAGCCATCAGGTATTTTTTGGTGGCAGGTATTGCTTTTGTATTATGCTACGTATGGCTTAATGAATGGCTGGGTGCATCAAAAATACAAAGTAAGACAGCATCACGACATGATTTTAAGCGCGAGATACTCCACTCTTTACAGTCCACAATTGTTTTTGCAGCAATTGCCTGCGTAGTTTTATACAGCCCGGTTAAAAATATAACCCGTTTTTATACAACTCCGCATGCATATCCCGCATGGTGGTTATATGTTAGCGTTGTGTTAAGTTTGATTATTCACGATACGTATTTTTACTGGACGCACCGCCTGCTGCATCACCCCAAACTATTCAGGCACGCGCATTTATTACATCATAGATCTACCAACCCTTCACCGTGGACATCATATTCATTCCATATTTTTGAGGCCTGTGTAGAGAGTTTAGTGCTGCTGGTAATTACTATTATTTTGCCAATGAATGTCATTTCCATAAGCTTATTTGTACTAGTTGCCTTTGTGATTAATGTTTACGGACATCTGGGGTATGAAATAGCGCCCAAATGGTTAAGAAAAACCATTTTGTTTGAGTTTACCAATACTTCGGTACATCACAACCTGCACCATAGTAAGTTTACAGGTAACTATGGTTTATATTTTAGATTTTGGGACAGGTTGATGGGCACCGAAAACCCCGATTATGTAAAAGAATACGATCGGGTTCAGCAAAATCGTATCAATAAAAAAGGGGCGACTATTTAATGAGCCGCCGGCTGGAGCAATTGCGGCCACCAAACTTCAAAAAACGAATTTTCATTATTGTTTCCTGCCGACGCATAATCACAAAGTGTGATAGCTACCGGGCCTTTCGCACTTTCGGTGTATGATTCGGGGATGAAATTTGCTTTAAACTGCATGCCATCATTTGCCTGATTAGGTACTTCGGTTAGGTTGATATAGCCGTTTTTATCAGCAACAGGTTTTAGTACGGCAATAATGCTTGCGCCTTCAAACCGGGTATCACGCGCCAAAACAATTGGCCCGCGTACAATAGTTGCGCTGCGGATGTTTGTTCCGGTTTCAACTACGTGGCCCCTCATATCCAGGGTAAGTGATATTTTATCACCGGTTTTCCAGCTGCGTTTTAGTTGGGCATATTGACCGGGTTGTACCTCGACTGCTACATTGTTTATAGTTAGTTTAGTGATCTTGCTCCAGGCAGGTATGCGTATATTAATATCCATATCCTCCGGTTTTTGCAGATCGACAGTCATTTCTATCACTCCTGATTTTGGATAGGTGGTATGCTCTGCCAAATTAATTACCTGACCTTTAGGGCTCTTTAATTTGTAAGTGCCATCGGCAAAATAATTTACCTGTAACCCATCCTGCCTTTCCATCACAAAATGCATCGGGATAGCAAACAGCCCCCGTGGCCCACTGGCTTCGCAGCAGTTAAGCCCCATGCCGCATTGCTCGCTGCCCGGTAGGCGCTGGCCATTTAGTGGCGTATACTTTGCCCATGACGCACCATTATGACTCATAGAGCCTAGTAATGCATTGTAATAAGTTTTTTCGGCTTCATCAGCATATTTAGCCTCGCCGGTTAGGCGCAGCAATTGCTCTGTAAGTTTAAGCCAGGTTACTGTAACGCAAGTTTCCTGGAAATGATTGATGGGGGTATTTTCAATTGCCTTGCCACCAAACCACATTTCGGTTGATGCGCCCGAACCTACAATGTCAATCTCTGTTTTTTTGATGTTTGCCCAGCAATCTTCAACTGCTTTTTTATAAGTTTCGTTACCGGTTATGCGGTAAAGCTCCAGCAACCCCTCGTAGCACGACATCATTTCGTAAGCTTTCTGTCCTTGCTCATAGCTGTACCAATTTTTAGGCTTTGGAAAACGATCCGCCACGTTTACATTGGCTTTGCTTATTAAGTGTGGGCCTTGGGGTGTTTCCCATTGGCGTACAATTTCCAACGCGAAATCCAGGAATTTTTTATCGCCGGTGAGGGTGTACAATTGGCAAACGGGTTCTAGTACTGATGATGCCGCCATCCCCCGGTAATTGCCTTTGGTTACAATAATGCCGTCTTTTTTATGCAGGTCATCTATTAAATTATCAAAAATACGGGTAGCACCTGTCAAGCTTTTTTTGTCTTTGGTCAGATCATAATACGCTAATAACCCCAGCATACAATATTTGCGCCCCCAAATATCCCATTCTTCTAAACGGTGCGCCTCTGCGTAGTTACCTATATAGCCATCAGGTGTTTGGGTAGCCAGTAATCCGGTAACCGCATGGTCAAGCACCGCCTTTAAGGCTGCATCCGGATGATATTTATAAGCCAGCACTGCCGAGGTGAACCATTTGCCCCAAAACTCATTTTGCCATAAGTGGGTCTCGGTTCTATGCTCTGGTTTAAAGGGTTCTATCAGTCTGTCCACATCCTGCGCCAGTATGCGGTTATTAATAGAGCCGCTTAACTTATCAGCCAGGTAACCGGTAAAGTGTACTTCGGTGGATGGATACAATACATCATTTACCGCCTGCCGACTATTTTTTTGAGCATAGCTATCAGTACAGAAAAAACAAAGCGATATAAGGATAATAGCTATTAATGTTTTTAATTGGCGCATGTTATTTAAATGAGGTATAGTCGGTTTATGCTATGTTATAATTATAGTCTAAATTAATGTTTTTGTTTTAAAGCAACTTGTAAAAAAACATTGGTCCATATATTGCTTTATACCTGGTATGAAGAAGAGGGTACTTGTAATTGAAGACGAGCCTGTTATAGGCGAAATGATGAGCATATTGCTGGAGATTGAGGGTTACAAGGTAATTAGCCTTGATGATACAGGTACGGCAAGGCGCAAACTGCATGCCAAAGAGGTTGACCTGGTTATGCTTGATCTTAACTTAAGGGGCGAGAACGGGCAATCTATGTGTGCCTACATTAAAGGTCAGGCCGACCTTAAACATATACCTGTTATCCTGGTTTCGGCCAATAACGATCTGGAAGCAATCCGAGACGAATGCGGTGCTGATGATATTATTCATAAACCTTTTGATTTGGACCATTTTATAGCTAAAGTACGCACACATTCAGGCGGGGACAATTTTATTTAACCTTTAAAATCGCTTCGGGCTTCTGATGGTTATTCTAGTATTTCAACACCACCAATATTCCCAAATGGTCTATTATAAAAATACGGTGTGTAATTTATTTATCTTTTATTAAATACGCCGGGAATTTGGCCTCCGCAGGCCCCTTTTTACTACGAAAGTTTGATTGTCCACCCACATCTGTGTGTAATGGTAAGTACATGCCTTGCGAGTCATCCAGGGCTTTAAACAACTGCTGGTTCATTGATTTTACTACAGCCGCGTATTTTGGGTTCCTGATCAAATTTTTTGTTTCCATCGGATCGGCTTGCAAGTCATACAGTTCATCGGTATCCCAAATGCCATAGTAGTGGATATATTTATATTGATCGTTGCGCAAGGCGTGCATTGTTGGCGTTTGGGGGAAAGCACGTTCCCAATAATATTCGTACAAAAATCCCGTGCGCCACGTTGTCGGTTTTTTACCTTCTAATAAAGGCAGATAGCTCATGCCATCCATATATTGGGGCGCTTTTAATCCGGCTGCATCAAGTAGTGTGGGGGCTATATCAATATTGGCAACCACATCTTTAACAACAGTGCCGGGTTTAATCAGTTCGGGACAATAGGCCAACATAGGTACGCGCATAGATGCTTCGTAGGCGGTGCGTTTATCAATCAACCCATGTTCGCCAAACTGGAAACCATTATCACCCATATAAATAATAAGGGTTGACTCCAGTAATCCTTCTTTCTTCAAATAATCCATCACTTTACCTACAGATGCATCCACGCTATACAAGGTTTCGGCATAGCGTTTATAATAAGCGCCAATATCCAAAGTACTATGGTAAGGGAAGTCAACGCCATGCCATGAGTTACGTTGATTTTGCACCCACATTGGGGCACCCTCCACGTTTTCGGGCTTCATGGTATAAGGCGGTTTAAAGTCAAATTTTTGTGCACGGCCCTTATCGCGTTCGGCAGGTATAAAATCGGCATGTACGCCTTTATGTGCCAGGTACAACATAAAAGGCTTGTTTTTTTGCCGATGATCTAAAAAATCAAGCGCGTAATCTGTCAACTCATCGGTTATGTAGCCTTTTTGGGGTACGTGTTTGCCATTAACATTTAAGCCGTTTTTCTCGGGAAGATAAGACCCTTGCCCTTTAAATGATACCCAATAGGTAAAACCGCGTTGTGGCTGGTCGCCGTCATTGCCGGCATGCCATTTACCCACCATTGCGGTTTGATATCCGATTTCCTGTAGGTATTGCGGAAAAAATATCAGGTTTGCAGGTACCTTATGTTCATTGTCAACAACGGTATGTTTATGCGAGTACAAGCCTGTTAAAATAGATGCCCTTGACGGCGAGCAAAGCGAGTTGTTTACAAACGCATTGGGCAAATAAGCGCCCTCGCGAGCCATCCGGTCCAGGTTGGGCGTTTCAATAAAATCCTGCGTTTTTAGAAAGCCAAGTGCATCATACCGGTGGTCATCAGCTAAAATAAATACAATATTGCGCGGTTTGCCATTGCCCGTTTTAAGCAATTTTAGTGAACCCATAGGCTGGCTTACTATCGCGTTTTGTGCGATAACCTGAGTTATAGAAGTAAGCAAGAAGAAAGGTAGTGTAAAATATTTCGTCTTCATTTTGAGTATGGTTTTAAAGCCAACTTATCAATCAATGATATAATCAAGCCGGGCATTTCTATAAATTGGTTTTTGTAAATGTATTTTAAATTTTTTAAAACTTTGCAACGGCCCCTGGGTCACAAATAAATTAGTTAACCAGGCGGGTATATTGCCACCGGGCTCGGCATGAAGCGTATAAATAATTTTTACCCGATCTTTGCCTGACGGATATAATACCCATTTCCCGTTGGAATTAGTAATGCGTACTATTTTGGATTTTACCGGTACCATATCGGCTACGCAAGGTGCATCTATCGTTACTGTTTTGGTAACCGCATCCTGCGATACTTTAAGATGCGCAATAAAATCGCGGTTGCTTACCGGCCATGGCATCTCGATCAGCGAATAGTAGTATAACTCTGCCGGAGATACTTGTTTTACCAAATAATTACCTGCGGTATGGTAAAGCCATTCTTCACTATTTTTAATATCCATTAGTGCTGCCACCACTTGCGATAGGGTTGCCACTAAGCTGCACTCTACTTTTATCGCTTTGATTTTTGATGACTCTAAATCGCGTGTAAATATTTTTATTCCGTTATTGTTTTCTTTTAACTCCCAATTATCGTTGGTTTGTGCTATAGCGCAATTGGCTAACAGTAAAAACAGTAGAATAAGCTTTTTTCGCACAGGGTATAGTTTATAGTGCAATTTAACAATTCTTTAAATAAATAGGTCATTGATACTATTTGCTTTTGTAATAATCGGCTAAGGTGTTATAAACCAATGTTGTTTGGCAATTGGTAACGTTTGCATAAATAAATATTTATTCGATACCGGATTTTTTTTCTTTTGATTAACTTGCCCTTGTTATAAACAATCAACAGGGGCTGTAATAAACCACGGCTGCATATATTAAATAATTGCGTATTAATTTTAGGTGCCCGGCAACTACGGTTATCTTGAACAATACTTTTATCCTTTTTGCTAAAGATTGCGAGCAATTTTAATTGCGTTACTGTGGGCAAGAAGAAATGAATAACGATTATCAATCAAAAAGACATTAAAAAATTATGGAAAAATCACGTCGTACTTTTATCAGGCAGGCATCAATAGCCGGCGCGGGTGTAATGTTGGCTAAAACCAGTTTCAGCGCTAAAAGTTATAACCGTATTATCGGCGCTAATGACCGTGTGCGGGTTGGGGTAGTTGGATTTTCTGACAGGCATAAAAGCTCGCACATGCCCAGCTTTATGAACCATTGTAAAGAGTTGAACTTTGAAGTAGTTGCCGTATCAGATATCTGGAACAAACGCCGCGAGGAAGGTGCCGCCGCCTGGAAACAGAAAATGAATAACGACGTTAAAGCCTATCGAAATAACGAAGAAATGTATGGCGCCAAAGCGGTTGACGCGGTATTTATGAGCACTGCCGATTTTCAGCACGCAAGGCATTGCGCCGAAGCTGTACGTGCCGGTTGCGATGTTTACTGCGAAAAACCTTTTGCCGAAACTATGGAAGACGCGCGTTTTGCATTAAAAGCGGTAAAAGAAACCGGCAAAATTGTACAAATAGGCTCACAACGCCGTAGTGGTGCCAACTACCATGCAGCCGACGACTTTATAAAATCGGGTCAGTTTGGGCCGATAACCATGGTTGAATTAAAGTGGAATGTAAACCAACCGGGACGCTGGAGAAGGCCCGAGTTATTAAATGTATTAAAAGAACAAGACACCGACTGGAAACGCTGGCTGATGAACCGGCCTTATGAAGCCTTTGATCCGCGTAAATATTTAGAGTTCCGTTTGTTTTGGCCTTATTCATCAGGATTACCGGGGCAATGGATGAGCCACCAGATTGATACGGTGCATTGGTTCAGCGGGTTAAAACATCCACGCAGTGTAACAGCTAACGGCGGTATTTATATGTGGAAAGATGGCCGCCGTAACTGGGATACCATAACGGCTGCTTTTGATTATGGGCCTGCAAACGACCCATCATCAGGTTTCCAGGTGACATTTGCCTCGCGGATGCATAATGGCGATGATGATCCTTCTGAAATATATTACTCAAATGGTGGTGAATTAAACCTGATGACGAATAAGGTAACCCCAACTGGTGGCCTTACAGAAAAGATGGCGAAAGCCATGGGCATGAAGGCCAATTTATTGCCAACCATAGAATTAAAAAATACGGAGAAAGTTGTAACATCAGCAAATACAGGTGGCGACACGTTAACATCAAACCACGTGCGTAACTGGATGGAGTGTGTGCGTAGCCGTAAACAGCCTAATGCGCCAGTTGAAGCTGGATACAGCCATGCTATAGCTCTTATCATGACTAATGCCGCAGCGCATACAGGCCAAAAAGCTACCTTTGACGAGGCTACACAAGAGGTGATGGCTGGTGGTAAAGTGTTTAAATATTAACCTGAAATATCGAACTAAATGAATGCCGAATATCGAACTCTGAAGTTTCCGAGATATTCGGCATTTGTTATTTGGTGTTCGATATAATTATTAAAAGATGAACCAGATCAAACAAGTAACATTAGCCCTAATGATGACGGCGGTATCAACAATAGCCATCGCACAGCAGCAACCAGTAGCGGTGATTAAATCTGCAAAGGATAAAAAAATAGATGTGATAATAGGCGGTAAGCTTTTTACCAGTTTTTTATATCCTGATTCATTGGAAAAACCGGTGCTTTACCCTTTACATGATGCTGGCGGAACAGTAGTTACGCGTAGTTTTCCGTTAGATAAGCGGACAGGCGACCCAACTGATCACCCGCATCATATTGGCCTTTGGTTCAATTATGAAAATCTAAACGGGCTTGATTTCTGGAACAATAGTTATGCTATACCAGCTGCCAAAAAAAGCCAATACGGCTGGATACGTACCGATAAGATATTAGAAGCCCAAAGCGGCAATACAGGTATAATAGCCTATCACGCCAACTGGACAAACCAGGCTAAAGACGTGATATTGGAAGAAACTACCCGCTTTGAATTTAGCGGCAATGCTAACCAACGTGTTATTGATAGGATCACCACTTTAAAAGCCAATGTTGAGGCCAAATTTAACGATGCCAAAGATGGTATGCTGGGCCTTCGCCTGGCACATGAATTGCAAATGCAAAGTAAAGAAGATCAAAAATTTACAGATGATAAAGGTATTGTAACCGTGGTAAAAGGCGGCACAGATAACATGGCCAATGGCAACTATATAACCAGTGAGGGTAAAACCGGCGATGCGGCTTGGAGTACCCGTGGTGTTTGGTGCAAAGTGTATGGTAAAATGGGTATGGACTCGGTAAGTATCGCTATTATTGATCATCCCAAAAACCCTAACTATCCTACCTTTTGGCATGCCAGGGGTTATGGCCTTTTTGCGGCTAACCCATTGGGCGAAAAGATTTTTACCAACGGTAAATCAGCCAAAAATCTCACCTTAAAAAAGGGCGAATCGGTTACTTTTAAATACCGGATAGTTATTAATAATGGAGGCAATACACTTACTGCAAACCAACTTAATAAATCGGCAGCAAGTTTTGCTAAAAAGTGATGGGAGTTTTTTAGTCTATGTTATTACAAATAACTTTGTAATAACATAGATTTAGAGTTATGACGCAAACGCGCTAACGCTTTATCTTTTATTTGTCGTACGCGTTCCCTGGTTAGATCATATTTCTCGCCTATCTCTTCTAATGAGTGTGCCGAGCGACTGTTTAGCCCAAAAAACAGGGTAAGTACTTCTCTTTCTCTTTCTGCAAGGATACCCAATGAGCGTTTGATCTCGCTAGCCAGCGAATCCGTCATCAATTCATGATCAGTGGCTTCAGCATCATTTTGCAATACATCCAAAAGCGTATTGTCTTCACCTGCAATAAAAGGTGCATCCATTGATAAATGGCGACCTGAATTAGCTAATGAATCAGATATTTTTTCGGGAGTAGTTTCTAAATCCTCGGCCAACTCTTCTGTCGTAGCCGGGCGCTCCAGTAATTGTTCCAATTTGGAAGATGCATGACGGATCTTATTCAATGCCCCAACCTGGTTAAGCGGTAAACGCACCACGCGAGACTGTTCTGCAACCGCCGTTAAAATAGATTGGCGTATCCACCAAACCGCATAAGATATAAATTTAAAGCC
>DHIR01000261.1:48290-48998 GCA_002403905.1 Mucilaginibacter sp. UBA4741
GCTGCTTTTATTAAACCGCAGTTGCCTTCGTTAATTAAATCGCCAAGTGTAAGGCCTTGATTTTGGTACTGTTTTGCTACCGAAACCACAAAACGCAGATTTGCTTTGGTTAAGCGCTCTAATGCCGCTTGGTCGCCCTCGCGGATTTTTTGTGCTAAAATAACCTCTTCCTGTGCCGTGATCAGACCAACTTTAGCGATCTCTGTTAAATATTTGTCAAGCGATTGTGACTCGCGGTTGGTGATAGATTGGGTGATTTTCAGTTGCCTCATGTTTTGCAAAGATACCCAAAGAAATGCATGGATTTGTTGATATAAAGTAATTTACGCTAAAAAGATGCTATTGTTAACATTATTTAACCATATTAGGGCTTTAAATGCCAGATTGGTTAGGAGAAATGGCCTACATTAACTCTATTGGCAATTGTTTAACATCCTGAATTTTTATATTCCGATAAAATATTTCAGCCCCTTCTGATTGTATTTGTATTTTCCCTTTAACCAGTGGCAACAGGTTTTGACCCTTATCGCTTTGCTTTAAATGATATAGCACCATCATCACTTTGCCGTTTATTAGGTGGATCGCGGTATCACCATGGCAATACAAATCAAGTGTATTCCATTCGCCGGTTGGGTTTTCTGCATCTCCGCCACCTTTTTTGCAATGGCGGCTTTGTTTTGTTTCTTCAGCGAAAGTATATACTGTACC
>DHIR01000261.1:49139-76288 GCA_002403905.1 Mucilaginibacter sp. UBA4741
CAGCGAAAGTATATACTGTACCAGTGCGATTGTATTCATAATTATTATCTGCTGTTTTATTAGCGGGGATATCGGCCAGGCCACCTGCTACGCCCCAGTACTCGCCACTATTGGTTTGCTCTATCTGGAACTCGTGCGACCGCATCCAGGCGCCATAATCGGCACCGTATTTACCTACGGAGTGGTACAGCAGGCCGCTATCTTTATTCTTGCCTTTTTTCTGTCCCCATAAAAGTGTACCCCATTTATATTGCAGTTGCAAGTGATAGTTCTCGTATTCCTTTTTGGTGGATATAGCGCCCCAGTTTTCGCCGGATACCCGGATCACATTTTCGCCATCTAATTTAACAATGGTAAATACGTGCCGGGGGTCATTGTTAAGGCCGATGGGGGTGTTATTGATATGATTGCCTTTATCATCCTGGTCAGGGCCAATATAGCTATCCCAGCCGGTTAGGTCCTTGCCATTAAATAATGGTTTCCATACGGACTTTTGTTTGATTGTGGTAAAACCCAAAACCACAACACAAAGCAACAGTGCCAAAAACAAGTTAGGATATTTCATATTTATAAAAGGTTTTAGCCGGATGGTTATTGTACTGCTAACCTACAAAATATCCTTAAATAAAAAAGCAGATGATCAAAAGGTTGTAAGCGAAGTGTAGATGTGTTAATAGGTTAATTAACAATAAGGTAACACTATCATCAAACCATTTGGTTAACTTTACACATACCTAAGTTTACTGATATGGATATTGTAATAAATTACTGGTGGGCTTTTATTGGCCTGGCACTTTTGGCTGCATTGGTAATATGGCTGATAGTACGCAATGTAAAAGACGAGAAACGTTATGAAAAAGACCTCATGCAATCAGAAATAAAACCCGAGAAGCATGATGATGAAGAAGATAAAGCGGTTAAACCTTAACTTGCAAACTTCAACAATTCGCTTGCCGGGCGGCTTTTTTGTTGGTCGGCGGCACCAAATTATAAACCCGGGGCGAGGGGTTTAAAGGTGTCTGCAGCAATTAACTTAACGCGGGTATAAAGCCTTTTGCCGGTAGTAAAAAACACCATTTTTCGGGTGTCAACCCTTTTGCCGGTAGTAAAAAAGGCCTCTTTTCGGGTATCAGACGTTATGCCGGTAGTAATAAGTGGCGTTTATCGGGTATTAGGTGTTATACCGGTAGTGATTTTTTAATTTAAGTTACTGATAATCAATAGCATAAGTAAAACTCTTCAAAGAACGAAGTAAAAAATTTATTTGAAATATTTGTGCTGATTTACGGGGCAAACCGCAAGCGGGGAGTTTACTCAAAGATACGAAAATTTGGGGAAAGGGGCAAGTGAAGATGCCGCCTTGTTAGAATAAATAGGCCAGATCATTGAAATTGATTGCTTGTTTTTTGGTCAGGTAGTCTAAAGACTATGAGCATAGTCGTCCGAAGTTATAAACTTCGGACAGCTGGGGGAAACCATCCCTGATTAGCGGAAGTTTATTTATCAAACTTAACCGCAGATAGTATCTCAATACATTTAATTATTCTTTTACGTGTTAGCTCAAAATCACCCTTAGAGAAGACTTTTTTACCATCGCCATCCCTGAAATTTATTAAGCTAAACTCTTTAGGTATTTTAGCGTCTTCTTTAAAATAGGTGTATACTGGATAATGAGCGAACCTGTTTCTAATTTCTTTTATAACCCGTAATTCGGAGAATAACTTATCATATTTTTTTCCAAATTCATCGGGGAATTGACGTTGCATTATTTCTTTGAGTATAGCTATTTTAGCATCAAAGGTTAAGCGGTCTATTAATACTTCTCTAATGTCTTTATAAAGTGCAGGAGAGTTAACAAAGTAATAAGCCATGTTAATACATATCTTATTTTCAAGTGCAATGCAATCGTGGAGAATTACACCACGATAGTGAATACTAAGGTCTACTAATCTTTTGATTTCCTCGTCCATTGTGATAGGGTTAAATAAAGTGGATTAAATATAATTACATTATCTTTGATTATGGCAAAGAAAGAAGAAACAAAATCAAAACCACGTGCCGAACAATACGAGGAAAAAGTAAAGTTTGCCGGTACGTTAGAACAAATGATACAAATGGCTGTAAAGCCTAAGCCTAAAAAACAGGCTAAATAAATATTACTTGATTTTATTGCTGCTCTAAAACACCACATGGACTTTACCCTTTTTTTCCTCCCAGTATTACGCCCTTTTTTAGATTGGTGCATTATCAGCCTATCATGGTATTTCACTAAAAAAAGCATGGAGGAATTTCTTGTTAAAGACAAAGAAACAATTACCACGGGTTTTAAAATACCCAATATGGTTTATATATGCTTTGTGTCGTCCCTTATTGGGGCAGGATTAGGAATTTTTATATATGGTAACTTTAATTTATCTTACGAATTAGCCATTGTCATTCCCTCGTTAGCAAGTTGCTTATGGTATATGGAAAAACACAACTCAAGTGTTTTAAGCGAGTTTGCCGAAAAACAAAAAAACAGAACGGAAGATATTATATAAATTCCCACTTGTCCCAACTGATATATAGTTACCTGTTTTCCACACTGAAGTTTTTTTGAACCTAAAGGAGCAATTAAGTATAGCGTGATACCGTTCGTTTTATTTGCTTGCTTCGTTCCTCAGCAATGACGTGATGGTGAGGTCGGGTGGTGAGTACAACCCGTCCACCTGTTTTTACTACACCGCTCCCTTTGCGGGCGGACACCCGCCGCACATTTGTTGGTGATAACACGCAACAAAGGCCATCGCGCAATTAAGATCACGGCAATCAAATAATCCTATAAATCATGGTTCAGACTACCCTGCAAAACTAAACTTACCCATCAACACACTCGGGTTAGTACCAATAATTAACGGCTCACCGGCCAATGCTTCGTTACCCAGCAAGGCAAATAGTATGGCTTCTTTGGCATCGGGGTTAATGCCTAGGGCGGCGGTATCGGCAATGGTGGTGCGGTAGAGGCGTTTCTCCAGGTATTGCATCACGAAAGGATTTTTGGCCCCGCCGCCACTTACAAACATCTTGGCGCCTTTGGGCAGGTAGGCCCGGGTAAAGTCGGCAATAGCTTTGGCGGTGAAAGCGCTAAGGGTGGTTATCACATCTTTAGGGTCTATATGGCTGGTGCCAGATCGTTCCTGCGCCTTGCGTACATATTCTTCATTAAACAGCTCGGGGCCGGTTGTTTTAGGCGGAGTTTCGGTAAAGAACGGGTGCTTTAACAGGGAACTTAACAAGCCCTCATTCACCTCGCCCGAGAAAGCAATTTCCGAATCCTCATCAAACGGACGGTTAAAATAATTACGGCAAAAGGTGTCTATCAGGGTATTACCTGGGCCGATGTCTGAGCATAAAACTTTATCCATATCACCATTCGCAGGCAAAAAAGTAAGGTTTGAGATCCCGCCAATGTTTACTAGTATGCGGTCCTCTCCGGCTTTGCTGCCCAGCAATACATCGCCATATAAAGCAAGCGGAGCGCCCTCGCCACCCGCTGCCATTTGTTTCTGGCGGAAATCGCTAATGGTTAAAATACCGGTCTTAACGGCAATATGGTCGCCATCCCCAATTTGTAAGGATGCGTTAGGATAACCTTCTTGCTTATGCAAGCGTTTTGGCGCATGGTAAATGGTTTGGCCATGACTGGCTATAAAATCTACGTCAGCAGGTTTAACCTGCCAGCTATCCAAAGCCTGCAATATTAGTTCGGCATGATAGGTGCCTATAAAATCGTTGAGTAAACAAACTTTCTCCAAATCAACTTGTCGGCGCGAAAAAATGGAGCGCACCTCGCTTTTAAAAAAATCAAGGTAAGGTGTGGTGATAAATTGCAGCAGCTCGCACTGCGTTTGCAAGCCGGTGCCGGTAAATTGGCACAAGGCAATATCCAACCCATCTAATGATGTGCCCGACATCAGCCCAATACCCATACGCGCCGGTTTTTGGGCGATGATAAAAAGGTGCTGCAAATTTTTGTTGAGATGTGCCATATCTGTTAGTTTTATACCGCGCCGGGGACTCACCCGGTCTACGCTTCGCTGGACCACCCTCTCTTCCGCAAGCGGGAAAGAGGGTTAGGCTTGCTGCAAAATATCACCCGTAAACAAAGAAATTTTATTTACCCTCTTTCCGCCGAAGGCGAAGAGAGGGTCGACAAGCGTAGCGATGTCGGGGTGAGTACTCGCCACGCCTTTAAGTTAGGCAATTATACATACATCAGCAAACTATTTAACTTTTATCCTGCCGGGACAGCCAGTTCGGTTCCCGCTTTAACAGGGATTCCAAAATCGGGCGAACCATCTTTTTTCCAGGTAAACTTTTGCATCCGTGGCGACCGCTTGCCGCCGCAGCCGCAACCGGGTGTCGGATTAGCGTGATAAATTATCCAATCCTCTTTACCATTAGGCGATTTAAAAAAGCTGTTATGGCCGGGGGCATATACGCTGTTCTCTACATTGGTTTGCAATACCGGCTCGGGCGATTTTGTCCATGATTTAGGGTCCATCAAATCTGCCGAGGCTTTCGCTGTAAGCATACCCAAAGCGTAATGGTCCGTCCAACATCCGCTGGCCGAATAGATCAGGAACAGTTTGTTACCATGCGCCAATATCTCAGGCCCCTCGTTAACACCTACATGGGGCGGGTTAGCCGTTCCAAATTTTTCCCAATCATAGTCCGGGCTCGACAGTTTAACCCGGTCGCCTTTTATAGTATAGGGGTTTTCCATTTTGGCTATATAGATGTTTTGCTGGCCGTTGGTATCACCCTCCCAGCCAGACCATAGCATATATAGTTCTCCCTTATTTTCAAAAACAGAAACATCAATAGCCCATTTGTTGGTGGCGTCGCCAACCTGCCCCTTAAAGGTCCATTGTCCGATGGTAGGGTCGGGCGATGGATTTTCAAGCACATATACCCGATGATGGTCGTTACTGCCGTCATCAGCCGCAAAATACATATACCATTTGCCTTGTAAAAAATGCAGTTCGGGCGCCCAGATCTCTTTAGAATAATTGGTACCCACAGGCGGTTTCCATATAACCGTACGTGTTGCAGCAGCAAGCCCCTGCATGGTTTTGGTCTTAATGATCATGAGCCGGGTACCGGTAGAATTGGTGTAATAATAAAAGCCATCATGGTAAATCACCCATGGGTCGGCACCCGATGGCAGCAACGGATTTGTAAATGTAGCCGGGGCGGTATCCTGCGCACAAACGTTGGTTGTAATTGCAGCAAACAGGTAGAGCGTGAGCAATAGGTATTTCATGATATTTTGGTTTGAAGTGTAATTTTAGTTAAAAAATGGGGAAGTAGCAAAAGCCTCACCCCAACCCCTCTCCAAAGGAGAGGGGCTTTTAAACGCTTCGCGAGTTACTCACCGCCAAACTAACTCACCCTCTTTATCGCTTGCGAAGAGAGGGTGATCGAGCGAAGCGATGATCGGGTGAGTCCTAATGAAGCGACATTACCGCCAATGCATTTCGGCGGTTACTCACCCCGACTACGCTACGCTGGTCGGCCCTCTCTTTGCTGCGCATAAAGAGGGCGGAGAAGGGTTTTATATTTTTTATGCGTCTGCCTCACCCCAACTCCTCTCCTTTTGAGAGGGCAGGATAAGGCAATTTTATTATATTTGTCCCAGCCCATCCAACCCACAACATTTATGGCCAGATTAAACCTATTAGAAGAAACACGGTACGAAAAACTACCCGTAACCGTATATCCAAATCCCGCAGCCGGAGCTATTGCAGTAGCGCAACGAATAGCAAAACTTATCCGTAGTAAACAAGCAAATAATGAAAAAGCGGTCCTCGGCCTTGCGACCGGCGTAACCCCAATTGCGGTTTACGCCGAGTTAATTCGCCTGCATAAACAAGAGGGTTTGAGTTTTAAGAATGTTATCACCTTTAACCTGGACGAATACTATCCCATGCAGCCTACGGCAGTACAAAGCTATGTGCGTTTTATGAATGAGAATTTATTTGACCATATAGATATTGACCGCGCCAACATACACATACCTGATGGCACACTGGCCGAGGATGCCATTGCCGCTTTTTGCCTTAATTACGAAAAAAAGATTGAAGACCTTGGTGGACTGGATTTGCAGATTCTAGGTATAGGCCGAACAGGTCACATCGGTTTTAATGAGCCGGGGTCGGCACCAAACTCGGGGACGCGTTTGGTTACCTTAGATGACCTTACCCGTACCGATGCTTCGCGTGATTTTGGCGGCAAGCAGGGTGTGCCTACCAAGGCTATAACCATGGGCGTTGGTACCATATTTAAGGCGCGCGAAATAATATTGATGGCCTGGAGTAAAAAGAAGGCACCTATCATTGAAAAAGCGGTAGAGGGTGAATTATCAGGCGAAGTACCGGCTACCTACCTGCAACTATCAGACCATGTAGAATTTATATTGGATGAGCCTGCCGCGTCTGAATTAACGCGCTTTGATACGCCGTGGCTGGTTAAAGATTGTGTTTGGGATAATGAGATTAAAAAGAAGGCTGTAATATGGCTATCGCGCAAGGTTAACAAACCCATATTAAAGCTGATTGACGAAGATTACAACAATAACGGCATGGCCCAACTAGCTACCGAGCAAGGCCCCGTGTACGAGATAAATATTGACATATTTAACCAGATACAACATACCATAACCGGCTGGCCGGGTGGCAAGCCTGATGCGGACGACAGCCAGCGGCCGGAGCGTGCGCAGCCGGCTAAAAAGCG
This sequence comes from Mucilaginibacter sp. UBA4741, assembly GCA_002403905.1. Classification (GTDB taxonomy): domain Bacteria; phylum Bacteroidota; class Bacteroidia; order Sphingobacteriales; family Sphingobacteriaceae; genus Mucilaginibacter. Next base: position 55,914 of record DHIR01000261.1, read on the forward strand.
TTCGGTTATATTCTCGCCGCATCCGGATGATGATGTGATATCAATGGGTGGTACGTTTATCCGATTGGTTGACCAGGGGCATGATGTGCATGTGGCCTACCAAACATCGGGCAATACCGCTGTTTGGGATGATGATGTATTGCGCTATATGGAATTTGCTATCGACTTTAACAAAAGCCGCGGCGATGATATTGCTAAGCTAAAACGCATTCATAATGATATGCGCGCGTTCTTCGCCAAAAAACAGCCTAACCAAATTGATACGCCCGAGGTTAGGGATGTAAAAGGCTTTATCCGCAAAAGCGAGGCTATTGCAGGTGCACGTTACGCAGGTTTACATGACGATCATATCCACTTTATGGCGCTGCCTTTTTATGAAACGGGCAAAGTCACCAAAAACTCGGTTAGCCAGGTTGATGTACAAATGACTGTAGATCTATTACAAAAAATAAAGCCGCATCAAATTTTTGCCGCAGGCGATTTTGCCGATCCGCATGGTACGCACATTGTATGTTTTAATATTGTGCTGGCTGCCCTAAATCAGCTTAAAGCAACCGAAGATTGGGTAAAAGATTGTTGGTTATGGATGTACCGCGGTGCCTGGTTTGAATTTGCCACCCACGAAATTGAAATGGCCGTACCGCTATCGCCCGATGAAGTGATGCGCAAACGTATGGCGATATTTAAGCATCAATCGCAAAAAGATCCCGCAGTTTTTCCGGGTGAAGATGCAAGAGAGTTTTGGGTTAGAGCTGAGGACAGGAACAGGGAAACTGCCGAAAGCTATGACCAGTTAGGCTTTGCTGAGTATGCGGCGATGGAAGCGTTTAAAAGGTATTATTTTTAGGGTTTTGAGTAGTGAGTTATGAGTGTTGAGTTTTTTGTTTAAGTTTATTCATGCAAGATTTTAAAAAGTTATTGGTTTGGCAAAAATCAATTCAATTGGTAATTAATACTTACAAAGCAACTTCATCATTCCCATCCGAAGAGCGATTTGGTTTAACAAATCAGATACGAAGAGCAGTCATATCTATTTCAAATAATATTGCTGAAGGATGCGGAAGATTTTCTCAAAAAGATTTGGTTCATTTCCTCCAGATGTCACTTGGGTCAACTAACGAAATTGAAAACTGTCTAATTATAAGCCAGGCTTTAGACTTTATGGCGGAAGAAGTGTTCAATAACCTATTGAACAAAACACAGAAGTTAGAAAAATGCTGATTTCTCTAATTGAAAAAATCAGAAAAGAGAAATAACACTCTATCGAAATGGCAAAAAACTCAAAACCCAAAACTCAAAACTCAAGACTATTGTCTCTTGATGTCTTTAGAGGAATTACAGTAGCGGCAATGATGCTGGTAAACAACCCCGGCGATTGGGGGCATATTTATTGGCCTATTGAACATTCTAAATGGAACGGCTGCACACTGGCCGATCTGATATTTCCGGCATTTTTGTTTATTGTCGGGGTATCTATAGTTTATTCTATGGAGCGTAAGGTGGCTAGTCCGTCCAACCATGGTAAAATGTTGTGGGGTGCTTTAAGGCGCGGGGTGATTTTGATTGCGATAAGTTTAGCCATACAACTGATCCTGCATCCAAGTTTTGAGCATTTACGTTTCCCCGGCGTGTTGCAGCGCATTGGGGTTGTGTTTTTTATCTGCGCTTTATTATATATCAAGACCTCGCAAAGAGTTCGCGACTGGCTGTTTGTTATCCTATTAATTAGTTATTACCTGCTGATGAATTTTGCGCTGGTGCCTGATACCGGCGTTGCCAGCCTTAACCCCGAAACCAATATGGGTGCCTGGCTGGATAGAATTGTTTTTACCCCTAACCATCTATGGGTCGAATCGCATACCTGGGACCCGGAAGGTTTGCTGGGCACCTTACCGGCAATTGCTACCGGGTTATTCGGCATACGTGTTGGCACCTGGCTAAAACGTAAGGACCGTGATGACAGCGTTAAAGTAAGCTGGCTATTTACTTATGGTGTAGCGGCAGTTGTTCTGGGTTTGATATGGGATCTGTTCTTTCCCATAAACAAAGCTTTATGGACAAGCTCGTTTGTGTTATATGCCGGCGGATGGTCGACTATCGCGTTAGCATTTTCTTATTGGCTGATTGATGTGCAGGGATATAAGGGGTACACTTCGTTCTTTCTGCCATTTGGCGCAAATGCAATTACGGCTTATGTATTGTCAGATTTTGTTCCGCATTATATTAATAAGATCCGTATTGGCGGGTCATCTATTTACCAGGTACTTTTTGAGCCGCATTTTTCGGCTTACAATGCCTCACTTTTCTGCGCTATTGTGATGACGCTCCTAATTTGGATTTTAATGTGGATACTGTATATTAGGAAGATATATATTAAAGTATAGTGCCTCTCAATCATAAAATAGCATCAAAATACTTTTTAACTATCCTTTGCGTTTTTGCATCTTAGCAGAAATATTTTTTCAATACAAAACATGAATTTTAGAAAGACTATTCTTTTATGGGCTGTAGCCTTGCTTGTTACAGCAGGCAGCGCGTTTGCCCAGGTTAAAAAGAAACCAACAAAAACTATACATAAAGCTACTACTGCTACTAAGCCAGCGGTATCTACAGTGTTACCGGTTGACCCTAATATACTTACCGGTAAATTACCTAATGGCTTAACTTATTACATCCGCGCAAACAGTCAGCCTAAAGGCAAGGCGCAATTGCTGCTGGTAAGCAAAGCAGGCTCTGTAATTGAAACAGACGCGCAGCGTGGCATGGCTAATTTTGTACAGCACATGGCCTTTAAAGGTACACGCGATTTCTCTAAAGTTGATCTAAACAATTATCTTATAAAAAGAGGTAATAAATATGGGCCGGATACCAGTGCATTTACATCGTATGATGAAACTGTTTACCAGTTAGCCTTACCAACTGATACCCCTAAAATATTAGCCAGCGGGTTTAGCTTATTGGCTAACTGGGCCTCTCGTATAACTTTTAATGAGGCAGATGTCAACATCGAAAAAACATTATTAGCTGCAAAAGCGGCCCAGGGTGGTAAAACAGCCGATGATAGGTTACAGCAACAAACGCTGCCTGTGGTATTAAACAACTCGCGGTATGCGCAACGCTTGCCGATAGGAACAGAAGCTGTAATCAATACATTTACTGCAGCTTCTATAAAAAGTTTTTATACAGACTGGTACCGCCCCGATATGCAGGCAGTAATAGCCGTTGGCGATTTTGACCCTAAACAAATATTGGAGCTAATAAAGTTTAATTTTTCGCCATTAAGAAACCCTGTACCAGAGAAACCACAACCTCAATTTGGCGCACCACCGACACCCGGCACTGTTGTAAAATTTGCTACGGATAAAGCTTACCCTTATACCCTGTTTCAAATTATAGTTAAGCATCCGCAGATGATAGTTAAAACACCTGCCGATGTTTTACAAAACATGCGGATAAACCTGTTTAACCAGTTATTAAACATCCGCATATCTGATCTGACAAAAATACCTTCGCCGCCTATAGTGTACGGGCAATCGGCCTATGCTGATTTTATGGGTAAGCAAGATGCATTCTCAACCATCGCGGCAGTAAACAATCCGCTAAAATTAGAGGCCGCTGTTAAAGCTGTAGTAGGCGAAATCGAGCGTGTGCGCAAATTTGGATTTACTTTAACAGAGTTAGAACGTGCTAAACAAAATGCATTAGCACAGGTTACTGCCAGTTATTCGGCAAAAGATAATACGCCATCGGCAAGTTTTGCAGGCGAGTATGAGCGCAGCTTTTTAAACAAACAGGCTACACCGGGTATTGATTATGAATACAGTTACTACGTTAATAACATTGGCAAAATAAGCGTTGAAGAAATGAACGCTTTGGCGGCTAAATTTATAACAGATCAAAACCGCGTTATATTAATTGAAGCTAACGATGCACAAAAAGACAAATTACCTACCGAGCAAACGCTATTAAAATGGATAACCGAGGCCGATAACGGACTTACACCATATATTGATGATAGCGCAACGCCATTAATGGAGCAGCAGCCAACACCGGGTAAAATTGCTGATATGAAGATTGACAGCGTGCTCTCAATTGTACGGGTTACTTTAACCAATGGGGTAAACGTTATATTAAAACCTACAGCATTTGCAGCCAACCAGATACTGATAAGCGCGAATAGTTTTGGCGGCACATCATTGGCTTCTGACCAGGACTTTACATCAGCAAATATGGCAGCGCAGGTAATTGGCATTAGTGGTGTGTCCTCTTTTAATCAAACACAATTAACTAAAATGCTGCGCGATAAGAGCCTTAGTATTGCTCCTTATATCGGCGATATTTCGCAAGGCATATCAGGTTACACGTCTGCTAATAACTTCGATGCGGCTATGCAGTTGTTGTACCTGTATTTTACCAGCCCGCGTAAGGATGCAGAGGTATGGAAAACATATATAGACCAAGCCAAATCAGCGTTAGTTAAAAATGTAAATGACCCTGGTACCGCCTATCAAGATACCGTGTTATCTGTTTTAGGCGGATATAATCCAAGGGCCATACCGGTTACCGCGGAAAAACTAGACGCGGCCAGCTTAGATAAAGCCTACAGCTTTTATAAAGCTCGCTTTGCGGATGCCAGTAACTTTACGTTCACCTTCACCGGCGATTTTACGGTGAATGATATGATACCGTATTTAGCAACCTACTTAGGTAGCCTGCCATCAACCAACAGTAAAGAAACTTTTAAAAACCCGGGTATCCATCCACTTGCAGGGCAGATCACCAAAAACGTGTATAAAGGTACAAGCGATAAATCAACCGTACAACTGGTTTTTAATGGTGATTACGAGTATAATGATGGCAACAACATACAGATGGATGCCTTGGAAGAAATCTTAAACATCAGGCTGGTTGATTCGCTTAAAGACGGTAATGGCATATATTCGCCCAGCATTAGGATAAGCTATGTTAAAAACCCAGAAGGTAGGTATAAAGTTACGCTGGCATTTTTAGCGGACGCTAATAATACCGATAAGGCCATAGCTTATATGCTTAGCCAAATAGATAAATTAAAACAAAGCGGCCCTACCGCCGATGATGTTAACCTGTTTGTAACACGCGAGGCCCGCACCATACAAGGCCAGTTTAAACAAAACACTTTCTGGCAGGCGGCACTTAGTGCAGCAGCGCAAAACCAACAGAACCCCCACAAGATAATTAGTCACGTGCAGGACCTGGAACAAGTAACAACCCAAAGCGTAAAATATGCTGCCGGTCGTTATTTAAATACCGCTAATTTAATTAAGATCATACTGTTGCCCGAAAAGAAATAATCCGGAAATAAACAACACAAAAATTAAGTCCTGCTGATACATCGGCAGGACTTTTTTATTACCCATCACAAAATATTTACTATTTTGTTAGTTGATTGATGATTACCCCCGGCCAGAAAGTTATACAGCAATGGTACCAGCAAAAAAACTGGCACCAGTTTCCGTTTCAAAAAGAAATGGAGGCCGCTTATTTGGGCGGATATTCGGGTTTGTTAAACGCGCCTACCGGCAGTGGTAAAACATTTGCCTTATTTTTGCCTTTTCTAGCCGATTTTATAAATAAACATCCCGACTATAAAACGCGCCAAAACAACGGCCTGCAAATGTTATGGATTACTCCCTTACGGGCGCTAACCAACGATATTAAAAAAGCCATGCAGGAAGTTTGCGATGATCTGCAAATTCCCTGGAAAATTGCTACCCGCACCGGCGACACCCCCGCTGCCGAAAAAGCCGCGTTAAAGAAAAAACTACCCGAGGTGTTACTCACCACCCCCGAAAGCCTGCACCTGATGCTGGCTCAAAAAGAATACCCTAAAATATTCCAGAGCTTACAGGTTTTGGTTGTTGATGAGTGGCATGAGTTGTTAGGTACTAAACGGGGAGTACAGGTAGAGCTCGGCCTTTCACGCCTCAAGGCGTTGGCTTCAGTTGGCAGTTTTGGGTTGGCAGTTGGCAGTGACGCAACAAAAAGCCAACTGCAAACTACCAACTGCAAACTAAAAATCTGGGGCATTTCAGCAACCATAGGTAATTTAGAACAAGCCGCGGATGTATTGCTGGGCAACGATTTCCCACGAGACAAGGTAAAAATGATACGGGCCAATGTAGCTAAGAAACTGGTTATCCAATCCATCATCCCGGATAATATTGAGAATTACTCGTGGGCAGGGCATATTGGTTTAAAGCTGTTGCCGCAGGTGATGGATATAGTGAGCAAAAGCAAAACCACGCTGATATTTACCAATACAAGGTCACAGTCAGAGATCTGGTATCATGCCATTTTAGATAATTACCCCGAGTATGCCGGTATAATGGCTATGCACCACGGCTCGTTGGATAACGAGTTGCGTAACTGGGTAGAGGCGGCTTTGCATGCCGAAGCGTTAAAGGTGGTGGTGTGCACTTCCAGTCTTGACTTAGGGGTAGATTTTCGCCCCGTAGATACCGTTATACAGGTTGGCAGCCCCAAAGGGGTATCGCGCTTTATGCAGCGTGCCGGGCGAAGCGGGCACCACCCCGGTGCTGTATCAAAAGCTTATTTTGTGCCAACCCACTCGTTAGAGTTATTAGAGGGTGCGGCGTTAAAACAGGGTATCAAACAAGGTATATTTGAAAGCCGCGACCCCATGCTGCTTACCATGGATGTGCTGATACAGTATATGGTAACGTTGGCTGTATCAGACGGATTTAGGGCCGAGGAGTTATTTAAAGAAGTAAAAACTACCTATGCTTTTGCCGATCTTAGTCGGGCCGAGTTTAACCAACTGCTTGACTTTATTACCAATGGCGGCAAAATACTGGCGCAGTATGATGAGTTTTTAAAGGTCGAAATTGAGAACGGCGTTTATAAAGTATTTAACCGCCAGGTAGCCATGTGCCATAGGCTTAGCATCGGCACCATAACCAGCAACATGAGCATCCGCGTTAAATGGTTAAGCGGCGGCAGCTTGGGTACGGTTGAAGAATCATTTATATCCAAATTAAAACCGGGTAATACTTTTTGGTTTACAGGACGAAGTTTAGAGTTTGTGCGGATAAAAGAAATGAGTGCCTACGTTAGAAAATCGACAGCAAAAAAAGGAATGATACCTAGCTGGAACGGTGGGCGTATGCCGTTATCGTCACAGCTATCAGCCGTGTTTAGAGACAAGCTGGACGAGGTGGCACATGGCATTGAAAAGGACGAAGAAGTAATTGCCTTAAAACCGTTGTTTAGTTTACAGCAAGAATTATCGCACCTGCCACAAAGCCATGAGTTTTTAATTGAATCGTTTAAGTCGCGCGAAGGGCACCACTTGCTATTTTACCCCTTCGAGGGGCGATTAGTCCATGAGGGGATGGCATCTTTGCTGGCTTACCGCATATCGCGCATAAGGCCTGCCAGTTTCTCTATAGCGATGAATGATTATGGTTTTGAGTTATTAACTGATGAAGATGTGCCTATTGAGCAGGTACTGGAAGATGCAGACTTTTTCTCGATAGATAATTTACTGGAAGATATACAGCATAGCCTAAATGCAAATGAAATGGCCCGGCGCCGTTTTAGAGATATAGCCAGTATTGGCGGATTAGTATTTAACGGCTTCCCCGGGCAACTGGTTAAGAACAAACATTTGCAGGCATCATCATCCTTATTGTTTGACGTATTTAGCGAGTACGAGCCTGATAATTTATTAGTACGCCAGGCTTACAACGAGGCTTTAGCCTTCCAACTGGAAGAGTTTAGGCTACGCGCCGCTTTACAGCGCATAGTCACACAAAATATCGTACTAAAAACCATTGAGCGGCCCACACCGTTTGCCTTCCCTATAATGGTTGACAGCCTGGGCCGCGAACGCCTAACCACCGAAAGCCTTGAAGATCGCATTGCCAAAATGGCCCGCCAATATGGTGCCGAGGGTGTTGGTGGTAATGAAAATAAAAAGGAGCGTAAGCTGGGTATAACGAGAAAGAAAGGTTTTTAAAACGTTAGCATAAAGATGCAACGCATTGCGTCTTTATTTTATTATGTCAATCTTATCAGTCATTTCTTTTTCTAAACTAGCGTAAAAGCCGTCAAAGCTTTTTACAATAGCTCCCTGCTTATCTAACAAATAAAAATTCGGATATCCCTGGATATGGTAATCTTTGTGTGCATCCTGTTCAGTTACATAGCTTGAGTATTTGATATTGAACTTGCTATCAAACTTGGCGACCGATTTTTGATCATTAAACTTTGATTGATAAACGCTAACAATAACAAAGTCGGCGTTTTTATATTTTTCGTTTAACTTGGTCAGCATTTGTGCCGCGTTAACGCAATGCGGGCAACCAGTGGTAGTAAAGTTTAACAGCACTATTTTACCCTTTAAACTCTCAATATTTAAATTATTACCATTAAGGCCTTTTAGAGATAACGGGGGAGCAACAGTACCATCAGCTAACATTGGCAAAAGTTTTTCTTTTACCGGGAGTTTAAAGTTTGCCGGAACTACAGCATTTGAAAGATCGGGAAAGTTGCTTTTGTTGATCTGGTAATCTATAAAGGTATGTTGCTCTGCCATTCCTACCACTGCGCCATCATCGGCAAATCCCCTAAATTCTTCACGAACAATAACCGGCAGTAAGGTTTGCTTATCAGCAACGATTTGCGCTAAGGAATATATATGTTCCTTCTTTTGTATAGTGTCTGTTTTCGTAACAAAGAAATTAAGACATGCCCGCCTGTTTACCAGGGTATCTTTAAGGCGGCTTATCTTAATTGGATCTTTTTAATATTTATCAATTTGTTTAACCCAATAAGGAAGTGTGCAGGTATACTGGCTTACAATTGCGTTTTTACCCATTTTGTAAGTGGTATCCCGTAAATTAAGCCCAATGTATTTATCACCATCAAATAAATTGATCTCTTTTTTCCGGCAATTTTATAATAACTGCCAATTTGTTTTTCGTCAGGTACTATTAATATTTGCGTTTTAAAAGTATCAACAGAAGCTTCGTCCTGGAAAGAGAATTTAAACTTTACCACCTCTGTAAAGCCGGCATTGTGCAGGCTTTTTATTTTTTGGGAGATAGCTGTTAACGATTGCGCATTGGCACTTAACGCAAAAATGATATATAGGAAAGTGGTTGATGCAAATAGTTTCATGCCTGGTATAGTTTAATAATGTAATATTAAACTATTTCGCCCTAAATCAGAACACACGGAAGGTAATATATGTTAAATAGTTACAAAAGTTGGTCTTAATACCCCACCCGCTCCACCGGTGGCATATACAGCAATCGTTTTTGAAAATACACATCCCAGCTATGTTGTTGGATTTGATTGCGCATGTTTTGGGTGTCAAGATCGTAGTTAGCGTTTAACTGCTGGTATTTGGCGTGGATGCGGCTAAACAGGTCGCTTGCTTGCGAGCGGTAATAATTTTCGTCAAAACGTGTACGGTTAACCATGCGCAATAACTCTTGCTGTTCCATATAGGATATGGTGTAGTGGCCCTGCTCATGGCTAAGTATGCGGGCAAGTTGTTTATTATCTGTTACCCTTTTCATGTCGATCCATGAACGCTGCCTGTCAACCGTTAGGCTTACTTCAAAATTTACTTTAAAATTGTCGCCCTGGCCCGTTCCTTCGTAATGAAAATCGATGGTGCATTTAGTATGAGCCACCGTATTATTACTGGTTGCCTGGGGGGAGCCTCTAAAATCCTCAACAGTTAATAAATGGTAACCATCCTGGGCCGAGGCCAAATTATTTACGCATAACCATAGGCCCGCTGCGTAAATCACCCACACAAATCTTACTATCATTAAATTAATAGTTTAAAACTTTGCCTTTAAGACTGTATCCTAAGGCAAAGGTTTATCCTATTATTTTTTTGTTTTCTTCATATTATCAGATTGCAGAATATTTAAACTCATCATTTCTTTCATGGTTTGATGCATAGCATCGGTTGAGCCATCAAGGAATATTACGTTGCCTTGAGAGTTTTCGGCAAAGTGCTTAATAGACTCTGTCCACATGGTGAATAAAATTACAGAGGTGTCCATGTGCGCGGTTTCCATTTCTTTAGCGGCTACGGTCATACCCTTGGCCACTTCCTGGCGAAACAGCGCCACACCCTGTCCGCGTAATTGTGATGCCTGGCGCTCGGCTTCGGCTGATATTTTGATGGCATTACCTTCGGCTTCGGCAGCTTTTGTTTTGGTGATCAATAAAGCCTGTCCTTCATTTTCGGCGGCGGCTTTTAAGTTATTTGATGCCACCACCTGGCTCATTGATTTCATGATCACGTCATCAAACGTAATATCATTCAATTGCAGATCCTGTAAATGGTATCCCCACGTTTCCAGTATCTGGTCTAACTGCTCTTTTACATGATCAACAATATCGCGCCTTAATATTAACACTTCTGATTGGCGCTTGGTAGCCACAAAAGCCCGGATAGAACCTTCTACCGTACGTATCAATGCCTGCATTAAATTACGCTCATCAACAAATTTAAAAGCGACATTTTTTATAGTTTCTTCCTGCTGATCTAACACAGAATAAAGCAGCATGGCTTTAAAATACACATTGGCCTGGTCGAATGTCACGGCTTGAAACTCCAGTTCGACAGAGCGGTTTTGGATAGATATTTTAGAGTATATGGCCTCTATCAGGGGTATCTTAAAGTTTAACCCCGGGGTTAATATGCGGCGGAATTTGCCAAACACAGTAACTACGGCTATTGTACCCTGTTTAACCGTTACAAATGATGAAAATATTATTATCAGTAAAATAAAAATTACTACTAATGAAACTATTTGGTTTGTCATGGCTTATAATTTAATTGAAATAAATATAGTGTTATTTATTAAAGTGTATTATTTGTTTTTATATAAAAATCAGCAACAAAATGAATGTAAAAAGAACCTTCGGCACCATACTAACAGTATTGGGAATTATTGGATTAATATACACAGGTATAGGCATAATACAACACGATGCCAATTTTACCACATTAACAGTTGTGGGCGTTATTGCTATAATTTTCTTTTTGACGGGCATAAGTCTCGTTCGTACTACAAAGGATGAAGCCTGATTATTTATGGTTAGACATTATTGCAACCCGCGTGTTACAATAAATCCATAAAATGTGGGGAAGTGTGGATATAAATCCTATCCCAATTCCCCACTAAAATCAAATCCACAAAGGCTTTGAACCTGATTAGGTGTCTTACCGGCATTGGTGCGCTATTTGTTTATTTATTGTATACCCCAATTAAATAAACAGATTATGGAAACAAAATCACCTTTAGGCACAGTATTAACTTTATTAGGAATTACCGGGCTAACCTTTGCTACAATAGGCGTATTAACCAGCTACATTACCAGGAACTTGTTTGCTGGCTTAACTTTATTGGGTTGTCTACTGTTTTTTGCTGGTCTTACTTTACTGTGTGATCAACTGACTCATAAAATAGATAATTAAAAAATTTCACTAAAAAGTTTTCAGAATTATTGAATACCGGTACAATATTGAGGCAATATTTTAATCATTAGTTTATTATAAAATATGGATACTAATTACAAAACCGGCATGAAATCTAAAATTGCAGGTATAGTATTAACCCCGATAGGGGTTGCCGGTTTAATTTACGCTGCTATTGCGCAATTTACTGATGGTATGGATAAACAATCTGTTGCCGGTATCTTATTATTTTCTATCATAGTAGTTTTTATAGGCATAAGCCAATTGTATAAAAAACATCCCGATCATTATTAAAATATTGGTCAAAAAAAATCCCTTCATTTCCGAAAGGATCTTAATATTTAAATATTTTGCTTAATTATTGTCTTTACTATCATCAGGCAGTGAGCCTAACTCATTTTTAAACGCTGCCAGTACACGGCCACCTTTGTAAAAATAACGGCTGTAATAAGCATCGTCAAGGCTGCTTATGGCAACACCTTTTAATGAAGCATGCGCAAAACGGCTATTACCTAAGTAAATACCAATGTGTGATATACTGCGGCTATGTATTTTAAAGAAAACCAGGTCGCCTTCTTTCAAGTCGTCTTTACTAATCGGGCTAACCATGCTGAAAATATCGCGCGAGTTGCGTTTAATATCTAAGTTAAATACCTGATCATACAATTGTTTGGTAAATGCCGAGCAATCAACACCTTTTTTTGTATTACCGCCAAAACGGTAAGGTGTGCCTATCCAATCATAAACAAAATTAAAAAGTTTCATGTTTGATGTTGCAGAAACCGCGACATGCATAATTTGCGACAAATAATCCTTTGCTAAGCTTTCTTGTTCATCAACGGGCTTATCAGTCGGCTGATTTGGAACAGTTTTCGTTTGGGCCTGAGCGGCTAAAACGCTGAAAAATAAGGCAATGGTCAGTATCGTTTTCTTCATTTATTCCTCTTGTTAAACGGACAAAGTGTCCATTTTGTTGCACATATTCGATAAGGTTGATCACAAAACTAGCCAATTATTTCAAAATCACAAGCTTAATGTTAATTTTTTATTGCAAGTTTATTTTTCAACATTTCTTAATTGCGCTGATAATCAGCAACTAACCCTTTGAGTTGCATTTATTTATTTTTAGGCGATATACTGAAAATAATTTCAGTTTTTTTCTCTTTTAGCCAATAAAATCACCAAAGTATATTCTTTAATCTTCAATAGCTAATCTTTTACAATAAAACTTCATAACAAATGGGTTCGGGTTTCGATAATTTGCAAGATATAATTAGATTTGCGCATTATACGTAAATTGGTTGTTTGACAAATGAGTTCAATCGAAATAAATAAAGACACTTATTTAAAGTGGTACGAGTCCATGCTCCTGATGCGCAAGTTTGAGGAGAAGGCAGGACAATTATATGGTCAGCAAAAAATAAGGGGCTTTTGCCACTTGTATATTGGCCAGGAAGCGGTATTGGCCGGGGCTATGTCTGTTTTAAAAAAGGTGGACAGCATGATCACCGCCTATCGCGATCACGCTCATGCTATTGCTCAAGGCGTAACGTCAAAATCTATCATGGCCGAGCTTTATGGTAAAGCTACCGGATGCTCAAAAGGTAAAGGCGGTTCCATGCACATGTTTAGCAAAGAACATCACTTTTACGGCGGCCACGGTATAGTAGGCGGCCAGATCCCTTTGGGTGCAGGTATTGCTTTTGCCGAGAAGTTTAAAGGAACCGAGTTTGTTAACGTAGCCTTTATGGGTGACGGTGCTGTACGCCAGGGTGCTTTAAATGAAACCTTCAACATGGCTGCATTATGGCAATTGCCAGTAATATTTATTTGCGAAAATAACGGTTACGCTATGGGTACATCTGTTGCGCGTACTACTATCCAAACTGATATTTATAAATTAGGCTTGCCTTACGGCATCCCTTCATCGCCTGTTGATGGCATGGACCCGGTTGCGGTACATAACGCAATGGACGAAGCTGTACAGCGTGCCCGTAAAGGCGAAGGGCCAACCTTTTTAGAAATGCGTACTTATCGTTATAAAGGTCATTCGATGTCTGATCCGCAGAAATATCGCACCAAAGAAGAGTTGGAAAGCTACAAAGCAAAAGACCCGATTGAGACCATAAGACACGCTATTGAAAAAAATAGCTATGCTGATGAGAAATGGTTTGAAAAGATCGATGCTAAAATAAAAGCAGAGATTGATGAAGCGGTGCAGTTTGCGGAGGAATCGCCATACCCTGAAGCGTCAGAATTATATACTGATGTTTATGTGCAAAAAGATTACCCATATATAATGGACTAATCTTTATAATATTACTAAATTTAAAAATATCCTATTCATCCTATAAATATGGCCGAAGTAGTTAAAATGCCAAAAATGAGCGATACCATGACTGATGGTGTAGTAGCTAAATGGCATAAAAAAGTTGGAGATAAAGTAAAATCCGGCGATGTATTGGCTGAGATAGAAACCGATAAAGCCACTATGGATTTTGAATCGTACCAGGATGGTGTATTGCTATTCATCGGTGTGGAAGAAGGAAAATCTGTACCGGTTGACGAAGTAATTGCCGTTTTAGGTAAAGAGGGCGAAGACTATAAAACAGCTTTAGAAGGCAGTGCAGCACCAGCGCCTGCAGCACCAGCGCCTGCGGCTGCTGAAAAGAAAGAAGAAGCACCCGCACCTGTTGCTGATAAAGCACCTGCTGCAACACCGGCACCTGCCGCCAAGATTGATACCTCAAGCATCCCGGCAACGGTTATCCGCATGCCTGCCTTGAGCGATACCATGACCGAAGGCATCATTAACAAATGGAACTTTAAAGTTGGCGACAAAGTAAAATCAGACGATTCATTAGCTGACGTGGAAACCGATAAGGCTACCATGGAAGTAGTAGGCTATGAAGCCGGCACTTTATTATACATTGGCCCTAAAGAAGGCGAAGCCGCGCCGGTAAATGGCATTATAGCCATTGTTGGTAAAGAAGGAACTGATATTACACCATTACTACAAGACGCGCCTGCCGCACCTGCTACAGAAGAAGCCAAACCGGCTGAAGCTGCCGCACCGGCACCGGCTGCTGAAAGTGCTTCTACTGAAGAAACAGAAGTTTCGCACAGCGATAGCCGCGTAAAAGCATCGCCATTAGCACGTAAAATAGCTAAAGATAAAGGAATAGATATTAACGCGGTTAAAGGCACTGCCGAAGGTGGCCGTATTGTTAAGAAAGATATAGAAGACTTTAAACCAAGCTCAGCCCCTGCTGCTGCACCGGCAAGTGCTCCTGCTGCGGAAGGCGCACCAAGTGCCGCTCCTGCTAAAACTGCTGCACCTATTGTTTTACCAACATTTATTGGCGAAGAGAAATTTACCGAGAAACCGGTTAGCCAAATGCGTAAGGTCATTGCCAAACGCTTGTCTGAAAGTTTATTTACCGCGCCGCATTTCTACGTTACCATGTCTATAGATATGGATCAGGCCATTGCCGCACGTAACAAGATCAACGAGGTTGCGCCGGTTAAAATATCATTTAATGATTTTGTGTTGAAAGCTTGCGCTATCGCGTTGAAACAACACCCAACCATTAATTCATCATGGTTAGGCGATAAGATCCGTACGAACGAGCATATCCATATTGGTGTGGCCGTAGCGGTTGACGAAGGCCTGTTAGTACCGGTTATCCGCTTTGCTGATGGGAAATCATTAAGCCGTATCTCTGTTGAGGTTAAAGACTTCGCACAACGTGCAAAAGCTAAAAAACTACAACCTGCAGATTGGGAAGGTTCAACCTTCACCATATCAAACTTAGGTATGTTTGGTGTTGATGAGTTTACCGCTATAATTAATTCGCCTGATGCCTGTATTCTTGCTGTTAGCGGCATACAAGCTGTACCTGTAGTTAAAAACGGTGCGGTTGTACCGGGCAATGTCATGAAGGTAACCCTAAGCTGTGATCACCGTGTGGTTGATGGCGCATCAGGAGCTGCTTTCTTACAAACCCTTAAATCATTATTAGAAGAGCCGGTAAGGCTACTTATATAATTCGGATATCGGATTTTCGATTTCGGATTTAAAATTAAGAGCGATGGGTATAAGCCTATCGCTCTTTTTTGTTAGTTGATATTAGCGGGTGATATTTTCTTTTTGGTGATAAATAGTCTTGATCTCAATTTCAACATCATTGACACCATAGAAAATATAAAACTTATCCCATATCAATAATAATGTGTTTTCTCGTTGAGTCTCAAGTCCACTTTGTGGTTGTTTTTGCAACAACTTTAATCTTTTATCCAATCGAAGTAAAAATTTTCTTGAATATGTTTCTGATTGATTGCGATGGTTATTAAAATCAGTTATGCGATCAATATCAATAAAAGCCTTTTTAGAGAAGACTATTTTTTTAGCCATTTCTCATACTTTTTTTCAAAATCCTCCATTGTATAAACATCGCCGTTTTTAATATCCTCCTCGCCTTGCCTTATTCCTTCAAGCATGTGTTCGGGAATAATAAACACCTCTTCCCGCCGATCGATCATAGATTTCAACTCCACTAAATATTCCTCGTCATTTAACCTGTCAATGGTTTCATGAATTGATTTTTTGAGCTCTAATAATGTCATAATATAAAGTTAAATATTTTTTACCTGATATTCTGTCATAAAAAACTTAGTTACTCAACACTTATAGCAGTTTTTGTAACTTGGCACTTTGATTGTTAAATCATTATTAATGAAACAAAAATTTTATGATACTGCTGTGAAGCAGGAACGGGCTATTTTGGTTGGCGTTATTACTGCTAACGAAACGGATGAGCGCGCGAAAGAATATTTAGAAGAGTTACAATTTTTGGTGGATACCGCCGGAGCAGAAACCGTTAAGATATTTACCCAAAAACTACAGAAACCCGACAGGGCAACCTTTGTTGGCTCGGGAAGGTTAGAGGATATTAAAGCATTTGTAAAAGAAGAAGAAATAGATATTGTTGTGTTTGATGATGAGCTTACGCCATCGCAACTGCGTAATATTGAGAATGAACTACAGGTTAAGATATTAGACCGTAACAACCTAATATTGGATATTTTTGCCAATCGTGCGCAAACGGCGCAAGCTAAAGCGCAGGTTGAACTGGCACAACTACAATACCTGTTGCCACGCCTTACCCGGTTATGGACCCACTTAGAGCGTCAAAAAGGTGGTATCGGTATGCGTGGACCAGGAGAAAGCCAGATAGAAACTGACCGTAGGTTGATCCTGAATAAAATAGACTTGCTTAAAGACAAACTAAAACTAATAGATAAGCAAAACGCGACACAGCGTAAAAACCGTACAGCTATGGTCCGTGCCGCGTTAGTGGGTTATACCAACGTTGGTAAATCAACCATCATGAATATGATATCCAAGTCGGATGTGTTTGCAGAGAATAAATTATTTGCTACCCTGGATACCACGGTTAGAAAGGTGGTGATTGAGAATGTACCGTTCCTGTTATCAGACACAGTTGGTTTTATACGCAAGTTGCCTCACCATTTGGTTGAGTGTTTTAAATCTACACTGGACGAAGTGCGCGAAGCGGATATATTGATCCATGTGGTTGACATATCGCACCCCAGCTTTGAGGACCAGATACGTGCCGTAAATGAAACGTTAAAAGACTTGGGTGCAAGTGATAAACAAACCATTACCGTATTTAATAAAATAGACGCTTACAAACCAATCCAAATGAATCCGGATGAAGAGGTTGAACCGTTAACGCTGGATGATTTTAAACATAGCTGGATGGCTAAAAACAATAGCCCTGCCATATTTATATCGGCAACTAAAAAAGAGAATATTGATGAGTTTAAGGCACTATTATATCATTATGTAAAGCAGGTGCAAGAGGACAGGTACCCGTATGATCATTTGTTGTATTAATGCAAAATCAGGCTGTCATCCTGAGCTCTGTCGAAGGGTGGGCGTAAAGGCCTGCCCGCATGCTTCGAGAGCCTCAGCATGACCCTATTCTTTATTTTTGTTTTATATCCTCTATCACCTTATCCAAGTTCTCATTAAACTCGTCAGGGCTTTCAACCATTGCAAAATGCCCAGTGCCGTGGGTATAATATACTTGAAAGGGTATTTTCTTAGCTGCTATGTATTTGGTATCGGTAGGGGTTATATCACTGTTAATTAGGTATAGTTTCTTTTTGTATTGTTGCAGTTTGGATAACTCATCAAAATCATCTCCCTGTTCTAAAGCGTTAACTGCTATAGTGGTGTCATTATGAGCAACATCATTGAGTATTCTCTTTTTTATAGCTCCCGAGGTGGTTTTAGAGAATAACTGTTGGTTAAACCATTGGGCAGATATACTCTTAAAATTACTCCTCATTTCGGCAATGGCGGCAGCTATTTCTTTTTTTGCATTAGGGGATTGTGGCTGACCAGTGTTTTTAAAGTTATCAACCCCAACTACCCCTATCACTTTATCAGGATTATCAATTGCTGCCTGCAATACAATATCGCCGGACATTGAATGACCAATTAGGATTACTTTTTTTAAATCCAATTGCCTAATTACCGAATCAATATCACTGCTGTATTGCGGGGTTCCCCATTTATCCCGGTTCTTGCCTGATTCGCCAAAACCAGGTAGGTCTATAGCCACAACACAGTAACGCTTACCAAAGTAAGCTGCCTGGTCTGCCCAATAGCTTTTGTTTATTGCCCAACCATGTACAAAAAGTAAAGTGGTATCGTTGTTACCTGTATCGGTATAAGCAATGTTCACACCTTGATTATGAATAGCCGGCTTTTCGGCTTTAGCAATTGCTGAAGTTTTTAATTGGTTATTGCAAGATGTTATGGATAGCGTAACTAAGGTTATCGCGGCTAAATAGGATAGGTTTTTCATGCTGTCACCTTTTTGAATTAACTGTTGCAAACTAATATTGTTTGTGCAGATAAACTAATATCAGCTAAGCATTTAACCTTATTTAACATCGGACTATGTCAAAAATATATTCTGCTTTATCTCCGGTATTATTCCTTTCTCCAAAGCTGTATCAAACAATAGCTTAATTGCCTTTCTTCCTTCCTCGCCCAAATCAACCGAGTATTTATTTACATATAGCTCGATATGCTTATACATTACTTCTTCGCTCATTTCCTGCGCATGCTGGCGGATAAAATCTAATCCTGATTTTGGGTTAGCAAAAGCAAACTCAACCGATTTACGCAGCACGCGGTTAATTTTATGCTGGACATCTAACGGTAAGTTACGGTTAGCTACAATACCGCCTAGTGGAATGGCACAACCTGTTTCTTTTTCCCAGTAATCACCCAGGTCGATAATTTTCTTTAGTCCTTTATCCTGGTAGGTAAAACGGTTTTCGTGAATGATGAGGCCAACATCTACCCGGCCGTCTAAAACCGCGTTTTCAATATCAGAGAATACAAGCTCAACTTTATTGGTAGCGTTTGGAAAAGCCAACCCCAATAAAAAATTAGCGGTTGTGTATTTGCCGGGGATACCAATTTGCAGTTTGCAGTTTGCAGCTTGCAGTTTTGCATGTAGTTTTTCCGGATCACCATTACAAATTAACATGGGTCCGACACCGAAACCTAAGGCGCTGCCTGCATCCAGCAAAACATATTGATTGGCTATATAAGCAAACGCATGGTAGCTTAGTTTGGTAATATCCAATTCGCCACGAAATGCTTTTTGATTAAGGGTTTCTACATCATCATAAAACACTTCAAATTCTAACCACTCCGTATCAATTTTATGGTGGATAAGCGCATCAAAAATAAAAGTATCATTAGGGCAAGGCGAAAAGCCGAGAGTTAATTTCATGTTATACGTTTTACGTGGTACGTTATACGTTAAAGCTCTTTCCTGAAATACGTACAACGTATTACGTCAAACGTACAACCTTTAGAGTTCCTTTATCAATTCCAGCGCAAAGGTATTTAGATTTTTAACAGCAAGCCCTATCTGCCAATTGTCGCGGTTACGTTTTTCTACATAATTTGACACTGCTCTGATCTGTACACAAGGCACCTTAAGTTCGCGGCACGCGTAAAAAAACGCGGCCCCTTCCATGCTTTCCAGTTGGGGGTTAAGTCGGGCGGTAACTGCTGCGATGGTAGCTTCATTACCATGTACAGTGTTTACCGTTATTGCAGTAGCTTTTGGGGGATTGATGGTTTTAGTAAAATGACTTAGGCTGCTGGTAGGGTTAAAAATACCTGCACCCAATCCCAATTGTTCAATACTTATAAAGCGGGTATCGTCTTCTGCGCCTAGCTCTGCTTGGGTATCTTTAGTTATTTCCAGCACATCGCCCAGTTTAATATTACGATCAAAGCTGCCTGCTATGCCCAGGTTTATTACCAGGTTATAAACGTTATGCGGTAAATGTCTGCCTAAAGCAAAGGCGGTTGGCACCATGCCCACGCCGGTTATTAATACCGAGCAATTGGCTACCGAAGTATGGCGGGTAACAAACAAATTTTCTTCTTCGTCTGACTTTTGCATACCCAGCGATTGCATTAAAGGGTCAACCTCCGGCTGGGTTGCAGCAACAATTAATATCCGCATGTTATCTTTTTATGCTAATATAATTAAAATTAGTTGGCAGTTGTTAGTTGGCGGTTTGCAGTTAATAATTTGTAGAAGCTTATTACGAAATATACTAAACAGCCAACCACAAGCTGCCGACTGTAGGGAAATCGCTTTTAAAACTTAATGGTTATTAGGAGGCACCTACGGAGCCCTTTTTATATTCATTTATGCTATAAACAGGCGACTCCGCCGGAGTCACTTATCAAAACCGTAAATAGTTCCATAGGAACTACCTGTTTATAGCATACAAGATGGTG
>DHIR01000243.1:0-44464 GCA_002403905.1 Mucilaginibacter sp. UBA4741
GTTTCCGGTCGTTACGATCGACTGGGCGGCGTCAAAATCAAGCAATAAGGTATAGGCGATACCCGCTGTTAAGTTATCCATCACCTTTAATTTTACCCCGGAAGTTTGTCCGCTGGGCGTGGTCAGGTCGTAGGAAACCCCGTTAACGATCACCCGGTTGCCGGTCGTATTTAATACCAGGCGTACCTCCTGTAATTGCCCTGCCGGGATATCCGTGGCAGCAAGCAAAGTGTCTTTTCCCAACCTAAAGTGCAGGATGTCGATCGGGCCACCGTTCACATCTAATGTTTGCTGACCGCCTGCGGTAATCACCACCACTTGCTTGACGCTTAAAATGACCGCGTCATAGGGCCCCGGGCCATCGGTCAGCCGGACAGATACAGCCGTTGTATTGGACGTATTGCTTTTTTTACAGGAAGCGAAACCTAAAGCCAGGATCGCAACCGAAAATAAAATTATCTTTTTCATCATTCATTGGGTTTTAGTGCTATGTAACTTATTTATTACACATTGATAAATAACAAACCCATAAGAAAATTGTTTAATTTTTAATTAATATGCCCTCCCCGTACGTGTCAAATGAAAAAGCAGGCCTTGATAGGAAACCTGCTTTTTAGGATAGATTGCATAAGAGATTTAGTCTTTTCCGTGGCCATTATTTCACTTATACTGCAACCAGCAAATTTTTAGACTATCATAAATTTGTGTTTCAAATGCGGCTGGCACCGGTGCCTTTAATGATACAATTGGCCCCAATTTTAGGCTGGATTGTGCCGATAGTCGAAATGATAATTGCAGTAGTTTTAGCTTTGGGTTATTCCAATTCCGGGCTGAAAACAAAAGGCTTGTATGCTGCCGTAATATTGCTGTCGACCTTTGAAGTTTATATCGCCATTATGCTTTTATCCGGTTCTCACTTGCCGTGCACTTGCGGAGGCATTATATCCCAGATGGGATGGAAACAGCATTTAATTTTCAATGGTTTCTTCGTCATCGGAGGCATTTTAACAATTAAATATTCAGAAAAATATAAAGCATCAAAGCAGGACAAACCTGGCTTTGACGCTCATAAGGATCTTTCACGCGCGTAAGGACAGGTGGTGCCGTTGCCTGTAATTGTAATCAATGGCGTAATTCTTAAACTTAAATACATAACATTATGAAAAAGTTAAAATTCGGCCTGTTGGCTTTGTTGTTTACTCTTGGCGTTGGCGGTGCCATGGTTCAAAAAATCCATGCTGCTCCAAAATTGGTTGACACCTTTTATGATTGGACAAGCACGGATACCGCACCAAGCAACCCAAGTTCGGAGTTGCCAGATGCTACGATTGCACAAGCAGAAGATAATTTTGGTTGTTCAAGCGGCTTAACCGACTGTGCCGACGGTCAAAAAGTAAGCGGCCCTGGCGCAAATACTGCACAGATTCAACATAACTAATCAACAGCTATAAAGATTTAGCCCTTACGGGGCTAAATCTTTTATTATATAAACTGGGTATTTCTCTTTTTTTACTTCGAAATTAATGCCGTATTTATTGCTGATAAGATTTTTGATTGTGGCGTATAACGGTTTCGCCGCGTTAAAATCAACATTCAAGTCTATATTACTTTTAACGCCCGTCTCGTCCACATAAGGAAAATCTACTTCTTTGGCCGCGCTACTAACTTTTGTTTTTTGATTTAAGAAATTAAATAAGTGTAAAATGGAAACATTATGAGCTTTTAAATGAAGTTTGGTCAATTCAATATAGGAGCTATCATTTTCTGGTTTTTTAAAAGTAAATCCTTTTTGTAATGTCAAAACGCAGGTCGGCATGATCTCAGTACTTTTAACAATTTGAACCTGTAGCATTCGTTCAAGATCATTCCGCATAAAAGCAAAAAAAGCGCTGTCTTTAATCGGTTGCGGTAGCGATAATTCGTAACAGTAGGTGTTATCAATTCGCCAATCCTGTATTGATCTGTATTTTGAATTGGCATAACTTTTTGGGCACTCGCTCGGCCAAAAAAAACGTGTCGAATCGTTAGTTTCAATTTTCATAACACCATAATCGTTGTATGAAGTCCATAATTCATTTATAGCAGTCCAACATAATTGAGCTTTCGACTGTGTGTAACAAAATATCCGATTAACCCATCTCTCTGTTGGATGTTTCCATGGTGTAGACAAAGTATGACCGCCAAGTATGCCGTCTATAAATCCGGTAAAAATTGACCGGTAAATGAAGGCACTATCGCTCAAATGAAAAGGGGCGTAAGGGTCAAAATCTATTCTGTCGGTTTTTTTTCGCAATGATATAGCTTGTTGACTGATAACTTGTTTCACGTTTTTTTCGGTCACTTCTTCTTGTCCTGTAATGTATTTAACAATGCCATTTCTATCTATCCAAACGTTGTGTGGAAATACGTGATGCGAAAAATATTCCATCAATACATTATCATCAGTTGTCATTACGAAATTGGAAGTTTTAATTTCTGGATGTTTTAGCAAAAATGAATTGACCACAGAGGCTTTCTCATAGGCAACAGCAAGTACCTTGAGCTTGCCCTTATTAGTGGTTACCAAAGAGTCTAGTTTTGGCAACTCATCGATACATGCTCCACACCAGGTTGCCCAGAAGTTAATTATCAGCAGATCTTGTTGGTGCAAGCTGGATAGAGTTATGGATTTATCATTCCCTATCACGTTCTTTAGAACTATATCTGGCACTTTATCGCCAATTTTAAGCTCGGTGATTTTTTCTTGTGCGTATGAACCCCCTGAAAACAGGTATGCACAGATTATTATTACTTTAAATATGGTCTTCATTTTTTTAAGTTAATTAGTGATTAGTCATTTGTTTTACAATGGGCTTTGGGCTATTTAATAGCCGGTGTTTTGGGTTAATAAAGGGTCATAAGTGATGTCTTTTTGAGGAATAGGCAACTGTGCAGCCTGAGGAAGCCAGGCAGTTTTGAAGGCACTCATAACCTGATTTAATCTGCCTATTCTTTTAAGTTCAAGAAACCGGTGTCCCCATTCCATAAAAAACTCAACTCGCCATTCCTGCATGATGGCATTTAAACAGGCTGATTGGCTTAATGAAGAAGAAAGATCATTTAAACCGGCCCTTCTGCGAATAATGTTCAAATCCTGAATTGCCCCCGAAACATTATTTTGCTGTGCTCTGGCTTCAGCCCGGATTAAATATTGCTCTGCTAACCGCAAAGCGACCAAATATTCAGGAGAACTTGTATTCGTCGTGCGGTTATGGTATTTGTAGGAATAATAGTAAGCCGTAGTTATTCCGGATGCAGTTACAGCTATTGATTTAAGCCAGTTTGTTTTTCGCAGGTCACCGTTTTCAAAAGCTGAAACAAGACTTGAAGTGATCGGGTATAGCGGCGCGCCAGACGCTGGAATTAATGACGCTGCATCACTGATAAAGCCATTTTGCGTCCAAAAAGACAAAATCGTTTCATTACTGTTAGCCAGGAATGTTGTTGAGGGAGTGTTGAGACTGTAACTTCCGGCATTAATGACAGCAGATGATTGGGTTTCAGCAGCAGTCCAATTTCGGGAATAAAGGTATGCCCGCGCTAACAAAGCAGTTGCCGCCCATCTGTTCACTCTGACTTTTCCTGCGCCGATGTAGGTAACTGGTAAAGCATTTTGGGCATCTTTCAAGTCGGCTATAATCTGAGCGAAAACAATCGCGGTATCGGTTCTCGTTGCTTTTGAGGTTTGATCGACATTTGTAGTTTGAATTAATGGAACGGGGCCGTAACTACTAACCAGGTAAAAGTCAGCATAAGCCCTCAGGAACTTAGCTTCACCCGTCAGACTACCAACCATCACGGTGGGTATGGCAGATGTTTGCTGTAATTGTTCAATGATCTCATTACAGGAATATATCGCGTTGTAACTATTCGACCAGAAATTTCCGACAACACCATTCGTAGCGGATAATTTACCATTATTGAATTCTACGTTGTCAGCTGACGTGCTTGGATAAGTGGCGTCATCAGTGTAAACGGACATGAACTTGTTATAATTAGGATCGATAATTTTATCGAATAATGCGTAAGCGTTCACAATTGCTGAAGTCGCCGAGGTGGTGTCCGCGAAGACTTTGTCTGTGGTTAATTGGTTTTGCGGCGTCTGTATGTCAATTAACTTTTTACAGCTCGCAGTAAAAACCAATAGGATGATTGCTGAATATTTTAAATGTTTCATTTTATCGAATTAAAAAGTTGTCTGAATACCTAAAACGAATGATTTAACCGGGGGCAGGTTGTTATTCAATCCGCCTGTGGTTTGACCTGTTTCAGGGTCAAGTAGCGGCACATTCTTATTCCAAAAGGTTAAAATATTTTGTGTTTGAAGGAAAATGCGGGCCTGGTCCATCTTTACCTTCTGTAACCACGTCTTTGGCAATGCATAGGATAGCGCTATATTTTTAACTCTCAAATAAGATGCATTAAAATAATTGGCTGATGAGTGCACATATTTCGAATCAGTGTTATTTGATGCTTATTCATTTTTCAGATAGTTACAGCCTAAATAAACGCCCAAAACAAGAAAGATGATACCTTGGTACCATCTTTCTTGATCGTTTTTTGACCTGCCGTACTGAATTGGCTTTTGTGTATCAAGATGTTGCTTTAACAACAACATCTTGATACTACCCACTTTTTTAAAATGTCAAGTAAACAGCATAGAATACTTGGCAAATAATCGCAATCTACTGTTAGCACTGGTATCGACTCCGATAAGAAGGGTAAATTCCGGAATCTACATCGTATTAAACTATGAGATTGCATTTGACTATCGCTGGTTAGCGAGGCTGTACTTCATCAATCGGAAAAAATTAAAGATGAAATAGCTCTGATTGCTGCTTATATTTCCCCGGCGCTATACCCGTAATTTTTTTGAACATCTTTGAAAAGTAAAACACATTTTCAAAGCCAGTATGCGCTGCTATCTGGGCAAAGGCCATTTGGGTCGTCACGATTAAATATTGCGCCCTTTCAATCCTTTTTTGATTGATGTAATTTACCGGTCTTTCGCCAGTATGCTGTTGAAACAGACGCGAAAAGTAGTCGCTGTTTTGATTAGCCCTTTTAGCGAGACCTGAAACAGAGAGTTCCTTATGAAGATTTAGCTGAATGTGACTTATAGCGTCTAAAATTTTAACCGGTATTTGGCTTTCTTCTTTGTGTTTGAAGATTTCCGGTGTCAAAAATCTGGAGATCAATTGCAATATAATTCCCTGTGTCTCCAGGAATGTCGATACATTTTGTCGGTTGTTGAGCTCTTGATATTCCTTGTAAAAAATGTCCTTTTCATATATGCTTGGATTGTCAGAACGGTTGATCCCCCGACCGGGGTTGATCTCCAACAACCGAATGAAGTTTTGGATATC
This sequence comes from Mucilaginibacter sp. UBA4741, assembly GCA_002403905.1. Classification (GTDB taxonomy): domain Bacteria; phylum Bacteroidota; class Bacteroidia; order Sphingobacteriales; family Sphingobacteriaceae; genus Mucilaginibacter. Next base: position 5,406 of record DHIR01000243.1, read on the forward strand.
TACATCAGTCGCTTTCACTTTCAATATCGATCGGTTGTTAGCAAACAACGATATGCCATCAGATGATTCTTCAAAGAACTGAATGAAATATTGGCTCAGATAGTTTTGACAGCTCAAATTACATAGGGTAAAACTTGGAATGATAAAAAGATAGCCAGGTTCCAGTTGCAAAGTGGCTGTAACATCAGATATCTCGCCTGCACCGGCATCAATGTAATACAATCTGTAATAAGGGCTTATAACATTTTTATAGTTCCATTTTGTACCCAAATCGGCGTGGTCAACATTAAGTAAAGAAAAAGTGTGTTTTAAAACCCTTTTAAACATGTCTTAAATTTCAAGAAAGATAAGAAAACCTTTTTTAAGTAAATGTCGGTTTTGTATAAAACAAAGTCTAATTAAGTCAAATGATTTCGTCCGCTGGTATACTAATTTTGCCCATCAGTCGCGAATCTTTAGATCTAAAGCGACCACCAATTATAACATAAAATAATTTATCATCAGCTAATGGTTAATTAGCGTTTATCTTATTAGTCGAAAGCAATAAAATGTATATGGAAAGAAGAATCTTAATAAAAGGAATGGCAGCCGGACTGTCTTCATTATATATTTCAAAAAGTTACGCGGGCCGCTTGTTAAAGGCGCCGTATACTGACCCATTTAAACCCACCTGGGATTCATTAACGCAATACCGTGTGCCTGATGGTTTCGCGATGCAAAGTTTGGCATGTGGGCGCATTGGGGGCCGCAGTGCCAGCCCGAGCGCGGCGACTGGTACGCGCGCGGCATGTACCAGGAAGGCAGCGATCAATACAAATATCACTGCGAAAAATATGGGCATCCGTCTAAGTTTGGCTTTAAAGATGTTATTCATGAATGGAAGGCGGAGAACTGGGACCCTGAAGAATTGATAGGCCTTTATAAAAAAGCAGGAGCCAAATATTTTATGGCGCTGGCAAACCACCACGATAATTTCGACTTGTATAACAGCAAGTACCAGCAATGGAACTCGACACGTATGGGGCCAAAAAAAGATCTTGTCGGAGGTTGGGCTAAAGCTGCCAAACATCATGGTTTAAGATTCGGAGTGAGTGTACATGCTGCGCATGCCTGGAGTTGGATGGAAACGGCGCAACGAGCTGATAAAAACGGGCCAATGGCAGGCATTCCATACGATGGTAAAGTGTTAAAAGCCGATGGTACCGGTAAATGGTGGAACGGGGAAGACCCACAGGAATTATATGCCCAAAACCACCCTTTAAGTCAAAATAGTTCGGACGATGGCTCGATCCATCGCCAATGGAACTGGGGTAATGGTGTAACCCCGCCGTCAAAAGATTATTGTGAAAAATTTTATAAACGTACTATCGACCTGATCGATAAGTACGGCCCTGACGTGGTGTATTTTGACGATACCGCTTTGCCATTATGGCCGGTTAGTGATGCGGGCTTACGGATAGCGGCCCACCTGTACAATACAAGCATTAAAAAACACGGAAAGTTAGACGCGGTAGTTTTCGGCAAAATATTGGACGAGCAGCAACGCAAATGTATGGTATGGGATATAGAACGCGGGCAAAGCAACCAGATAGAGGACCAACCCTGGCAAACCGACACCTGCATTGGCGGTTGGCATTATGACCGCCGCATTTATGACCGCAACCAATACAAAAGCGCCAAAACCGTTATACACACACTCATTGATGTGGTCAGCAAAAACGGCAACCTGATGCTTAATATCCCGGTACGCGGCGATGGCACTATAGACGATAAAGAACGTGCCGTAGTAGAAGATATAGCCGCATGGATGCAAATTAACAGCGAAAGCATTTATGGTACCCGGCCATGGAAAGTATTCGGTGAAGGACCGGCGATAGAATCCGCGGCACCATTAAGCGCACAGGGCTTTAACGAAGGCAAGGGCAAGCCTTTCGGCGCTGCGGATATGCGTTTTGTTAAAAAAGATAAAACTTTATATACTACGCTGTTAGCCTGGCCCGCTGACAAAACCGCTGTGATCAAAACATTGAACAACGGGAATGTTGGAAAAGTAGAAAAGGTAAGCTTATTAGGATATCCTCGACCATTGGAATTTGTGCAAACGATTGACGGTTTAAACGTAAATCTACCGGAACAAGCGCCAGGCAAAAATGCCTTTGTACTAAAAATAGAAGGAGCTATGATATAACGATTATGACATTCGCTCATGTTTTTTTATCATGTTTTGCAAGCTAGCTTATTATGAAAAACAAAACCACTTTTCCTTTTATATTAATCACGACCCTCTTTTTTCTATGGGGTTTTGCTCATAACCTTGATCCCATACTGATCCCGCATCTGAAAAGATCGTTCAATCTGACAACGATGCAGGCCACGCTCGTCGATTCAGCGGTCTTTATCGCCTATTTCGTTATGGCGATACCGGCAGGCTTGCTTATGAAAAAATTCGGTTATAAAACCGGCATAATTACAGGCCTGTTGTTGTTTGCACTGGGCAGTTTTATGTTCATACCTGCGGCGAATGCACAGCAATACAGTTATTTTTTGATTGCCTTATTTATCATTGCCTGTGGATTGACCATTCTTGAAACCGCCGCAAATCCTTACGCCACAGCGTTGGGTAGTCCGGAAACCGGCACCCAAAGGCTTAATTTTGCGCAGGCGTTCAACGGGTTGGCCACCTTTTTGGCTCCGATCGTGGGCGCACGCATCATACTTAAAAAAAGCGACACGGTCACGCAGTTGGACCATATGACCGCCGCCGCACAAAAGATCGCGTTAGCTGATGATGCCGCTACGGTTAAAATACCTTATGCTGTGCTAGGCTGCGTATTATTATTCATTGCCGTATTGTTTTCATTTACGCGTCTGCCAAAGATCCAAAACAGCCATACCCAAGTCGCCAGCAAAAATATTTTACATGCGCTTAAACATAAGCATCTGGCCTGGGCTGTTACCGCTCAATTCTTTTATGTTGGTGCCCAGGTTTGCGTCGTAAGCCTTTTTATTTTGTATGCTACCAGATCGGCAGGTATTACTGAACTGGAGGCTGCTTATTATGTCAGTGCATGCGGCCTGGCTTTCGTTCTGGGCAGATTTATTGGAACATTTCTAATGCGATATATCCCGTCTGCTCGATTGTTGGGCATTTACGCAATAATTAATACCCTGCTCTGCATCGCAGCCATGATCGCACATGGGATGTCTTCGGTTTATGTAGTAATTGGCGTTTGCTTTTTCATGTCAATCATGTTCCCCACCATTTTTGCTCTCGGAATCAAAGATCTGCACGGCGATACCGAGTTTGGCAGCAGCCTGATCATTATGGCTATAGTAGGCGGTGCCCTGTTACCAAGGGCTTTCGCTTATATCAGTGACGTCAGCGGAAATATTCAATATGGATATGTTGTGCCGGCCGTTTGTTTCGCTGTTGTCGGCTATTTTGGATTTAAGGGGCATCGGTTAAAAAAACTGTCGGCGGAAGAACTGCCGGTAGGCTCAATCTATTAATCAAAGGCAGACGAAAATGATGAATATCAAACTACCTCAAGTTTTATTTGGTACCAGCGGCCTGGGGAATTTATATGTAGCGCTCAGCGATACGAATAAAAAGGATATTGTTTCCGAGTGTATCCGGCACTCGAAAAAGCCTGCGGTGTTCGACTCAGCCGGTAAATATGGCGTCGGTTTGGCCCTGGAATCTTTAGGTAAATGTTTAAGGCAACTGGAAGTGCCGCCAGAAGAAGTGCTGATAAGCAATAAGCTGGGTTGGTTGCGTACTGATCTAACCACGCCAGAACCCACTTTTGAACCTGGCGTTTGGAAAGATCTGCAATACGACGCCCGGCAAAAGATTAGTTATGAAGGGATTTTGGAATGCTACGAACAAGGTAACACGCTATTGAATGGCTATGAAGCACAGCTGGTTTCAGTGCATGATCCAGATGAATACCTGGGGGGAGGGGCCGATCAGGTAGACAAAGGACAGCGTTACCTGGATATTCTTGGTGCTTACACCGCACTTGCCGAATTAAAAGAATCCGGCAAGGTAAAAGCTATCGGCATCGGCTCTAAAGATTGGCGGGTAATTGAAAGGATCAGCCGTGACGTTCAGCTGGATTGGGTAATGATTGCCAATAGTATGACTGTACACAGTCATCCCCGAGAGCTGGTAGCTTTTATGAAAGAGTTGGAATGTGCCGGTGTAGCTATCATCAATTCCGCTGTTTTTAACGGGGGATTTCTTACGGGCTCTGACTACTATAACTACCAGGCTATTGATCCCGAAAATCATGCGGCACTTTATAGGTGGCGCACCGCTTTTGATCAGTTGTGTTTAGCTTATCAATTAAGACCGGCCGAAGTAGCTGCTTATTTCGGTTTGAAAGCACCCGGTGTAAAAAGTATTGCGCTCAATACTACCAATCCCAAAAGAGTGGCGGGCAATATTGCTATGGCGGCAGTTAAAATACCCCCGGACTTTTGGAAAGCAATGAGCGAGCAGGGTTTAATGGACGAAACCTATCCTAACCAATATTTAAACGAAGATTAACCTATGAAAACATATTATTTGGCGCTTGATCTCAAAGACGATCCACAATTGATTGCGGAATATGAACGATGGCATCAAGCCGGAAACGGCTGGCCTGAAATACGAAAAAGTATTTTGGACGCTGACATTACTGATATGCAGATCTATCGAACCGGGAACCGGTTGTTCATGGTAATGGAGACCGGTGAGACCTTCGATCCTGCCAACAAAGCAAAACAGGACGACCAGAACCCAAAAGTACAGGAATGGGAAGAATTGATGTCTAAATTCCAGCAACCCCTTCCTTGGGCTGCCCAAGGTGAGAAATGGGTCTTAATGAATATAATATTTCAACTTTAAACAGATCAGATGAAAATATTAGCTTGTGTAGAGCCGGGCAAACTGGTGTATGGTGAAGAGGAAATGCCGATGGTGCAACCCGGAGAATCGCTGATCAAAATAAAGCGCATCGGTATTTGCGGCACAGACCTGCATGCTTTTGAAGGTACCCAGCCTTTTTTCAGCTATCCGAGGATTTTGGGTCATGAATTAGCAGGTGAATTGATCGAGCCTAACGGTGCCAGTGGCTTTGAAAAAGGTGAAGAGGTAACCTTCATACCCTATTTCAATTGCGGTAAATGCATCGCCTGTCGCTCCGGCAAACCCAATTGCTGCACCAGCATTGAAGTTTGCGGCGTACATATAGATGGCGGGATGGTCGAATATCTGTCGGTACCGCAATATTCGCTGGTACATGGTGACGGCTTGAGCTTTGATGAATTGGCCTTGGTAGAACCACTGGCCATTGGGGCGCACGGCGTAGCCCGGGCAGGAGTACAACCAGGCGAATATGTACTGATAATTGGTGCGGGACCCATTGGTTTGGGCACCATGGAGTTTGCACGTATAGCCGGCGGTAAAGTGATCGCTATGGATATGAATGAGGCCCGGCTGAACTTCTGCTGCGACCGGCTAAAGGTCGACCACGTCATTAATGTCGTCAGCGATGATGTGATGGCCAGGCTAATTGAAATAACAGGTGGCGATATGCCGACCGTGGTCATTGATTGTACCGGCAGCCTGCGTGCTATTAATAATGGTTTCCAGTATATGGCCCATGGTGCCCGGTATGTGCTGGTTGGCCTGCAAAAAGGCGAGATCAGCTTCAGTCATCCGGAGTTTCATAAACGCGAAGCGACCCTGATGAGCAGTCGCAATGCTACCCGTGCCGATTTTGAGCACGTCATCGCTTCTATGAAAAAGGGATTGGTCGATCCGACCAATTATATAACACACAGGGTAGGTTTTAAGGAAGTTATAAATGACTTTGAAAGCTGGCTCGATCCTTCCAGGGGGGTAATTAAGGCCATGGTGGAATTATAAAAGACAAATGCAAAGTTTAAAATGAATTGAGTTTTTTATTTTTACCCAATCATTAAAATTAATTTCTATTAAATGAAGGCTTTTATTTTTGACCTGAACGGAACCATGATCAATGACATGGAATATCATACTACAGCTTGGCTGCGATTATTAAATGATGAATTAGGTGGCAACTTTACCTGGGCAGAAGTAAAGCAGGAGATGTATGGTAAAAACCCTGAAGTTCTGGTGCGGATATTTGGGCCCGAACGTTTTACGGCGGAAGCGATAAATAGTTTATCGATAGCAAAAGAAAAACAATACCAGGCAGAATTCTTACCTCATCTAAAGCTATTGCCGGGCTTGCATGAGTTTTTAGAGGCTGCCTATCAAAAAAATATCCCAATGGCAATTGGTTCGGCAGCTATACCGTTTAATATCGATTATGTACTGGATAATCTTAATATAAGACATTATTTTAAAACCATCGTAAGTGCAGACGATGTGGTGTTGAGTAAACCACACCCGGAGACTTATCTAATGGCCGCAGAACGCCTGCAAATACCTGCCGCAGATTGTCTGGTGTTCGAGGATGTACCTAAAGGGGCAGAAGCGGCCGCTAATGCAGGTATGAAAGCGGTTATTATTACTACTACCCATCAAAAACATGAGTTTGCCGAACTGCATAATGTGTTGCATTTTTCTGACGACTTTACAGGAGAGTTCTTTGATAAACTCTTGGATAATTAAATAACAGGTCATGGAAATGGTGCCAGGATTTACTCTGTTACAGTATAACCTAACAGGGCAAGCATTTTGACGCCGTAACGGTTACCTAATTTGCGATAGCCTTCAGCGGTGAAATGTAATTTATCCGGAGATGCTGTACAGCCTTGAGACGAAATTATATAAGAATTAGGAAGTGTTTCGGGTAGCCGGGCAATAATTTTGTTCATCGAAGCGCAGGCGCCGCCTTGGTCCGCGCTTACCAGTTCCCCGGCAAGTAACGGCACAGCTTTGGGTTTAAGTTTCAGATCTATCACTAAATTGTCATAGATACCTTTCACCGTCTTAGTCCATAAGGTATCATTAGTGTTAGACTCGCCCTGGTGAATGAGTATACCCTTTATAACACCTTTTTTCTGCGCCATCCGGGCCAGTTCCACCAACCGTGCATAGGGATTGCCGTTGTATTCAGCAATCATATTTTTCATCCAGTCGGGTGCGGTTGTGATATAGGATTGGAAGTTGTCTTTTTCAAATAGCTCGATCCTCGAACCGCCCACAGAAACATTAATAATGCCTATTTTTACCTTTTTAGGTAGATTGGCAACAAGGGCCCGGCCAAAATAATCGGCAGGAGTTAATCCGGTCTTACACCGGCACAAAGGCGGCACGGCGGTATACCAGGTATCTTTCATCCTGCCAAGATCCGGACAATCCACGGCCTGTAATACTTTGAATCGCGGATCGATCCCTGCCGTATCCTGGGCTTCGAACCGGGCGTTCCCCTCCATATTTGATTGACCAAAGCATAAAAATATGTAAAATTTAGAGTCCTGGGCAATGCTTTTTTCGCCCGCCAGTAACAGCAGCAGCAACAAACTATATCTTATTTGAATTTTCATAATCATGAGATCATTTCAAGCCGTTATTTTAATGGTTTAAATATCAACTGTGCAAACATATACAAACCGTCCTTCCAAACTTTAAAGTCATGTACACCCGGCTCTATATAATAAATATGCGGGACACCTTTTGCTTCGAGATATTCGTGGGTTCGTTTGCTAAAGCTGAGCAGGCCGTCGCTGGCTCCGCACGATAGCCAAAGCAGTTTCAATTGTTTTTTTGCAGCTTCCGGATCGGGGACAAGTAATTCGGGAACCTTAGTATTTGGCGCTGAAGAAAATCCCCCCACCCAGGCAAACTTGTCTAAATGGCCCAGACCGAAGTTGAGCGATTGGCCACCGCCCATAGATGAGCCGGCGATAGCCCTATGGTCCTTATCCTTTAAAACTGGATACGTGCGCTCAATGAATGGGATCAGATCGTTAAGCAGGTCTTTTTCAAAAGTAGCGAAAGCGCCAACCTTGTCTGGTGTCATTATATTACCGATGGCGCGGTCTTCCTTCATGGCGCGGCCATTAGGCATCACTATAATCATAGGCGTGACTTTACCCTCCGCGTATAGGTTATCCAGGATATTCTGCGGACTGCCTCCGTTTAACCATTCTTTTTCGTCGCCGCCTATGCCATGCAAAAGATAAAGTACCGGATACTTTTTGTTTTTTGTATAACCCGGTGGCGTATAAACCAGTGCCTTACGTACGGTGTCAACAGTCTGTGAAAAATAGCTAATGCTGTCAATGTTGCCGTGTGCTATATCTATGCGCAACTGATCAAATCCCGGCAATGGCTGCTTAACCGGTGATTGCGCAAATACAGTTGAACAAAATGTCATCAGTATTAGCAGGCTGACATTCAACAATCGTGATTTCATAATTTGTTTTATGATTGATATTTAATAACTAAGGATTAATGAACAGTTGGTTTAATGATCTGATATTTACCGCTAAGGTGCATCAAGCTGAACAGATAAAGCAAGCCGTCATAATAGGTATCATAATACCCGTCTTCATACGGTTCCAATTTAGCCTTCCAAAGTGCATGCACAAAATCAAGACCGGCGGAATTGCGACTGATGTGTGCAGTGGTGGCCGCAGTTGCTACCAGCCCGATAGAATGCCTTAGTTTTTTAACGCTTCCCGCCTGAAGAGTAAATTCCGGGCGCGAACCATCGAGGTTGAATTGATCTTCAAAGGAGTTTATTCCCTTGGACCGGAGGAAGTCCTGGAACTTGTTCGCATACGACTCCTGCCAGCTTTCGTCCTTGCCGAACCAGACAAAGTCCATAGTGATATTCATAGGCACTCGCCACGAATCATAGCGGAAACCGGCAGGCATCCAACTGGTCGGGTGGGGCTTTCCGGAAAATTCGGCGTAGTCGGAATTAAGTGCGGTAACAGGGTCGCAGGCTCTGTGCAAAAAAGCGCGGGATGTGTCAGCACAATCTTTATAGAATTGTTCGTGACCGTCTTTAGCATAAAGAGCCCATATTTCGTAGAATGCCGGCAGATGATAGGATGGGTCGGTCCAGTTATAGTTGCCACCTTCGGGGACAAAACTGATCTGTTTATGCGTTGTGTTAATCAGGTTGTAAATATTTCCGGTCCCGTCTTTTTTCCACATGGCATCCAGTATATTGCGAGCTTCGGCGTAATAGTTGATGCCGGTATTATTTCCCCAACGGTTAGCCGCAAATAACAGGTCAGTAATGAAATAGAGTTCGCCGTCCGACGCTGATCCTTCAGAATTAAGCTTCATGGTTTGGGGGTTAATGCTCCAGACGAAATATCCTTGCCGCGGCCCGGATTGATGTTGAAGGTATTTTTTTGACCACCGCCATATGCGGTCAAAAACTTCCTTTTTGTCCAACTGTACCGCAATCATCATTCCATAAGACAGGCCTTCTGTCCTTGCATCGTGATTCTTGACATCTGATATGTAGGCCATAGAATCGCCTACCGTAAAATAAATCCGGTCGGGTCCTTCAAATACCGTTTTATAAGCATTGGCTATTTTCTGGTCGATCGCTACCTGGCTATAACCAGCCGTTTTAAAAATATTGGGGTAGATGCCCGATTCGATCGCTGGCTTAGAGATTTTCCAAACCTTTAACCCCTTTGATTGACTGACAGCAATGCCAGGCAATAGGGCGGACATCATTAACGCTAATAATACTTTTTTCATAATCAAAACATATTTTCCGTTAATCCAAAAATTGAATAGTCTTTACTAAGATACCCCGGGCCGTTCCGGGCCGAAACTTAACAAATACATCATGCTGGCCACTTATCTTCTTCAGCGCAATGCGGTAAGACTTCCAGCCAGTCGAACGCTTGATCGGAATACTGGCGATCAGTGTTCCCTTTTCCAGGTCATCCAGCCATATCTCAAGTTGCCCACCAACTCTGGCATTGGCCGTGATGCTGACCGCCGCCGGCGGCCTGCTTCCCACTTCAACACCCGAAAGCATAAACCATCCACCATAAACAGAGGTATTCGTAACCCCGGCCTCCGTTCCGTCAGGCTGTCTCGTCACCCCGTAAAAATTGCTGTAGCCAACTGCCGGTAATGCCGAGGTGCCGTCTTTACAAATAAAGAAATCAAAATCGGCAAATTTTCCTTCGGCAAATAAGCCTATGCTTGTACCCACCCATGAATTAAAGCCGGGTTGCGCTTTGTCCAGGTTAGCAGCATTAATAGGTTTACCTAACGAGACCCATGTTTTACCGTCGCTGCTGCAATAGGCGCTCAAAAAATGTTGATACCTTTCCAGTTTTAACCATACGATATTACCTAAAGTATTGGGGATGCTACGCTTTGCCGTGTCTAGTTCGAACACGATCTTTTTGCCGTTGTCGTAGCCGGTAAATAATTTCACAACTACTTTTTGGTTCCCATTGGTTAAGTATATACCAGCCTGGCTTGCCGCTGAGATTGCGTTCAGGTCAACTCGGGTAACTGCTGCATAATAATGATCGGTCTCTTTTTGTACCAGGTGTGTACGTCCGGTATCCGGCATTAATCTGATCCAGCCTTTTCGGTCGGTGAGAGAATAACTTGTGCTTGCTTTCTTCGTTAGGAAGTGCCAGTTCAGATCAAGCGTTTCCCGGTTAAAATAGTCGGTTTTAACGCTCCGCCAGGCAATGCCCGACTGTGGCAGATTGGGCTTAATGATGGGTTGAGTGGTTGGTGCCATTCCCCAGGGTCGGTCACCCTCCCAAGTGATTGGGTATAAAGCCGTTTGACGGCCCATACCAGACCAATCGTCTTCGTTGTATTTTTCGTAACTCTGGCCTATCGTCCACCATGTTCCATCAGCCAGCTGAAATGGTGCGGCGATATGGTTGGGGCGGCGAAACCCAACATTAGGGTCGGTTACCGGCTTAAAGAAGTTTCCCAACCGTTCCCATTTGGTCGAGTCGCTGGTCAGTGCGGAGGCCCTTAGAACATATTGTCCGCCCGAGACATCACCGGCAGGGAAATAATAATAAAATCCGTTACGCTTGCACATCACCGGGCCTTCGGCCCAGCTATATTGCAGTCGGGCATTGATCCAGTCCAGCTTTATGACGTTTTCGGTTAATTGCCCGTCCCGGCCCAACGCCTGTAAGCGGTTAATCTTCTGGCCATTTTTGATCACCATATATGGTTTGCCATCGTCATCTACAAATATGGAATTATCATAGCCCAGGTTGCCCGTGACCGGATTGGATTTAACCTGCACGGGGTCGGACCAGGGACCCGAAGGCGAACTGGCTTTGCAAAACCATTGGCCACCGGCAGAAAAATAGATCCAATAAGACCCGTAAAAATAAGTGATGGCGCCTTGCCAGATCCCCGCCGAAGGGTGGTCATTTACCCAAGCTGCTTTAGCTGATGGCAAAACCCGGCTGATTACTTCCCAGTGCACCAGGTCCTTGGAATGGTAAATGGGCAGATAAGGGTTAAAATGAAAAGTTGAACCGCAATGATAAAAATCATCTCCCACTTTGAGTAAGGTTGGATCGGGATGATCGCCTGGTAAAACCGGATTAACGTAAGTCTGTACACTATTGTACTTTAACGTAGAATCGGAGCCTATAATGGATTGCGACCGGGCCACTAAAACACTGCCTAAGAGTAATAATACAAAACTTATTGAACGGTAATGATTCATGATGCTAAGGATTTAATTTCTTTTTCTAATGATTGGTTCATTAAAAATTGACCACTGACCAATAGGCCTTTTTCCGCTGAAAATTTTCATCAAATAATAAAGGGTAGGCTTTTAAGATAACCCGGTGACTCTGATCGCTTGCAGCCGCTCCTCCGGCTAAACCGCCGTTTCTGGAATCCAGCCAACTATAACGATCTGAGATATTCCAAAACGTAACACCGGTGATCACGTTCTTATAGGCTCTAAATAGGTCAAACACTTCTTTATAGCGCGCAGATTGCAGATCAGCGAGCGATGGCGTCAAGCCCGAATCTGCCTGCAACGGCGCATTATGATTCCGACCTCTGACTGTAATATCCAACTCGGTGATCTGTATTTTTAACCCAAGGGACGCATAACGGTCCAAAGCCTTACGAATAAGTTCGACTGATGGGTTGTCAAGTTTCCAGTGGCCTTGCAAACCCACCCCGGTAATCGGTACTTTAGCATCAACGAGGCTTTTTAACAACCTGTAAATTTTTTCGCGCTTAGATTCATTTTCACTGTTGTAATCGTTGTAGTAAAGGTCTGCAGCTGGGTCAGCTGCGTGAGCATATTCAAAAGCCTTGCTAATAAAGTCCTCGCCGCAGATTTTATACCACAAAGAATTTCGCAAATAATTGCCGGGGTTATCATCAATCGCTTCATTGACCACGTCCCAGGCATAAATTTTGCCTTTAAAGTGCTTAACCACCGTGGTAATGTGATCTTTTAGGCGAGTCAATAAAACTTCTTTACTTACCTGCCCGCCAGTGCTGTCTTTAAACATCCAGGCAGGGGCTTGAGCATGCCATAACAAATTATGTCCCCGGATGCGGATATGATGTTTAATCGCAAAATCCACGATGGAGTCTGCATTACGCCAATTGTAAAAATCTTCCCGGGGATGTATCGGTCCCATTTTCATGTCGTTCTCTGGTGTAATACTGTTGAATTCACGAACAATGAGTTTGGCTTCATCGCCCTTTAGCGAACGGATATTAACTGCAGCGCCAATGGGAAAATAGGCTTTATAATAATCTTTCAAACCTTTGTCATCGCCCCGGATCAGGGTTTGAGCGGTTACCGTTTTTACCAAGCATCCACTATAAAGCGCACAAAATAATGCTATCCTTTGCAGATGTTTCTGGGCTGATATAGGAAGCCGTGACTCTTTTGTTATCATACTTTGTTTCTATTGACGGATTAAAGGCTGCGTAAGTAACTGAACAATAATTTGTACAAAGAGTTAACTATTTATTAGCGTTTATCTGGTCGTTGATATGGAAAAAATCAAAATCTACCCAACCGCCGGCAGCTTTAGTGGCATAATTAAACAAAGCAAACCGGTACCCCATAAAATGTGGTATAGTGTAAGCCATATGCAATTGATTGCCCAGCGATATCCACGAGTTGCCGTCGAGACTGTAATAAAAGTCGGCCACATCCTTTTTATCCCTGAAGTCGCAATCCGCTTTGAAATATATTATTTGTTGGTTGAGCGGTATTTTTTGCACCTCGACCGGCTTTCCGGTTCCAGCATTTACCATAACAATTGATTTACTTTTCCCTTCCGCTTTCACGCCCGCCAACCCATAATTTTTTTGTAAAAGGCCCAATCCCGCGAAATCACCATCCTCCATATGCGAAATGTCAAGTGAGGCAGACGCGCTGCACACCGGACCGATTGTCCGCTGGGTCAGCGAGTTCCTGGCCATCAAAAAATCGGAAACCACATTTCCTGTTTTTAACCGCAGAAATCCTTTTCTTGCGTTGACTGACCACAAGGCAGCATCCGGGTTATGATTCCATTGCCACACCAATGGTAATGGTTGATCACCTTTTTTTCTGCTAAACTCATCTGGGGCAACAATCCCCGGTATCAATCCGCGACTTGCAGGGAGTTTCAATGTCTCCGGCACCTTTCCTTCGTCGCCTAAAATCGGCCAGCCGTCTTCCCACTTTACAGGAACGAGGTATGGAACCCGGCCTACCGAACCAAAATCGCGGAACAAATAAGCGTACCAGGTTCCCTCCGGCGTATCAACGAGTCCACCCTGTGCCACCCCAAGGTCCTGGAGACCCACTCGTCCTTCATAGGGACCGGTTATTTTATCGGCCCGGTGGATGACCACAGTGCGCATACCGCCACGCGGCCAGGTTATATTGAATAGGTAATACTTACCCTTTATTTTAAACAACTGAGAACCTTCGGCGCTTAAACCGCCATTTGTACCCGAAGGCAAGCTGGCATTTTCGATAATGACGCTGTCAATACCGCCCGGCTTGATTCCGGTAACATCGTCGTTAAGCTCCACCAATCTTAATCTCCCGCTACCTGTAATCATATAGACCTTTCCATCATCGTCAAAAAATAAGGAGTGATCATGTAAAGCTGGCTTGAAAGATACCGCTGTCCAGGGGCCGCGTTCGATATCCTTTGTGCTATAAACGTGTGTTTTACCCGTGGTTTGAGCGAACGTACTTACATAGAATATACCATTGTGGTAGCGCAGACTGCTTGCCCAAGACCCCCGCCCGTACGTGCTTTTGCCATTTTTAAGATTGAGCTCGTCCATATTCGCCAGTGTGTCATAAGCGTAGCTAACAATCTTCCAGTTTATCAGATCCATGGACTTCATGATCGGAATACCCGGGCTCATATGCATGGTAGTGCTGCTCATGTAGTAGGTGTCGCCAACACGCAGCATAGAAATATCCGGTACATCTGCATTGATAATAGGGTTATGGACCTGCGCCTTTATGAAAACAGGTGCTGAAACGAACAGCAGCATGATGATCAGCACGTGGAGGATTTTTTTTAGCATGGAAATGAGGTTAATAAAATCTAATATTACCAGAATTTAACATACAGCATGGTCAATAACAATAGCGTTAAGATGATCAAAGCCAGTGTTGAGCGCTCAACTTTAAACATGCTGCTGTCTATTGCCAAAGCTTTCGCATTTACCTTCGGTCCGGTCAGGCTAACGCCTACCATAACAATGATCGTGAACAGGAAGGAGAGCCCCATACATATCAGGAAAGGGATCTCATAGCCGCCCTTGCCGTTTGGAAAAGCCGTATACAGGATGGTCTCATGTCCGAATAAAGCCGGTGCATAATTGTTAAACAGTACAGACATCGCAAAGCCTGTCAGGATGCCCGCAATGGCCGCTGCGCCAGAGGTGCGTTTCCAGAAAAATCCTAAGATAAAAATGGCGAATATGCCGGGGCTGATAAAGCCCGTGTATTTTTGGATGAAGGTAAAACCGCCTTCACCGCCAATACCTAACAGATCTTTCCAGGTTAGCAATATGGAAAATGCCAATGCCGCAAAAATGGTAAGCCTGCCTACAACTACCATCTTCTTTTCGCTCGCATTTTTACTGATGTGTTTCTTGTAAATATCTAAAGTGAAAATAGTTGATATACTATTTGCTTTACCCGCCAATGAGGCAACAATGGCGGCCGTAAGCGCGGCTACCGAAAGTCCTTTTAATCCAGTCGGTAAAAATCCTAACACAGCCGAGTAAGCGTTATCAGAATTAAAATGCCCGCCGGTTAACATTTCTTGCTGCAGGCCGCCGTTCTTGTACAGCACGTAAGCTGCGATACCCGGCAACACGACTATTATGGGCATAGCCAGTTTCATTAAACCGGCAAATAAGATCCCGGTTCTCGCTGTTTTTAAATTAGCGCCTAATGCTCGTTGTGTGATGTATTGGTTACAGCCCCAATAATTAAGGTTGACGATCCACTGGCCGGCGAAATACATCGCTATGCCCGGCAAAGCCAGGTACTTATTGATCTCCACTTGCGAAGCACCCGGCTTAGGTTTAGGCAAGATCATTTTGAAGTGATCCGGGGCATCTTTCATCAGGGAGGTAAAGCCTGCTAATGCGTTTTTTCCTAAACCAAAATGATCGCTTACTAAAGTTAGCGCAATATAGGTTGTTGCCAGACCGCCGATCACTAAAACCAGCACTTGTATCACATCGGTAAACCCGATAACCTTCATGCCGCCGAGTGTAATAAACAAGGCAAATACCGCCAAAGCGATGATGATATAATGCATCGAATCCTGGTCGCCGCCCGAAAGATTGTTCAGTGCCAGCGCGCCTAAAAATAGGATAGAGGTAAGGTTGACAAATACGTAGAGAAACAGCCAGAAAATAGCCATCACAAAGCTTACCGTTTCATTGTACCGCGTATGCAGGAACTGCGGCATCGTGAAGATCTTATTCTTCAGGTAGATGGGGATGAACCAAACGGCGACAATGATCAGGGCGATAGCAGCGACCCATTCGTAAGCTGCAACTGCCAACCCCACAGCAAAACCCTGACCACTGGCGCCGATAAATTGTTCGGCGGAAATATTGGAGGCAATAAGCGAAGCGCCGATGGCCCACCAGGTCAGTGATCCTTCGGCCAGGAAAAAGTCCTTACTGTCTGATATGCCTTTGATCTTTTTACGGCTATACACCCAGTACCCGTAGCTGGATACCACGATAAAGTAGACCACGAATATCACATAGTCAATGGTTGAAAATCTGTTCATAAAAGGTTTTATTGGTTAATTAATAATTGTTTTAATAGATCAACCGGCAATCAAACGTTTCCCATCTTTGAGCGCCGGCTATCATGATTTGCTATTTATAGGCTACTTCGTTCCATAAAAGTTCATTCCTAAATTGCGGTATTGTAGTCCCTTCGCCGATCCTTAAAAATTCAATACCGGCCATATCTGCAAAATCCTGCAAATGTTCTGCCGTAAGATTTTGGCTATAGGCCGTATGGTGCGCACCGCCGCCATAGATCCAGGCCGCACAGCCGGTTTTCATATCGGGTAATGGCTTCCAAAGCACACGGGCGACCGGCAGGTTAGGCAGGTCAGCAACAGGCTCGACAGCTTCCACTTCATTGATCAATAAACGGAACCGGTTGCCCATATCGATCAGCGAAGCATTTAAAGCCTGGCCACCTGCTACACTAAAGACCAAGCGCGCCGGGTCGGCCTTGCCGCCAATACCTAATGGGTGTACCTCTAAAGCTGCTTTTCCACTGGCCAGTGACGCGTCCACTTCCAACATATGTGAGCCCAGAACCAGCGAATTGTTTGGATCGAAATGATAAGTATAGTCTTCCATAAAGGCATTGCCACCGGGAAGGCCCGCACCCATTACTTTGAATGCCCGTACCAGGGCCGATGTCTTCCAGTCACCTTCACCTGCGAAGCCATAGCCGTCTGCCATTAAACGCTGGGCAGCGATTCCCGGCAATTGGATCATGCCATGCAGATCTTCAAACGTATCTGAAAAGCCTTTAAATCCCCCATCTTCTAAAAATTTACGCAGACCCAGTTCTATTCTTGCAGCCTCGTAAACTGAAGTATGTTTGGCACCGCCCTTTTTTAGCTCATCGGCCATCTCATAGATGGCTTCATATTCGTTTAATAACGTTTCAATATCAGTGTCACTTACTTTGTTGATCACGGCAACCAGGTCGCCAATGCCATAAGTATTGACCGCAAACCCGAACTTTAATTCGGCCTCCACTTTATCGCCATCTGTTACCGCTACAAAACGCATGTTATCGCCAAAGCGAACGAACTTCGCGCCTTGCCAGTCATGCCAGCCTGCGGCCGCGCGGGTCCAGGCCGATATCTGAGCCAATGCCTCTGGGTCCTGCCAGTGACCGACAACGACTTTGCGGTTGATGCGCATGCGCGAAACCATGAAACCAAATTCCCGGTCGCCGTGCGCGCTCTGGTTAAGGTTCATAAAATCCATATCAATGCTGCTCCATGGAATATCCCGGTTAAACTGAGTGTGCAAATGAAGCATCGGTTTTTTAAGGATACTTAAACCCCTGATCCACATTTTAGCGGGCGAGAACGTGTGCATCCAGGCGATGATGCCGATACAATTTTCGGTCGTATTTGCAGCTTGCAGGGTTGCATAAATTTCTTCGGTGCTTTTTACTACCGGTTGATACACAATGCGAACCGGTATGTTGGCTTTACCATCAATACCAGCAGCTATGTGCTGTGCATGTTCAGCAACTATTTTTAAGGTTTCTTCGCCGTATAAATGCTGGCTTCCGGTTACAAACCAAACTTCAAATGCTTTAAGATCTATCATGTGTTATAAGTTTATATTGTTATTCGATGTTATCATTGTTTAATTTTCAGGTGAGAGCCTCAATAAGGCTGCACCATGCAGGTGAATGTCTTGCTGATAGCCCCTGGTAAATTGGCCTGCCTCTTTTTTCTTCCAGAGATCACGGACCCTGATTTTTCCTTTTAAGCCCAAAGCAGAAAAATCGACATTTACAGGTTGATCGCTGTCCCCAATGTTGAACAGGCCGACATAGATATCTTTAGTTCCGTTGACATGTGAGAACCAAACCATGGCGCCATTTTTTTTGTATAATTGTCGCGGGTCCACTCCCTTTTGATTAACCGCCAACACCTCATCGTTGGTCATCAGTTTCAACTCCAGCTCACGGTTTTCCGGGAGGTTGCCGCCCAGCATCAACGGGGAACGATAGATGCACCAGAAACTCATATGCGTATATAGCTCGTCAGCTGTAAAACGGCTATAGCGCTCATTGCCGACCGGGCCGCGTTTGCTTAGCTTACCTATCTGCAGCATATCACAATCCGGCCAGTGGCCGGGACCGCCTACGCCTTCCCAGTTTTTGGCATAATCAAACATGTGTAAAATTTCTTTCCAGTTGTCCCAAAAATCATCAGCCATGCGCCACATATTGGCATATTTACTTGCGTGTGACGCCTCTTTAACCGGTGTTTCGCCCGGCGAGAGACTTAAAACGATCGGACGCCCGCATTGGGCTATGGCTTTGCTATAACCCTCAACCTCGGCATTGCTGTAAGGCCGTGAAAGGTCGTCGACCTTTATAAAATCTACTCCCCATGAAGCATATAAGTCTAACAAAGAATTGAGGTACTGTTGTGCGCCGTTTTTTTTCATGTCCAGACCGTACATGTGGTTCATCCAGGGGCATTTGGAGTTGGTATCCGCCACCATATCTGCAGTGATGCCATTGGTGCCCTTGACCGGCGACTTCGCCCAGTAAGCCTGACGGGGTATGCCGCGCATCACGTGGATACCAAATTTTAACCCTTTGCTATGAACGTAATCAGCCAACGACTTAAAACCTTTGCCGCCAAAGGACGAAGGGAATTTATTAGGTTGCGGCAATAGCCTGCCCCATTTATCCATGGTTAGCCAGGGGACATAGGCCCCGTCCGGCAAACGCAGTTGGAACGGATTGCCTATATTACTGCCCGGCGGGTTATCATAGGACCATAAAAAGTCGACAACAATATATTGCCAGCCGTATGGTTTTAAATACGTGGCCATATAATCGGTATTGGCTTTTACCTCGTCCTCGTGTACCGCAGAACCAAAACAATTATAACTGTTCCAGCCGATCGGCGGTGTCACTGCTATAGACTGAGCAAAACCTTTCGTGTTTAATAAAGCGATCGAAAAAAGAAATAGGATGATGTTTAGTTTTTTCATTATTGCCCGTAATAAGAGTTCGGTCCATGTTTGCGCTCAAAGTGTTTTCTGATCAATGCATTTTTTAAGCGTGGAGCAGTACTGGCTATCTGCTCTGTTAAAAGTGCCATTTGAGCCACACTTTCCAGCACTGCACTATTGTAAACCGCCTTCGCCGCGGTTTTGCCCCAGGTAAAAGGCGCGTGATTGCCCACAAGAATCATTTCTACCTCGTTGTAATCCAGTAGATTTTCGCTAAAATGGTTCATGATCTGGAAACCGGTCTGGTATTCATAATCACCTTCGATCATTTCATCATCCATCGGTGGTGCACAGGGTACATCTACGGTTAAATGGTCTGCGTGGGTGGTGCCGAAAATTGGGATGCACCGTTGAGATTGTGCCCAGGAAGTAGCATAAGTAGAGTGAGTATGTACAATGCCGCCGATGTTCGGCCAGTGCTTATAAAGCACGGCATGGGTTTGCGTGTCCGACGATGGTCGCAAGTCTCCTTCCACAACCTTGCCTTCAAAGTCAACGATCACCATTTTTTCAGGCGATAGGTCCTCATAAGGGACGCCGCTTGGCTTAATGGCAAACACACCTAATTCCCTGTCTACCGCACTGACATTACCAAAAGTAAAAAGTACCAGCCCCAGTTTTGGTAATTGCATATTAGCCTCATAAGCTTCTTGCTTGATATGCTGGTATTTACTGACACCTGGTTGTTTTTCTTCAGTTTCGATAGTAGGCTTGACGGCGATTTGTCCGGCTATAAAGTTGCCTAAGTTTTGATATTTTTGATAGCGCAAAGCATAAATAGCCGCAAGGCCTTCATTAGGTAAATATTCTGCGTCAAAGCCACGGCCCATGGCCTGCATGGCATCGGCTACAGTAGGGTATATTTCAGCCACCACCGCGGCGAACATCGCCGCCCCCAGCGCACAGGTATGTTTGAATTGATGAATGCGTATAGGCATTTCCAATATATCAGCCATCATCTGCATAACAAATGGTGATTTTTTAGCTACGCCGCCAATTCCTATAATGCCTTTGACCGGGATACCCTCACTGATAAACCGGTCAACAATATTTTTCGCGCCAAAACATGTTGCCTCAGCCAACGAACGAAAAACGCGTGGTGCATCACTTCCTAAACCTAAACCAGTGATAGCACCCTTAAGTTCCTGGTTGGCATCGGGTGTGCGTCGGCCGTTCAACCAGTCTATCGAGAGTTCATTGTCAAGATCTATAGGTAGCAAGTCTGCCTGCCGACTAAGTTCCGGGATGATATTTTCAGCCATTTCAGTTCTTAAAGCCTCCGCGGTTTCGGCATCGATTAGCGTTGATTGCGCTAAAATATTATTCAACGGCCATAATAGTACATTTTTAAACCAGGCGTATGTATCTCCAAAAGCAGATTGTCCTGCTTCCAGCCCCGTCATTCCCGGTATAACCGAACCATTTACCTGGCCGCAAATACCTCTAACCAGTTTATCCCCAATTTCTTCGGTAGGGGCAACTAAAATATCGCAGGTAGAGGTGCCCATAACCTTACTTAAGTGATAAGGTTCTATCTGCCCGCCAACCGCACCCATATGGGCATCAAATGCGCCGGTACCAACAACTACGTCGGTAGATAAACCCAGCCTTTCTGCCCATTCGGTGCTCAACTTGCCTGCTGGCTGATCTGCCGTATAAGTATCAGTAAAGAGTTTAGTAGTAATTCCTGTTAGTAGAGGGTCAAGCGTGGCAAAAAAATTATCAGGCGGTAAGCCGCCGAATTCTTCGGCCCATAAAGCTTTATGTCCGGCTGAACAACGGCCGCGTTTGATATCCTTTACATCTGTACCGCCAGTCAATAAGAACGGAATCCAATCACAGTGCTCCACCCAGGAATGTAGTGACGTTCTAACTTGTTCATCCACTCTTATAATATGCAGCAACTTGGCCCAGAACCACTCAGAAGAGTATATTCCGCCAACATATTTTAAGTAATTGATATCGAATTTGGTTGCATGCTCGTTTATTTGAGCTGCTTCAGTAACTGACGTATGGTCTTTCCATAAGATAAACATCGCATTAGGGTTGTTTTCAAAACCTGCGGTCAACGCCAGCGGTGTTCCTGTTTTATCGACCGCAACCGGCGTTGAGCCGGTTGTGTCTACAGACAAGCCCTTAACGGCCTTTACTATGGCAGCGCCGCCCGCTTTTTTTATACAATCTTTGATGGTGATTTCCAACCCCTCTATATAATCCAATGGGTGTTGTCTGAATTGGTTGTCGGCTGCTTTACAATAAGCACCTTGTTGCCAGCGTGGGTAATTGAATACAGACGAGGCTATTTCTTCGCCATTATGTGCATTAATTAAAACGGAACGAACGGAATCTGAGCCGTAGTCGACTCCGATTACAAATTGGTCTTCTCTCATCTTGGTTGAATAATTAGTGTCGAAATAACACTTAATTTTTTGAAATAAAAAATTTCTTCCAAAAAAACAATCGAAAAATTAAAAAGACCATTGTATTTTGCTAAAACAGCAGTGTATCCGGGTTAGGAATGATATTTATAAAAGATTGAAATTTAATGTAGTAGCTCTGCTTATTTAGATGATAGTAAAATGCACCGCGTTTAGATCCTGTTTTGTCCTTGTCTTCTAACTTGATCAATAAGCCGGTAGCTAATACACGTTTACTAAAATTCCTTTTGTCCATACTGGTGTTAAAGACATTTTCATAAAGTACCTGCAATTGTGGTAGGGTAAATTTTTCAGGTAAAAGTTCGAAAAGAATGGGGTGAAGCGCGGCTTTATACCTGATTCTTTTTTTTGCGGCCTCAACCATTTCCTGTTGGTCAAAAATGAGTTTAGGCACGCGTTTCAGGGGAAACCAATCAGCATGATAATCTTTACTTAACTGGGTTTCGTACTTGTTGATATCGATCAATGCAAAATAACTAACTGATACTGTGCGCTCTAATGGGTCGCGCTTTGTGCTGCCAAAAGTATAAAGCTGCTCTAAGTAAACCCCCTGCAGGTTGGTTAGTTGCATTAACACCCGGTTAGCGGCTTGGTCAACACTTTCATTTGGTTGCACAAATCCGCCCATTAAACTCCAGTTGCCCTTCTCCGGCTCAAAGTCTCTTTTAATCAGCAGGATTTTTAAAATCTCGCCATCAAATCCAAAAATGATGCAGTCAACTGCCAATAAAAGCCGGGTCTGTTTGGAATATTTCTGCATTTGATCGGTTAGTACTGCCGCAAATATAGTTTTTTTGTAGATGATCTATCGCTGTTGAGTGCGTTTTGAACACACAATAAAAAAAACAATATTTTTAAGTGTTATTTTAACAATTAAAAATAAATATTATAACTTAGCCTTTGATTTCACGGCACGACAGCTGATCCGGCATCGACCATAGCGACCAAATTATACTAATAAAACCGATAATTTATGAAACGACCTCAACACAAATATCCCTTTTTATTATGGAGCCTACTGCTGATCGCGATCAGCAGCTGTAATGGCCCCGCCGGAACAAAAACGACCGGAAAGGATACAACCGTAGCCGAAGCAGTCAAATTAAAGACGGCCAATTTTCAACAAACTATCAATGACAAAAAGGTCAAGCTCTACACCCTAAAAAACAGTACAGGCGCCAGTGTGGCAATAACCAATTTTGGCGGACGTATCGTCAGTTTAATGGTACACGATAAAAATGGAGTTTTAACGGATGTAGTTTTAGGGCATGATGGGTTAACAGGATATCAAACCAAGCCGGAGAACTATTTTGGCGCGATCATCGGCCGTTATGGTAACCGGATAGCCAAAGGAAAGTTTACGCTGGCAGGTAAGACCTACCAACTGGATATCAATGACGGGGTCAATACACTGCATGGGGGATTCAAAGGATTTTACGATCAGGTCTTTGACGCTGTTCAGCCAGACAGCAGCTCGCTCGAATTAACTTATACATCAAAAGACGGAGAAGGCGGCTACCCCGGTACATTAAATGTAAAAGTCGTTTACAACGTTACAGCCGATAATGCTGTGCGAATTACGTACACCGCTACAACAGATAAAATTACTATTATAAATTTGACAAACCATGCTTATTTTAATCTGAATGGAGAAGGTAAAGGTTCGATATTGAACCACCTGTTGACGATCAGAGCGGATGCGATTACACCTGTTGATACTACGCTTATCCCTACCGGTCAACTCCAAACTGTGAAAAACACGCCGTTTGATTTCACAAAAGCCAAAACCATTGGCGCAGATATCAATAATCAAAATGAGCAACTGAAGAACGGTAAGGGTTATGATCACAATTTTGCACTCAATAAACATTCCCTAACGCAGTCGGTAGCGACCGTAAGCAGTCCTAACAGCGGTATTTGTATGGATATTTATACCAATGAACCCGGTCTTCAATTCTACTCCGGTAATTTTTTGACCGGTAAAACACATGACGGTAAGGGTGGTAAAGTTTATGGTTATCGTTCTGCTTTTTGCCTGGAAACACAACATTTTCCCAATGCGCCCAATCAGCCTGCTTTTGCTTCCACGGTGTTAAAACCTGGCCAAACTTACCATACCGTTACCGAATATAAGTTCTCGGTAAACAAATAAAACTTCCCGTCAGCTATTTAAAGATTAATGAAAAAAGTACAATATAAACGCCGGTTTCTGCTAAGCGCATTAATGATAGTTATGTTAATGCCGTCAGTTTTGGCGCAAAAAAAGACCGCTTATCTGTTTGCCTATTTTACCGGAAACGACAAGTCGGAAGAAGCCATACATTTTGCTACAAGTATTGATGGGTACCATTATAAAGCCCTAAATCATGATGCGCCGATACTTAATTCGGCTGCGATAAGTTCGACCGGTGGTGTGCGCGACCCTCATATTTTAAGAGGCGAGGACGGCAAAACATTCTTTATGGTAGCCACAGATATGCAGGTAGCAAAAAATGGTTGGGGGCCTAATGCCGCTATGGTGATGCTTAAGTCGACTGACTTGCTCAACTGGAGCTCGACCATTGTGAATATACCTGATAAATTTAAGGCATTCGTAGGCGTAAACAGGGTTTGGGCACCACAAACTATTTATGATCCGCAACAAAAAAAATACATGCTGTATTGGTCCATGCGCTTTGGCAACCAGGCGGATATTATTTATTACACTTATGCCAATAAAAATTTTACCGGTTTGGAAGGCGAACCTAAGCAACTTTTTTTTAGCCCTACTAACAGTTCTTGTATTGACGCAGATATTATCTTAAAGGACGGCAAATATAACCTGTTCTTTAAAACAGAGGGGGCAGGCAACGGTATCAAAAAAGCAGTTTCCGACCATTTGACCAGCGGTTATGTTTTACAAGATAAGTATTTGCAGCAAACTACTGATCCGGTAGAGGGGTCGGGGGTTTTCAAATTAAATGAGGGGAATGACTATATTTTGATGTACGATCTCTACACTAAAGGCCGTTGCCAATTTACACGCAGCAGTGACCTCGAGAATTTTAAAGTGATAGACCAGGATGTTACTATGGATTTTCATCCAAGGCATGGTACAGTAATGCCCATCACTACAAAAGAATTACAACGATTGCTGGCCAAATGGGGAGGAGGAGACGACCATAACCCGGCTTTAAAAGGAGAATTTGCTGACCCCGAGGTGCTGTATTCTCAAAAGACCGGCAAGTATTATATCTATCCAACCAGCGATGGCTTTACCGGTTGGAGTGGTACTTACTTTAAAGCGTTTTCGTCAAGCGATTTGGTAAACTGGAAAGACGAAGGAATTATCCTTGACTTGCTCAAAGATGTTAGCTGGGCTAATAGGAATGCCTGGGCGCCAACCATAGCCGAGAAGAAAATCGACGGCCAATACAAATACTTTTACTATTTCTGCGCCGCTCAAAAGGTAGGTGTGGCCACCGCGGATAATCCGACTGGCCCCTTTAAGGATAGTGGCCACCCACTCATATATAAACATCCGGCAGGAGTTAACGGTCAACAAATAGATCCTGATGTTTTTAGAGACCCTGGGACGGATGAGTATTATTTATATTGGGGCAATGGATACATGGCAGGTACCCGATTAAATGAGGATATGCTTTCTATAGATACCACTTCGATCAAAGTGCTCACTCCCAATAAATCTTTCAGGGAAGGAACAGAAGTATTTTACAGAAAAGGGAAATATTATTTTATGTGGTCAGAAGACGACACCCGCAGCGAGAACTATCAGGTGCGGTATGGCACCTCAGATTCGCCGCTTGGCCAAATAAGCGTTCCTGCGGATAACCTGGTGCTGGCTAAGGACCCCGAGAATGCTATTTACAGCACGGGCCATAATGCCGTCATTCAGATCCCGGGTAAAGACGAATGGTATATTATTTACCATCGTTTTAACCGCCCTAAGGGTATTACGATGGGCGATGCTGCCGGTTATCATAGAGAGGTATGTATCGATAAACTGGAATTTAACACAGACGGAAGTATAAAACGAGTTACTCCAACTGTAAAAGGTATCAACGGGTTAGTAAATGAACACTAAAATATTTTCTAATTGTGTTTATCTCTGGTCTTTTTCGTGCACGCAGGTACTCCAGTATGAAAATTTAATTTAACCGTCGGGCTTATTTGACTTTAAGGTTATTAGGCCTAAAAGTCAAGGGTCTTGGAATTAAGTACTGCTGATTCGACCGAATTACGGGTCAGCTAAAAGAATAATTGAATATGTTGACGTTATCAAGGGAGAACTTAAAAGATATCAAACAGACCGAAACGGCTGTTTCAGGCGAGGAATTATTTGCACTGCCCGAAAAAGTATTACAATTTGGTACCGGCGTATTATTGAGGGGGCTGCCTGATTCACTGATTGACCGGGCTAACCGTAATCGTATATTCAATGGCCGGATCGTTGTCGTTAAATCAACAACTGCGGGCTCGTTTGATGATTTTGCAGCGCAAGACAATTTATACACTCTTCATGTCAAAGGGATAGATCAGGGTAAAGAGATTGAAGAAGATGTGATCTGTTCAGCCATTAGTAGAGTGATTTCGGCGACGAAAGACTGGCACGAGGTGCTCAAGATGGCGAATAATCCGGAACTGGCGGTGGTAATCTCCAATACTACCGAAGCGGGCATAGCTTTGGTCAAGGAAAGTATCCTGGGGCGCGTACCTGAATCATTCCCGGGGAAGCTTTTGGCGGTACTTTACGAAAGGTTCAACGCCTTAGGAGGATCTGAAGATACTGGTTTAGTGATCATACCCACTGAATTGATTGTAAATAACGGTGCGGTACTGAAAGCAATTGTGCTGGAACTGGCACAGTCAAATAAACTGGAAACAGCCTTTATCGACTGGCTGGACCAATGCAATTTCTTTTGCAACTCACTGGTTGATCGAATTGTACCCGGTAAACCGCCGGTCCGCAAGCTGAAGGAGTTGGAAGAAAGATCCGGCTACCGGGATGCCTTGCGCATCACCGCGGAACCTTATTACTTATGGGCGATTGAAGGAAACGAGCACATTCGTAATAAACTTTCTTTCGCTCGTTGCAACAAAGGTGTCATTATTTTCGAAAATATAGAGCCTTACCGAGAGTTGAAATTGCGATTATTGAATGGTACGCACACATTGAGCTGCGCGGTGGCCATATTATCAGGTTTCGCAACCGTAAAACAGGCAATGGAAGATTCGGAATTTTACCAATTTGTCAGCCATTTGATGCGAGTGGAGATCGCTCCTGCAATTCCTTACCAAATTGACCAGGCCCAAACCGAAGCATTCATCTGCCAGGTACTGGACCGTTTTCGCAATCCTAGCATTGAACATCTTTGGCAAAGTATTTCAGTCCAATATACATTGAAACTAAAAATGCGCGTGGTCCCCTTACTGCTTACCCATTACAAAAGATATGATACCGCGCCCAAGTATTTTGCATTTGGTTTCGCAGCTTTTATCCGATTTATGAAAGTTTACCAGCAGCAAGGTCGATATTTCGGGCAGGTCGGGGATCAGGATTTTGAAATTAACGATGATCAGGCAGCGGTATTCTTCAATGCCTGGCAGAAAGCCAATTACAAAGCCGTTGTACATACTATACTGGCTGATAAAGAACTCTGGAATACGGATCTTACGTATTTACCCGGCTTTGAACGTGAGGTATGCCTGCGAATTGAACAACTCATAACCAGGGGAGCGACTGAAGCATTGATTCATCTAAAGTAAATCGTATAGCATTTGGTCGCTTTTCATTAGAAGAATGGACACTTTGGTCGATTTTTATCCAATTTGAACATTTCGCACTCTATTTTATGACTTTTGTACCCCTTCTTCCATTTTCTTCCTCTATACTTTTATCGCCGAATCAATAAACCTAAGACGGTATTAAAATATTGGCAGCTCAAATTTTACCTACTATATTGGGATGGTTTGGGATACTTGCTTTTAAACAGCGCTTGTTTTTATTATTTATCATTTCGCTTTGCGAAAATGAGACATGACCAATAAAATAAATAAACCAATATAACCCGTATTCATGATAAACACAAAAGTTATGTTAAATTCTTCGCTGTTCAAAATAATGGCAGCCGCTATAGTGCTCTTAATTACAACAATACCTGCTGCTAACGCCTCTGTTATATCTTATAAAAAAGAGCCCAACGGGCTTTTATTTACATTAGATAAAGGCCTGATGAAGGTTAACGTTTGCAGGGACGATATTATCGAAGTAAAATATACCATTTTTAACGACTTTGCCAACAAGCCCTCGCTTATTGTAAATGCAAAATGGAGTTTTCCGTCTTTTAAGGTTTTGGAAGACAAGAACCAGGTTACTATCATAACCGCAAAGTTGAGAGTAATAATAAACAAACTCACTAATAATGTTACTTACCAAGACCTTTATGGTAAGGAAATAGCCTCCGAAGATAATAAAAGTATTACCCCAGCTACGATAGCCGGCATAAGCACCTATAATATAAGCACCCAATTTAATTCACCTGCGGATGAAGCGCTTTTTGGCTTAGGCTGCCATCCTGTTGACACTGGCTCGATCAACTATAAAGGCCGAAACCAGGATTTGGCCATAAAATATCTTACCGGCGCTGTTCCTGTGCTGTTATCCACTAATGGTTATGGACTGATGTGGGATAACTATTCGGCATCAAATTTTTATGGCGCCGAAGCAGGCAATACCAAATTCAAATATGTTTCCGAAAGTGGGAGGCAGGCCGATTATTACTTTTTTTATGGCCCTGGGTTTGACCAGATCATCAACCTATATCGTACAGCCACCGGCAAGGCTCCAATGTTTGCGAAATGGGCATTCGGCCTGTTCCAATCGCAGGACAGGTACATGAGCCAGGATGAAGTGCTTTCGGTAAAGGATAATTATCGCAATAACCATATTCCGGTAGATGTTATTGTACAGGATTGGTATTATTGGGATCCCTTCCCAATAGGTTCTCATGTGATGAATCCGGCGCGTTACCCTGATCCCAAGAAAATGATCGATGAGCTGCATAAAGCAAATATTCATGGTATGATATCTATCTGGCCGCTTTTTGGTAAAGGCACTAAAGACTTTGATACCATGCAAAAAATGGGCGGATTAACCAGTATTACCTGGGATAACATTGTCAGCCATACCTTTGATAGCTATTACGATGCGCATAATCCCAAAGCACGTGAATTATATTGGGACATGGCTCGTGACAGCTTGGTTAAAAGATATGGTTGGGACGCCTGGTGGGTTGACCAATGCGAACCTGACAATGGTGCACTGTTAGACGAGCGGCGCAAAGCTAATTTTTGGACAGGTAAAGGTATTGATTACTTTAACACCTATTCGTTGGAACATTCCACAGGTATATATCAGGGCTGGCGCCGGGATATTCCACAAAAGAGAGCCTTTTTTCTACTCAGGCAGTCTTTTGCCGGTGAGCAGCGAAATGCTGGTGCGCTTTGGTCATCCGATATTTCCTGTACCTTTGAAGCCTTTAAAAGTCAGGTACCGCAGGGCATTAATACCTGTACATCGGGTATCCCGTATTGGACATCTGACATAGGCGGATACCACTACAACTGGACTGCCCCAGATTGGTCGAAACCCGAATTCAGAGAGTTGTTTACCAGGTGGTTCCAGTTTGGTACGTTTTGCCCTATTATGCGCATTCATGGAAAGGGTGAAAGAGCCCTGTTCTCAAAAAACTGGGATGAAGATACCCGGGCTACACTTTTGAAGTTCGATAAACTCCGTTACCGCCTGTTACCGTATATCTATTCGCTGGCAGCAAAAACTACCCTTCAAAATTACACCATGATGCGATCGCTGGCATTTGATTTCCGCAATGATAAGATTGTTTATCAAATACCAGATCAGTATATGTTTGGCCCTGCATTTTTGGTAAACCCGGTTACCGGCAAAGGCGAAACCGCAAGAAAAGTTTATTTGCCAGGAACTGATTTGTGGTATGATTTCTGGACAGGCGAAAAATTAGCAGGCGGTAAAACCATAGATGCTGCTTCACCGATAAACTTAATGCCGTTATATGTACGTGCCGGTTCCATCGTCCCAATGGGCCCTGAAGTTGAATATGCTACCCAAAAAACCAATAAGGTTATTGAACTGCGTATCTACCCGGGTGCTGACGGCAAGTTTACCATTTATGAGGATGAGAATGATAATTACAATTATGAAAAAGGCCAGTATTCAACCTTTAAGTTAACCTGGAAGGATAAACAGAAAGAACTAAGTATTTCAAATACAAAAGGCAATTTTCCCGGTATGTTAACGCGGCGTGCTTTCAATATTGTCGTGGTTAATGGCAAACATGGTTCAGGGCCTTTGGCTGCAGATAGTTTTGATAATACAGTTGCCTATGAAGGCAAAGCAATTACCGTAAAATTAAAGTAAGGCGCGGTATGTTTAAAGGTAATTGAATTTTACAATACGTATAAAGTAAAGTGAATAATTTGTTAGGTGAATGCGTTCTGTAGCTAAATAGGCCATTTTATTAATAACTTAGAGTTTAACGAACCGCATAATTAACTATGTTGGTTATATTAAATACAATTTCTCTATGTATATAGCATTTGTATTACTTTAGTGTATTGGCTTTAAAAATTGATCTGTTGATTTTTGGCTTTCATAACATTTCGATGCGCGTCAAATTACATTCTCTTGTTGCGGTTACAATAATTTTCATGTGCATAAATGCTTTTGGCCAAAGCAATCAGTACAGATTTTCACAACTTGATATAAGTAACGGCCTGTCACATAATCAGGTTAATTGCATATTCAAAAATTCTGAAGGCTTTATGTGGTTTGGTACCGCATCGGGGCTAAACAGGTTTGATGGTTATGCCTTTAAGATATTTAAACATGACAGTAACAATAAAAACTCTATCTCCGACGATTTTATAGTTGATATTTTTGAAGGGCCTGACAAAAAATTATGGATATCAACGCGCTATGGCTATTGTTTTTATGATCCTGATAAAGAGCAGTTTAATAGTGATATGTCATTATTGCTTCGGTCTTTAAAACTCCCTGCCCAGAATCCTGCCAAGATAGTGCGGACTAGCGCTACGGACTTTTGGTTTTTATACCCCGATTCAGGTGTTTACAGATACAATGCCTCAACCAAACAGACGAAACGCTATTATAATAGCATTAATTCCAATCCGGCGTTATATTCAAGCTCCCTGGCAAATATAACGCTAGATGACAAAGGCAATATTTGGATAATTTACAGAGACGGCACAGTTGAGAGGTTTGATCTTAAATTTAATAAGATCAACTACCGCACACCTATCTTTAAAGGGTTGATGAATAATAAGGGCAGCAAATATTGCTTAACCGTCGATCGGGATAATGATTTGTGGTTTTACGCCCCGGATGTCGATATGGGGGTGTTTTATTATAAACCTTCAACTGGAACTTTCCGTCATATTGATAAGGAATCAGGCGGTGTAAGGTTAAAAGTGAATCTCGTCACCAATGTCGTTCAGGCCGACGATGGCCGCATATGGATTTCCACCGACCACGGGGGAATTAATGTGTTGGATAAAAAGAAATTTGAAATTACTTATCTGCTAAACCGCGAAGACGATCCCAAATCATTAAGGCAGAATACCGCATCGCTCTATAAGGACAACTATGGTATTATGTGGGCTGGGACCTTTAAAAAGGGGATAAGTTACTACCATAAGAATATTATCAGGTTCCCGCTTTATAGGCATTTTGAATCAGATGCCGGTAGTTTACCTTTTAATGACGTTGATAAATTTGCCGAAGATAAGCTGGGAAATTTATGGATTGGCACCAACGGGGGCGGCCTTATCTATTTTAACCGCAAAACCGGCAAGTACACACAGTATAAACATGATCCGGCAAATCCCAATAGCCTGAGTAACGACATTATTGTTAGTTTATGTATTGATCATGATCAAAAGTTATGGATAGGTACCTATTTTGGCGGGTTAGAGTGCTTTGACGGGAAGAACTTTACCCACTACATGCACGACGATAAATTAACCGGCAGTATTGCTGATGACAGGATATGGAGTATTCTGGAAGATTCCTCGCACCGTTTATGGATAGGAACATTTGCAGGCGGTCTTCAAATTTTTGACCGCTCAAAAAAAATATTTTATCACCCTTTTAAACAAACCGATATCAGGTGCTCAATGGTAACCTCTATTTTTGAGGACAAGCAGGGCAATATATGGATAGGGGGATTTTTGGGAGTAGATGTTATACTAAAAAACAGCGGCCGGGTAATACATTACATCTCCCACGGAGACAGTGATAATACTTTAGTCGACAATACCGTAAACAGTATTAACCAAGATAGCCGCGGTTTAATGTGGATAGCGACAGCGGGCGGAATGAGCGTTCTGGATCCTAAAACAGATGTTTTTACTTCACTCACGAAGAAAAACGGGCTTCCGGCCAATACAATATCGAACACAGAAGAGGACAGCAATGGAGCGCTGTGGCTGAGCACATCAAATGGGTTAAGTCGGGTTACCTTCACACCAAAAAGCAATGGTTTTAATTTTCATTTCGAAAATTTTGACGAAATGGACGGTTTACAGGGGCGTGAGTTTAATATACATTCTGCATTGAAGACGGAAAACGGCGAGCTGATATTCGGTGGTGGCGATGGATTCAATATTTTTGATCCGGCGAGTATAGAGCCTGTTAAAAATAAACTTCAATTGGTTTTTACAGATTTTCAGTTGTTCAACAAAAGTGTAGCAGCCAATGAAGTTATTAATGGCCATGTGGTACTTTCAAAAGCCATATCTATAACAAAGGCCCTAACGCTTGATCACGATGAAAACGTCTTCTCTATCGAATTCGCCGCTCTTGATTTTTTTAATCCTAGTAAGGTTAACCATCAGTATATGCTGGAGGGTTTCGACCAGAAATGGGTAAATGCAGATAACAGAACGCGAAAAGCCACCTACACTAATCTTGACCAGGGCGATTATGTTTTTAAGGTAAGGGCCTCTAATTCTGAAGGTGTGTGGAGCCCGGATTATATTTCGTTAAAAATCACAATATTGCCCCCATTTTGGGAATCGACTTTGGCTTACATGGTTTACGTAACGCTGTTTCTTGCAATCCTTTTATTCATAAGACAAAGGGGGATCCAAAAAATAAGGAGACAATTTGCCGAAGAAAAAGAAAAAGAAGAAGCCAAACTGTTAATTGAACAGGAGCGCAAGGAGGTTAAGCGGATGCAAGAGCTCGACCAACTTAAAATTAAATTTTTGACGAATGTGAGCCATGAGTTTAGAACGCCACTGTCATTGATTATGGCGCCGGTTGACAAAATGCTTACCCGTGCTGATCAGGAGCAGAAACAGCAGCTTAATATGATAGGGAAAAATGCCAGGCGATTGTTAAATCTGGTTAACCAATTGCTTGATTTCCGTAAGATGGAAGTTCATGAGCTAAAGCTGCATAGGAAGCCGGGAGATATTGTGAAGTTTATCGGGGAAATAAGCTTGTCGTTTACAGATATTGCAGAAGAAAAGCAGATTGATTTCATATTCGACACCACTGCTGAGTCCTTGTTTACCAGTTTTGACCATGATAAGATAGAACGGATTTTATTTAACCTGATATCGAATGCATTTAAATTTACTCAAGCGGGAGGCCATGTTAGCGTGTTACTCAATGTGGCGGAAAGCGACAAGATTAACAATGCTGTTTTACTTGAAATTAAAGTGATTGATACAGGGATTGGCATTCCATTTGAAAAACAGGATAAAATTTTCGAAAGATTTTTTCAGCATGATGTTCCCGCGTCAATGATTAACCAGGGGAGCGGCATTGGCCTTGCCATTACTCGTGAGTTTGTGAAGATACATGGGGGGGAAATAACAATTGAAAGCGAGCTTGATCATGGCAGTTGCTTTATTATTAAACTGCCGCTTATTATTTATGCCGGCGCAGAAAAGGATTTACCAATCGACGATGCAGTTGGTAGTGAAATTCGGAGCGATATCGGCCATAATGAAAGTAAGACTTCATCCAAACAACAGCACACAAGTAAAAAGTCGGTGGTTCTTTTAGTTGAAGATAACGAAGATTTCCGATTTTATCTAAAGGACAATTTAAAGGACATATTTTTTTTAATAGAAGCCTCAAACGGGAGAGAAGGTTGGCAAAAGGCGCTTTCGCAACATCCGGATATTATCGTAAGCGATATTAGTATGCCTGAAATGACAGGTATTGAGCTTTGCAAAAAACTAAAAGGTGATAAACGTACGTCGCATATTCCCGTTGTTCTGTTAACCGCTTTGACAGGTGAGGCCGAACAATTAAAAGGTTTGGAAATTGGAGCCAATGATTATATGACAAAACCTTTCAATTTCGAAATACTTCTCTCAAAAATCAAGAATATCCTCATTCTTCGGGATACCTATAAACGGACTTATAAAAAGCAAATGGATGTACAATTGCAGGAGACGCCTTTACAAAATGAGGATGAGAAACTGTTAAGGAGTATAGTTGAATATATAGAACTCAATATGTTAAACGAGAATCTATCCGTCGAAGAATTAAGCCGACAAATGAACATGAGCCGAGGGTCGCTCTATAATAAAGTGTTGATGCTTACAGGTAAATCTCCTGTTGAATTTATCCGTTCCATAAGACTAAAAAAAGCGGTCTATTTACTTCAGAATAGCCAGCTGACTATAAGTCAGATATGCTACGAAGTCGGTTTTAACACACCCAAATATTTTACAAAAATTTTCAAGGATGAGTATAATATCCTTCCGTCAGCGTATACCAATTCCATTCGCCAAAAGAAAAATTTGACCGAGAGTAAAGAATAACAACTTAAATATTTTCTCGTTTGGCCCCTACTCTCGCAAATCGGTTATTCGGTGTTGTTTGTTATAATCCTGAAGAAATATACAAATAGCAGCCTTTCACGTGGAAATCCAAAAAAACGCAGGTAGCCAATAAAATAGCACAGTTTGTTGTTTGCCTATTTGCAAACATCTAATTTAAAGTAAGTTGAATTTATTTGAACATTTGGTCTATATTTTTGCTCAACTCTGCCACCTTCGCCTTTGTAAGTTATTATAGTTTAGGCCTTCGGTATGTTGCTTCAATGCAGTGTGTTTAATTGTGCTGCTTTTGAACAATGTTCCACCAATTATCGATAAAACCAACAAATAGCTTTTTTGAATTAGTAGGCAGGTGTATAGCCGTACTTGAAGTTTTTTACTGATTGTTCGGATAGCCACATGTGAAGAAACTAACATTAAAATAGTTTGAAAGGGCTGTTTTTAGGGTTTTTATGCAAAAAAAACAGAATAAAGATCTGAGCCATATATGGAGGATGATTTTATGTAACGAGTAAAAGCAAAATGAAAATTAAGTATTCTTTTAAAATATTAGTATCTCTTATAACGCTTGCGTCTTTGTCTTCATTCAAAATGGCGGATAATAATACAGCCTCAGAGCCGATTATTAACTGGTCGTTCATTCCTTTTGCAGGTAAAGGAACTCCATCACAGGATTTATATCTTATCTGGAGCGCTGAGCGGGCGTGCTCGTGTGGACAGAATAATTTATTAAGAACTAACAACCCAAATGAAAAAAATAGCCAGCGTGCTGGCTGTTTTACAATTCGTTTTTTTTGCGAATGTAAATGGACAAAGAACGATCAATGTAGATTTTAACTAAAGCTCGGGTAAACTTAATGCCATGTAAGATGTGGCTGAGTAGGTAATTTATGTTGTTGATTTCAATAGTCTACAAACAATATTAAAAAAAAGTCTGACAATGTTTGAGCACATTCCAAATAATGGAAATGACCCGTTGGTCTTGTAAAATAAATATAAAAAAACAATTAATAATATAAACTTTGATGATGAAAAAGTTATTACCCATTTCAGGTTTGTGCCTGTTCCTGTTCACTGCAACAAGCTTGAAAGCACAAAACCCTAAGCTTACGCTTGATTTAACTAAACCCGGCGCAAACGTAAGTCCGCAGCTGTATGGTTTGATGACCGAAGAGATCAACCATTCGTACGATGGGGGGGTGTATGGCGAGCTGATCAAAAACAGGATATTTAAGGATAACCCAAATACGCCGGAAGCATGGAGCGTAATTAAGGAAGGTGGCGCGAAGGCCACAATTCAATTAGTTGCCGCAAACCCCGACTATGTACCGGCAGATCAGCGGCGCCATGCAATTAATGGCGCGTTAACCACTTGCATAAGACTATTGGTGGATACCGGCGGTGGTAGGGCCGGTATTGCAAATGAAGGTTATTGGGGCATACCTGTTTTACCTAATACAACT
The DNA here is from genome assembly GCA_002403905.1 of Mucilaginibacter sp. UBA4741. GTDB lineage: Bacteria > Bacteroidota > Bacteroidia > Sphingobacteriales > Sphingobacteriaceae > Mucilaginibacter. The sequence goes on from DHIR01000243.1 coordinate 41,486, forward strand.
TATAACGCCTCTTTTTATATTAAGGGCACGGAAAGCAAGCCATTGCCCACCGAGCCATGGGCTCCCAAGCCTACAGTTGCCGTTCCGGTAATTGCTGATAATACGGCCGGGCCTATAACCGTAAGTATAGAAAGCAATGACGGCAAAACGCTATATGCTTCGGGAACTATTAATTTAGTAAAAAGCGCCTTTTGGAAAAAATATGAACTTAAATTAACAACAGGCGCAGATGTTAAACCAACATCTGCCGCCCGTTTTGTTATCTCAACAAACCGTACCGGGGTTTATTATTTTAACCTCGTCTCGTTATTCCCGCCAACTTATCATAACCGTCCGAATGGAAATCGGATAGATATAATGAAGTTATTGGCTGATATGAAACCCCGTTTTTTACGTTTCCCCGGCGGTAATTTCCTTGAAGGCCCAAAATTGAACGATGCATTTCCATGGAAGTCTACTTTGGGGCCGCTTGAGGGACGGCCAGGCCATACTGGCTCATGGGGCTACCGCCCTACCGACGGAATGGGGTTACTTGAATTTTTAGAATGGTGCGAAGACCTGAAAATGGAACCGCTGCTTGCCGTTCATGCCGGCTATTCACTCGACGGCGACCATGTGGACGCCGGCCCGCTTTTAAAGCCATATGTAGATGATGCGCTGGATGAAATTGAATATGTTACGGGCGACGCACACACCTACTGGGGCGCCAAGCGCGCGGCAGATGGGCACCCGGCGCCTTTTAAACTCAGCTATGTGGAGATTGGTAACGAAGATGGATTTGACGCGTCTGGCAGTTACGACGGACGTTTTGCCCAGTTTTATGATGGCATTAAAGCCAAATACCCTAACCTTCACTGTATTTCAACCATCGGCGGTAAAGACTGGCTTGGGACCAGGAGTAAATTAACCATCCGCAAGCCCCAAATTGTAGATGAACATTATTACCGCAATGCCTGGGAAATGGAAGAAGATGCGGCACATTATGATAACTACGACCGCAAAGGATATAAAGTGTTTGTAGGTGAATGGGCAACGCGTGAAGGCATACCAACTACCAATTTAAATTCTGCACTGGGCGATGCCGCCTGGATGACGGGTATGGAGCGAAATTCAGACGTGGTGATCTTGTCGTGCTATGCGCCATTATTTGTAAATGTAAATAAAGCCACAGCAACTGCGCCAAAGGCCTGGCAATGGGACTCGGACCTGATAGGTTACGATGCTTTAAAAAGCTTTGGTTCACCATCGTATTATGTGCAGAAGATGTTCAATAGCTATATTGGTAATAAGGTGGTTCCTGTGGCAGGCGCCAATATCCCTATCCAAACCAGGCCCGCCACCAAACAGGACAGCGCGGCGAAAAATATGCCTAAACCTATACCAGCCATGTTTTATGTAGCTACCCGGGACACCAAAACGGGAAAACTGTTTCTTAAAGTAGTAAATGCAACAGGAAAGCCGCAGCAGGTTGATATTGATTTAAAGGGGGCTGGCAAGGTTTCTCCCGAGGGTATTATCGTGGTCATAAAAGGTGATAAACCCGAAGATACGAACACAATCAGCGATCCGGTAAAAATAGTTCCGGTTACCTCCAAAATAAAGGTGGCCGGCGCTAAATTTACAAGGACTTTCGATCCATATTCAGTAAGTGTGCTTCAAATAAATACATTAACTAAATAATTAAAACCAGGTAAGAATACCAGGCAAAAAAACAATTGTGAATATGAGAAATGCGTTTTACAGGTTATGGATGACGGCTTTAATTATCACGCTTATAGTGCCGTGTTTATACGCACAAAAAGCCACTAATCCTATTATTTATGCAGATGTACCGGACATATCAATAGTACGCGTAGGCAATAGCTATTACATGAGCAGCACAACGATGCACATGAGTCCCGGTGTACCGATTATGAAGTCGAACGACCTGGTGAACTGGAAGCTGGTGAATTATGCGTATGATACTTTAGCAAATGTTGATGCATTAAATCTCACAAATGGCAAAAACGCATATGGGGCGGGTTCGTGGGCAAGTTCTATTCGTTTTCATAATGGCACCTATTATGTAAGCACATTTGCGCAAACCACGGGCAAAACTTATATCTATTCTACCAGGGATATCGAAAAAGGCCCGTGGAGAGCAAGATCATTTGCCCCCGACCTGGGTGATCACTCCTTGTTTTTTGATGATGACGGGAAGGTTTATATGATTTGCGGGAGCGGAAATTTAAGGTTAGTTGAATTAAAGGACGATCTTTCGGGTATAAAACTCGGCGGAACGGACAAAATTATCATTGAAAAGGCAAGCGTTCCTTCGGGCGCCACTGGCCTCGGTCCGGAGGGTTCTCAGCTGTTTAAGATAAACGGCAAATATTATCTTTTCAATATTACGTGGCCACCGGGCAGCGTACGCACTGTTATCATACACCGGGCAGATAAAATCACCGGTCCGTATGAAGGACGAATTGGCCTTCAGGATTTAGGTGTGGCCCAAGGCGGATTGGTCGAAGCACCAAATGGGACCTGGTATTCTTATTTGTTCCGTGATTATGGCTCGGTGGGCCGTATTCCCTATTTGGTCCCTGTAAAGTGGGTAGATGGATGGCCCGTTTTGGGTATCAATGGCAAAGTGACCGATACACTCGATTTGCCGGCCGGTAAAGGTTTGATCCCTGGCATCGTCGCTTCAGACGAGTTTACCCGTAAAAAAGGCGATCGTGCATTACCACTGGTTTGGCAATGGAACCATAACCCGGATAATAGTTTGTGGTCTGTTACAGAGCGGAAAGGGTATTTACGACTCACCACCGGCAGGATTGATACCGATTTCGTGATGGCACGAAATTCATTAACACAACGCACTATCGGCCCGGTATGCTCCGGGTCAGTTTCGCTCGACATTTCTAACATGAAAGATGGTGATTTTGCGGGTTTGGGGCTTTTACAAAAAAATTACGGATTGGCTGGCGTCAAAATAAG
>DHIR01000243.1:44655-56818 GCA_002403905.1 Mucilaginibacter sp. UBA4741
GCTGGCGTCAAAATAACCGGGGATAACAAAGCTGTCATAATGATCAATGCAAGTACCGGAAAACCTGTAGAAGCACAAAAAATCCCCTTAAACCAAAAGGTAGTATACTTTAAGGCAGAATGCAATTTTACGAACAGAAAAGACGTGGCAGATTTTTTTTATAGCCTGGACGGGAAAACGTGGATACCATTGGGCACACAATTAAAAATGGCCTATACCTTCCCGCATTTCATGGGCTATCGTTTTGCTTTGTTTAATTATGCCACAAAAAATATAGGGGGTGCGGCTGACTTTGACTTTTTTCATATAACAGATTCCATTTCCCCGGAAAAATAGGTTGGGTCCTTGTTTTTTATGATGAAACAAAAAAAGCATGGAATATTGAAGCCGGCGACTTTGTTCTGCAATTAGGTAATACATCACGCAATATTTCTAAAACAGTAAAAATTTCAGTTAAATAATATACTTTTTAGATAACAGACGAATTTCAATAAACAGGGTGATGATTTAGAGAGGGACCCGTGGCTGAAACACGGGCCACCCGTCCATATTTATGTGGAGTATGGAAAACGAAGAATGGATACAAGGCACAGTAACCGGGGCGAGGATACTTAAAACACTGGTTGACATCACCCATAAATAGACTCCACCCGCCCTGTGACTGCCGCCATGAATCATGGACTGAACGAAGGTGGGTATGCCGATGTGCTGGATGTTGTGGGATATAATTATGGTGACAAGGGATTGGCGTATGTGAAAGATCATGAAAAGCATCCCGGGCGAATAGAGTTTTGTACAGAAGCCACAAGTTTTATTTCGACTCGTGGGGAGTATCAGAATGATTGGGGGAAAGGTTATGTTTCAAACCTCGGACTATGGCAACCCAACTGGGGTCCATTGCCCGGCGAAAGCTGGGCAGACATTGTTAAATATCTTATCTCGGAGGGTTGTTTGTCTGGACAGGTTTTGACTACCGTGGTGAACACTCCATACCAATGGCCATGCGTTACATCTCATTTCGGGTTCATGGATATATGCGGTTTCCCCAAAGACGGGTAGCTTGGACAAACGAACCCGTAGTCCATATTTTTCCGCATTGGAACTGGCCCGGCAAAGAAGGAGACAGTACACAGGTGCATTGTTACACCAACTGAGGCGAAGTGGAGTTATTCCTCAACGGAAAAAAAATAGGCAGGCAAAAAGCGGTTCCGTATACTAAGCTGATATGGAACCTGGTATATAAGCCTGGTAAATTGGAAGCCAGAGGATATAAGAATGGAAAATTGGTAACCCGGGATATTGTTGAAACAACTACAGCCCCGGCACAGGTGGCGTTGAATAGCGATTGCAATGTGCTTAAAGCTGATGGCACCGATGTAGCCGTTATCCGGGTGGCAATTAAGGACGCCAAAGGAAGGGTAGTGCCTACAGCGGCGAATCTGGTAAAATTTTCAATTGAATGCCCGGGAAAAATTATCGGCACAGGCAATGGTAACCCCAGCAGCCATGAGCCCGATAAAGCCAGCCAGCGCATGGCTTTCAACGGATATTGTTTGGTGCTGGTTCAATCAAATAAACAGGCTGGTGAGATCCGGTTAAAAGCCGTTTCGGAAACCCTTAAAGAAGATGAGGTTGTTATTAAAGTCCAATAAAGTAGAATTAATGGATAAATCGCCTCAACCATTGAGGCATAAAGGCTTATGAAAATCAACAAAAATGCTGCTTAAAATGAAGATATATCTTTTTTTCTGTGCTTTTTGCAAGTGCTTTTGCTTACTTATTGATATTCAAATACTTATATATTTACTTTTTGCTCAAACTTTTTATATAGTTATCTCGAACTCTCGTAAACTATGTATATAACACATAGTTTACGCTAAATTATGAGCTAATATAAATGTTTTAGATACATTTAATAATTATTTATAAACCAAAATGAAAAGATTATTTTACTTGTTTATCCTGATCAGTTTATCAGCTGTTGTGCATGCGCAAAGTGGGCGGTCGGTTTTGGATTTTGATCAAAACTGGACGTTTAACCTGGGGGACGTACCTAACTGCCAAAACGTTGATTTTAATGATGCCAGCTGGCGAAAATTAAATTTACCTCATGACTGGAGCATAGAAGGCGAATTTAAAAAAGATAACCCGGCGACTGTGGAAGGCGGCGCTTTACCAGGCGGTATAGGCTGGTACCGTAAAACCTTTACCATCCCGCAAACTGATAAAGGCAAATTGATCTATATTGCTTTTGACGGTGTTTATCAAAAAAGCGATGTGTGGATAAACGGTCACCATTTAGGTTTCAGGCCAAACGGTTATATCAGTTTCAGATACGAGCTTACGCCATATTTAAAATATGGTGGTAAAAAAAATGTGATTGCTGTAAAGGCTGATAATTCTGTTCAGCCAAATTCACGCTGGTATTCCGGCTCGGGCATTTACCGCCATGTTTGGCTGATAAGCACTAACAAAATTGCCGTTAACCATTGGGGTACTTTTGTGACCACACCAAATGTAAGCGCCAGCCATGCCGATGTTAACCTGAGCGTTAGCATAAAAAATGCGGCAGGCAATGCTAAACTTGCCACTATTGTCAGCAGCATTTATGCTGGTGGTAAAGTAGTAGCAAGCAAAACCCTTACAGGCGTTAGTTTAAAGGATACGGTTACTACTGTAAGCCAGAACTTCGGCGTTAATAACCCGGTATTATGGTCGGTTAACAAACCATTCCTGTATAAAGTACAAACTAAAATATTGGTGAATAATGTAGTGGTTGATCAGTATGAAACACCGCTGGGTATCCGTTATTTCAATTTTGATGTGGATAAAGGCTTCAGCCTGAATGGTGTTTCCATGAAAATAAACGGCGTTTGCGAGCACCATGACCTGGGCGCGCTGGGCACAGCATTTAATGTGCACGCGCTGGAAAGGCAGTTTAAAATATTAAAGGAAATGGGCGTAAATGCTATACGCACTTCGCACAACCCACCGGCACCAGAGTTTTTAGACCTTGCAGACCGCATGGGCTTTATTATTATGGACGAATCATTTGACGTATGGCAAGTTGGTAAAAGGCCTAAGTTTGACTATCATATTTTCTTTAATGAATGGCACAAGCGGGACCTGGTAGATCAGATACTGCGCGACAGGAACCACCCTTCGGTGGTGATATGGAGCATTGGTAATGAAATACCCGAGCAAAGAGATACCAGCGCGGCACGTATAGCCCGCGAGCTTACCGGCATTATCCACGAACTGGATACCACAAGGCCAATCACTACAGCCAATAGCGAACCCGGCCTTGGCAATAAAATTGTTGAATCGGGCGCTGTTGACCTGGTAGGATACAATTACCATAATGGGAAACTGGCCAATTTCCAAAAGGACTACCCCGGTAAAAAATTCATTGGTACCGAAACTGCTTCGGCGCTGGAAAGCCGCGGTGTTTACAATACTTCACCCGATACCATTCAACGGTGGCCGGGAGGCACGGTAGTTAATGGCAAAAGGGTGAGAAGGCCCATGAATGCCGATAATACTGTTAACGCTTATGATAATATTTCGGCACCCTGGGGTTTTACCCACGAGGAAACATGGAAAATATATAAAAAACATGCTTTTCTGTCGGGTCAGTTCATCTGGACCGGGTTTGATTATTTAGGCGAACCATGGCCTTACCAATGGCCATCCCGCAGTTCATACTTCGGGATAGTAGATCTGGCTGGCTTCCCTAAGGATGTCTATTATATGTACCAGGGCGAATGGACCAATAAAACAGTGCTCCACTTATTACCGCACTGGAACTGGGAAGCTGGTAAAGTAGTTGATGTATGGGCCTACTACAGTAATGCCGATGAGGTTGAACTGTTTTTGAACGGGAAATCATTAGGTACAAAATCGAAACAGGGCGACGATCTGCACATTGCCTGGAAAGTAAACTATGAGCCGGGTACCTTAAAGGCCGTATCGCGCAAAAATGGCAAAGTTGTATTAACTACCGAAGTTAAAACCGCGGGTGCGCCAGCCAGGATAGAATTAAGTGCCGACAGGAGCAGCATAGGTTCAAACGATCATGATCTTTCTTTTATCACTGTTAAAATTGTAGATAAGAATGGCATAATGGTGCCTAATGCTGATAATGATGTCAAATTCAAATTATCAGGTGCCGATAGCTTCCTGGCAGGTGTTGATAATGGAAGCCAAACCAGCCACGAATCGTTCAAAGCCGATCATCGTAAAGCATTCAATGGATTAGCCTTGGCAATTATTGGCGCTAAAAATAAACCGGGTACAGTAACAATAACAGCAACAGCTGACGGCTTAGCGTCTGCATCGTTGCCAATTACTATTAAATAAACCAATTGGTTACGAAAATACTTTCTGTTTACCATTGCATAGGGCTTGCTTTACTTTGTACGGCAAGCTCTTTGTTTGGGCAAACTGCACCTGCAGCGGCCCAGCCCGCGAAGCTACAAAAAGCCTTATCGGGGTTACACTTGCTTAAACCGAACTCACGTTAAATAATAATTAATCAGATCGATAAATATAATGCGAGGATATGGAGCTGAATTCGGACTGGGACAATTTTAAAGAATGGATATTAACGAAATTAAAATCGAAAAAAATGCCTTTTAAACAACATTTCAAAAAGATATTGCTCTCTGTAGCGTTTTTAAGTTACATCACTACCGCGTTTGCGCAACAAAGCGATTTAAAGCTGTGGTACGATAAGCCATCAGGCAAAGTATGGGAACGCGCATTGCCGGTCGGCAATGGTCGCCTTGCCGCGATGGTATATGGCAACCCGGGCCGGGAAGTTCTTCAAATGAATGAGTCTACGGTCTGGAGCGGTGGCCCAAGCCGTAACGACAGTAAAAGTTCACTGGCTGCGCTACCGGAGGTACGGCGGTTAATCTTTGAAAACAAGCGTGCGGAAGCTGCTGACCTGGCAAGTCGCGAGATCAAATCAGAAAAAAATAACGGCATGTGTTATCAACCGGTGGGCAATCTGTATTTAAACTTTCCCGGCCATGATAAATATGAAAACTATTACCGCGATCTGGATATCACAAAAGCCATTGCCTCCACAACTTATACCGTTGATGGCGTTAACTTCAAACGAGAGGTTTTTTCATCAAAACCGGATGAGGTAATGATCGTGCGTTTAACCGCCAGCAAACCTGGGGCGCTCACATTTAACGCAGCTATGTTTAGTCCCCAAAAGTCAAACATTATAACTAAAAATAACGAGTTAATTCTTTCGGGGATATCCGGCGACAGAGACGGGGTAAAAGGCGCCGTTAAATTCCAGAGCATTGTTAAAGTGAAAAATGAAGGGGGCCAGGTTACTTCTACGGATACCTCTTTAAATATAGCCAACGCGAACGTAGTTACCATTTTCATATCTATTGCCACCAATTTTGTAAAGTATAATGATATAAGCGCTGACGAATCAGCGAAAGCAAATGCTTATCTGGATAAAGTGATTTTAAAACCCTATAGCCATCTACTCAGCAGTCATATCGCTGCTTACCAACACTACTTTAACCGGGTTAAATTAAACTTAGGTGTCAGCGATTCTGTTAAAAACCCAACTGACCGCAGGCTGGCAGGATTTGCGGGCGGCTATGACCCGCAACTGGTTGAGCTATATTATCAATATGGCCGTTACCTGCTTATATCGTCCTCACAACCCGGTGGACAGGCGGCAAATCTTCAGGGTATATGGAATGACAAAATGAGCCCTCCCTGGGGCAGCAAGTATACAATCAATATAAACACAGAAATGAATTACTGGCCGTCGGAAGAAACGAACCTCGCAGAAATGCACGAGCCATTAATTCAAATGATAAAGGATCTGGCGGTTACCGGACAGGAAACTGCCAAAACCATGTATGGTGTTAACGGTTGGGTAGCCCACCATAATACAGATATTTGGCGCATAACCGGCCCTATTGATGCGATCTATTCTGGTCTTTGGCCTTCAGGCGGTGTATGGCTTTCAACGCAACTATGGGACAGGTATTTGTATAATGGTAATAAAGCATACCTTAAATCAGTTTACAGCCAGTTAAAGGGGGCCGCACAGTTTTACCAGGAGTTTTTGGTAGAAGAGCCTACCCACAAATGGTTAGTGATATCTCCGTCAAACTCTCCGGAAAACAACCCAACTGCTTACTTTGCCGAGGTTAAGGCCCCAAGAACCGGCAACATGCGAAAAAGCGGATTATCAATTGATGCGGGTGTAACTATGGATAACCAGTTGGCCTTTGATATTTTTAGCTATGTAATACAAGCCTCCAAAATTTTAGGTGTTGATAAAGAATTTGCAGCCAAACTGGAAGCTGCCCGTAAACGCCTGCCGCCAATGCAAATAGGCCAATACAGCCAACTGCAGGAGTGGATGACCGATCTGGACGATCCGAATGATCACAACCGCCACGTATCGCACCTTTATGGTTTATATCCGGGTAACCAGATCTCGCCTTACCGCACACCTGAATTATTTGACGCTGCCCGCACATCGCTAATTTATCGTGGCGACGTATCAACCGGATGGTCAATGGGATGGAAAGTTAATTTCTGGGCGCGTTTTCATGATGGCAATCATGCTTATCGTCTTATAAAGAATCAACTTACCCCAATCGGCGCAAAGAATGTTAATTATACAGGGGGTGGCGGCACTTATCCTAATTTGTTTGATGCGCACCCGCCGTTTCAGATAGACGGAAATTTTGGTTGTACCGCAGGTATAACAGAAATGTTGATGCAAAGCTTTGACGGCGCGCTGGCGTTGCTTCCTGCATTACCTGATGCCTGGAAAGATGGCGCTATAAGTGGATTACGTGCACGCGGTGGTTTCGAAATTGTGGATATGAAATGGAAAGATGGTAAACTAAGCGAGGTAAAGTTAAAGTCGACCATTGGCGGTAATTGTCGTTTACGTGTCAGTAACGCGCTGAAACTTAAGGGTGGGTCTTTAAAAGAGGCTGCCGGTAAAAATCCGAATACCTTTTTTCAATATGCAACTACTGCCACCCCGATCATTTCGGAAAAAGCACACTTAAAGCCTACGGGGGTAAAATCTACAGTACTTTATGATTTTGCTACCCAGGCGGGTAAAACATATACCCTGGTTGCTGCAAATTAAATATTGGTTACCTATATGCCGCTGATCGTCGTCATCTAAAGGAAATGGCGTAATGATCAGCGGTTATCTGGAAAACCCTTAAATGAAGAAAAATCTTTGATACGTAGAATACCATTGAAAATAATAACCATGTAGATTAAAGTAATAAATATTAACTTGAACAACACAATACACCTAACCTTCAGATAACCTATAAGTAATGAAAAGTATTTCTGTTCTATACACAATTTTGTTATTAACCGCTACAAATGGCGTGTTTGCTCAACATCAAAATGTTACCGTCAGCAGCCCGGATAAGCGCATAGCGTTAAATATTTTCACAGCAGGTAAAAAACTGGTATACACTATAAAAGCAGGCAATATCCCTATAATCAATACCTCATCACTTGGCTTGCTGGTTGACAGCGTGGATATAGGTGATAACATACTTATGATGGGTACACCTAAAACAAGCAAAATAAACGAGGATTACGCCATTATTGGAAATCATACTACTGCCCATAACCGCGCTAATGAGGCAGAGATAAGCTTAAGTTCGGCCGGTAAAAAATTCAGCCTTATCGTTCGTGTGTATAATGATGGTGTAGCTGTGCGCTATACCATCCCTCCAAATACAAAGCACATAGATGCAGAGCGCACCGCCTGGACGCTGCCCGATCATGTTAACAAAATTGCCTGGGCCGATTATTCTCAAAGCTATGAGGGTGTGAATTATGTTACGCCCGTAGAAAAAGTTCCCGAAGGGAAAACGATCATGGCGCCGGTTACTTTTGAAACAAGTGGTTATTACGTTTCGGTAACAGAGGCCGATTGAGAAAATTTTTCGGATATGGCATTAACGCGCACCGGTAATATATTAAATGTAAACTTTCCATTTGCAAAAAAAGGATGGGATGTAAAGCCGCCTGCAACTCATATTTTGTTAAATGGCACATATCATGGTATGCCTGTTTCTCCATGGCGTACAACGCTTGTGGCCCGGTCAATGAATGAGCTTGTAAACTCCGACCTGATAACCAATTTATGCCCGCCACCGCCGGCGGGAAGCGATTTTTCGTGGGTTAAACCCGGGCGCAGCTTATGGCAATGGTGGAGCGTTGGTTCGCCCAAGTACGAGGACCAGAAAAATTGGTATGACGCAGCTGCCAAACTAAAGTGGGAGTATTATTTGGTTGACGATGGCTGGCGCTACTGGAAACAACCCGGTAAGGACCAATGGACGCTGCTTAAAGAAGTAATAGATTATGGAAAAACAGTTGGCGTAAAATCAATTGTTTGGGTTGATTCAAAAGAGTTTCGCAAAGCGGATGACCGTAAAGCTTACCTGGAAAAGGTTAAAGCCGTTGGCGCCGATGGTATTAAAATAGATTTTATACCCGATGCCACTGCCGATATAATGCAATGGTATGCCGAAACCCAGCAGGAATGTGCCGACCTGCATTTACTGCTTAACTTTCATGGCAGCGTAAAGCCCACCGGTCTTCGTCGTACCTTTCCTAATGATATTACCCGCGAGGCCATAAGGGGTAACGAATATCATATGACCAGGTACAGGCGTGTTATGCCACCTCAGCATGATGTTACGGTGCCCTTTACCCGCTTTTTGGCCGGCCCGGCCGATTTTACTTCGGTAATTTTAAACCCAAAGGAGCTGGCAACCACTAAATTTACCTGGCCGCATGAATTTGCCCAGGCCATTGTTTACCTGTCGCCAATAACTCATTTTGCCGACCAGTACCAGTTTTATATAGATAACCCCATGTTTGATCTTTTTCAGCAGGTGCCTACTACTTGGGACGAAACCAAAGTTTTATCCTGTACAAGCATGGGCGATATAGTTGCATTTGCACGTAGAAAGGGAAACACCTGGTGGATAGGCGTAATGAATGGCGCTACAGAACAGGAGGTAAAAATTCCGCTTGACTTTTTGACCAAGCCAACCAAAGCCACCCTGGTATATGATGGCGACACTAACACCAGTGTTGACCGTAAAGAGCAAACTGTAAGCAAAAAAGATGTGCTGACCATAAAGTTAAGGCCGAGTGGCGGTTTTGTAGCGAAGATGTAACTATTATTACGAATATATAAACGCTCATTAACATTGAATTTACCTTACTGAACTATGAGATTATACACCAAACTGCTATTGTTAAGCAGCTTTTGCTTGATTATCATAATGAAATCAAATGCTCAAAACCCACGGTCTGAAACCTCATTTGATGATAACTGGAAGTTTTATAAGGGGGATGCGCCCGGAGCGGAAACCAATACGTTTGATGATAGGTCATGGCGATTGGTTGATCTGCCCCACGACTGGAGCATCGAGGCCCTGCCCAACCAGACACCCGGCGAAGTTGTTGGTCCGTTCACTAAGCAAAGTCCGGGTACAACAGCTACGGGGTATACTTTAGGTGGTACAGCCTGGTACAGAAAAACCTTTAGTTTAAAAGCTGGCGGTGCTTATAAACAATCGCTGATAAGGTTTGATGGCGTATATATGAATTGTGAGGTATGGGTTAACGGCAAATTATTAGCTACACATCCCTACGGGTATACCGCTTTTGATGTTGATATAAGCAATACGGTAAAGCCAACCGGACAACCCAATGTAATAGCTGTTAAAGTGCGTAATGAAGGTAAAACTTCGCGCTGGTATAGTGGGTCGGGGATTTACCGCCACGTGTGGCTGGTAAGTAAACAGCCCGTTCATATAGAACAGGATGGCGTATTGGTGACAACGGAAAGCCTATCTGCAGATAAAGCCAGGATAAAAGTATCGGCAACACTGGATAACGAAACAGGAAAAAATGCAACAGTTAAATTATCGATTAAGCTGATAGGGCCGGATGAGGAAATTGTTCAAACTGTAAAGGCACCTGCTGCACAAGTTACCGGGGCAGGGAAAGAAATAACGCAAATTTTGAATGTCAGCAAACCAAAAGCTTGGTCGGTTGAAAAGCCTGCGCTGTATACTGCCGAGGTAGCGGTGTTAAACAGCGGCAAGGTTACCGATAAAAGCAAAACCACTTTCGGGATACGTACCATTCATTTTGATGCCAATACAGGCTTTAGCTTAAATGGTAAAAGGATATTGTTAAAAGGTGGGTGCCTGCATAACGACAACGGCTTTTTAGGCTCGGCAACGATAGACAGGGCCGAAGAGCGGCGGGTAGAACTAATGAAAGCTAATGGCTTCAATGCCATACGCACCAGCCATAATCCGCCATCGAAACAATTTTTAGATGCCTGCGACAGGAACGGTATGCTGGTGATCGACGAAGCTTTTGATATGTGGGAAAGGCAAAAAAACGCGCAAGATTATCACTTGTATTTCAAAGACTGGTGGCAAAAAGATTTACAGTCATTAATATACCGCGACAGGAACCACCCTTCGGTTATTTTCTGGAGCATTGGCAATGAAATTAACGAGCGGGTAGATTCGCTGGGCCTCGCTATTGAAAAACGATTGGTGGCTGAGGTAAAACGCCTTGATAATACCCGGCCCGTTACAGAGGCGATATGCAGTTTTTATGATCACCCTAATTATAAATGGGAGAGCACCATACCGGCATTTGCCATGCTGGATGTTGGTGGGTATAACTATATGCGGTCGGAGTATGAATCGGACCATAAACTACACCCTGAGCGTGTAATGATGGGGACTGAATCATACCCAAAAGAAGCTTTTGAGTACTGGATGCAGGTTAAGAAAAATCCCTATGTTATCGGTGATTTTGTTTGGACGGCGATGGATTACTTTGGCGAAACCGGGTTAGGGAACAGTCGGTTAAGTGACGAGACCGGCAGGGGTTTATTAAAGCAATTTCCATGGTTCAATGGTTTTTGCGGAGACATAGATATTACGGGATCAAAGAAGCCGCAAATGCTTTATCGTGACGTGATATGGGATAACAGTGATTTAGAAATGGTGGTGCATGCCCCCATCCCCGAAGGGAAAAGAGAAATTGTAAGCCAATGGGGCTGGCCTAATGAGTGGCAAAGTTGGAATTGGACGGGTAGTGAGGGAAAAACAATGGATGTTAGCGTATTTTCAAATTATCCGCTTATTCGACTGGAGTTAAATGGCAAAATAATTGGCGAACAAAAAGTAAGCGAAGACACCAAACTAATTGCAACATTTAAAGTGCCTTATCAGCCGGGTGTTTTAAAAGCCATAGCTATAAAGGACGGTAAGGAAGTAGCATCGAAACAAATTTCAACTACGGGTAAACCAGCCAAAATAAAATTAATTGCGGATAGATACATTATCAATGCTAATCGTAATGATCTTTCTTATGTAAGAATAGCTATAACAGATTCCAATGGAAATATTATTCCTGATGCTGAAATCCCTGTTAAGCTAAGTGTTGCAGGTGACGGTGAGATTGCCGGTAGTGGTAGTGCTTGCCCTAACGATATGGAAAGCGTTAATAGTCCGGTTTGCAAAACTTACCGTGGACAAGCATTGGCTATTTTACGCCCGTTAAAAAACAACAAAAAAGGTTCAATCAAATTTAAAGTAGAAGCAGAGGGATTAGCTGGCAGCGAATTGAATATTACCTTGAAATAAACTGCGTTTGGTCACAGAAATAGGAATTGCTTTAAAGGGAAAAGCGAAGTTTTCATAGCAAAGCTGTCGTTTAACGATGATGATAATTGGTTCATAAAATAAACATGGCAAAATATCCCACAAATATTTTGCCATTAACTACTTACCGTCAATAATTTAACATTCTTACCAGTCTTCGGATTTGAAACCAATCCTTTTACGTGGCTTCGGGTCTTCCTTATTTTCAATCAATTCATCAAGATAACGGAATACTACCTCCATGTTCTTGTCCTGATTATCCAGCTTGGATTTTATTTTTTCTATTTCAAGCCTTAATTCGGTATTATCCATAAACATGTGGCGAATACGGGTAAAAATTCTGATAATCTGAATGTTTACATTGATAGCCCGTTCACTATTTAATACGCTCGATAACATTGCTACTCCCTGCTCTGTAACTG
>DHIR01000125.1:0-11884 GCA_002403905.1 Mucilaginibacter sp. UBA4741
TTTATAAATGCCTTATTCTATAATTGGTATTAGGTAAATATATTACAAATATGGCAATACTCAAACAGGCAATTATTTTAACTACAAATTATTTATACTATTGATCTTGTTACAGTTAGCACGTTGATACTTCGCTTTGTATAAGTTAATTTAGGCCTACCAATTATTTATTATGAGCCACGATAAAGCAAACAAAGGCGATACCCGCAGGGTGTTTATTAAAAAAATTACAGCTGCCGCTGTATTACCACTTGTTGCAGCAGACCTAAATGTATTTGCTGATAATAAGCCTGTTAATGATCCTGATGTTGCAGTAAACACACCATGGTATCGCAGCGTTACACGCTGGGGACAAACCAATATTACAGAAAAAGATCCGCAGCAATACGATATTGGCTGGTGGCGCAAGCAATGGAAACGCACACAGGTACAAGGTGTTATTATTAATGCCGGTGGTATTGTGTCCTACTATCCAAGCAAAGTGCCTTTACACAAACCATCGCAATTTTTAAATGGCCGCGATTTGTTTGGCGAGCTTTGCCGTGCCGCGCACCAGGATGGGCTTGCTGTTTTTGCCCGTATGGATTCTAACCGGGCCAGCGAGGAGTTTTATAAAGCGCACCCGGATTGGTTCGCCATAAACGCCGAAGGCAAACCCTACCGCGCAGATGATCTGTATATTACCTGTGTTAATGGGCCATATTATAATGAGCACATCCCTAATATTTTAAGAGAAATAATTGAGCTATACCATCCTGAAGGATTTACGGATAATAGCTGGAGCGGATTAGGGCGCAGTCAGCCATGTTATTGCGGGAATTGCAAAAAGAGTTTTAAAGCATTAACCGGTGAAGATATCCCAACAACAAAAAACTGGAGCGATAAAACCTACCAACAATGGATACGCTGGAACTATGACCGCCGGTTAGAAATTTGGGATCTGAATAACCGCACCACCAAAGCGGCGGGCGGCCCAAATTGCACCTGGTCTGGTATGAATAGTGGCTCTATAAGCGGACAAAGCAGTGCTTTTAGAGATTATGTGGGTATTACCAGTCGGGCAGATATTATGATGATTGATGACCAGGGGCGCACCGATACCAGCGGTTTCCAGCACAACGGCGATATCGGTAAATTTTTGCATGGCCTTTTAGGTTGGGATAAACTTATACCCGAAAGTATGGCTATGTACCAACAAGGAAGTATTACTTTCAGGCTATCAGCAAAACCCGCTGCCGAGGCACGCATGTGGATGATTGAGGGCATAGCCGGCGGCATACAACCGTGGTGGCACCATGTAGCTGCTTATCATGAAGACAGGCGGGCCTATCATACCGCCGCGCCAATTATGCAATGGCATAAGCTTAATGAAAAATATTTAATAAACCGGCATCCTATTGCAACTGTTGGTGTGGTTTGGTCGCAGCAAAATACAGATTTTTATGGGCGTGATAACTCGAGCCAATTGGTTGACCTACCCTATCGCGGTATTACCGAAGCCCTGATAAGGGCCCGAATTCCTTATATCCCGGTACATGCAGATCATATTGACCGGGATGGGCCTCAACTCTCCGCTTTAATACTACCAAACTTCGGCGCTATGACCGATGCACAGGTGGCCAGCGTAAAACATTTTGTTAATAATGGCGGCGGACTCATCGCCACTGGCGAAAGCAGCCTTTATGACGAATGGGGAAACGCCCATGCCGATTATGCGCTGGCCGATTTATTTGGCGCGCACGCGACCAAAACAAGCCATACAAACACTTCAATAAATGCCGCGCATACTTACCTGCGCCTTACGCCCGAGTTGCGTTCGCAGGTTGACGGGCCTAAAATTGCAAATGAACCTGTAATAACAGGAACCCGTCACCCCGTTTTAAGAGGATTTGAAGAAACTGATATACTACCCTATGGCGGTAAGCTAGACCCGTTAGGTGTTGATGCCGGAGTGGAAGTATTAATGACTTTTATACCTGAGTTTCCAACTTACCCGCCCGAAACTTCATGGATGCGGCAGCCTAAAACGGATATCCCCGGATTAATTTTAAATAACAAGCATAAGGGTCGCGTAGCATTTATGTCGGCAGATATTGACCGACGCTTTGGACAAAACAATCTGCCCGATCATGGAAATTTATTAGGTAATCTTATCCGCTGGGTAGCTAAGGATAATATACCGTTGCATATAGAAGGTACCGGCCTCGTAGATTGCCATTTATACAGCCAACCGGGGCGTTTAATTATGCATATGGTAAATCTTACCAACTCTGCTACGTGGCGCCAACCCATACATGAGTTAATTGCAGTTGGGCCATTTAAAGTACGCCTAAAATTACCTGCGGATGTACACGGCAAAAACGTAAAACTATTAGTTGGTAACAAGCACGTTTTACCTATTGTAAATAATGGCTGGATTAGCTTTGACGTTAGGTCTGTTTTAGATCATGAAATGGTTGTGATAACCTAATTATATCATCTGATATAATTAGGTTATCAATAATCAGCCTTAATAGAACTAATGGTTGTATTATCTTTTCGTTAAAACGTTTTTATTCCGGCTTCCGTTAAAAAGATACAAATGCTATAGCTGCAGTATGTATTAAATTAGAAAGACCGTATCTGCGACATTACCAGCAGCTTTTCATCTAATTGAGCAATATATTGCAAATGGCCGGTTACTAAGAGTGTGGCTTGCAAATGCTCTCCTATTTTATTGATCTGTTTACGCCTTGATTTAAGATGATGACTCTTAATAATCTCTTCAACCATAACCAGGTTTTCATAATCGGTATCAGCAAAAACAATTATAAATAGCTTATCATGATGCACTTTGTCAATGTATCTTTCTAATAAAGAGAAAAGCATCAGTATTAATAAAGTACTTACAGTAGTTATTAAGGCCAGCGGATAATCGCCGGCACCGGCGGCCATACCTATAGCTGCCGCAACCCATATAACCGCCGCAGTTGTAAGGCCGCTAACACCAATATTATCTTTAAAAACCACACCGGCACCAATAAAACCAATACCGGTAATAACATTAATATTAACGCCTAAACCTGCTTTCTGAGCTACCATGGTAAACAATGCCGACCCTAACGTGATCAATATTATGGTGCGGAAACCTGCTGTTTTGTTTTTATACTGGCGCTCCATACCCAGTAAACCACCACAAAAAATAGCAAAACCTAGTTTTAATAGCTCTTCATCAGTTATTTGAAATTGTAAAGGTAACTGCATTTTAATGAGTAAATTATTTAATAAGTGATTGAGTGAATATTATTTATCAAATATTTTTCCGGGATTTAATATATAATTTTTATCGAATACCTTTTTTATTCCGCGCCATAATTCAAAGTGTATGGGCGAGTATTTAATGTCCATAAATTCTTTCTGTACTAAGCCAATACCATGCTCGCCGGATAGTGTGCCACCTAAAGATACGGTTAGTTCAAATATTTCGCGTATGCCGTCTTTTAATTTGGTGTTCCAGTCTTCATCGCTCATATTGGCCTTTATTATGTTAACGTGCAAATTGCCATCGCCGGCATGCCCGTAACAAACCGACTCAAAGCCATATTTAGCGCCCATTGCTTTAATACCTTTTATTAATTGTGGTAATGCTGCGCGTGGCACAACCGTATCTTCTTCTTTATAAACTGAATTTGATTTTACCGATACACCCATTGTGCGTCTTATGCGCCATAATTCTTCTTTCTGAGCTACTGTTTCTGCAAACAACACATTGGTGCAGCCAAATTCTTCCAACACCGTGTTTATCTTTTCGCAATCGGCAAATATTACGTCCTGGTTGTTGCCGTCTACTTCTATCAATAAAAAGGCAGCGTCATTATCTTTCAGATCAAAAACAATACCGTCCTTTTCTATCACCCACTCTACTCCCCTGCGTTCCATAAATTCTAATGCTGATGGAACTATTCCTGCCCTAAAAATAGCTGATACAGCCGAACAAGCTTCATCATTCGAGTTAAATGACGCCATTAATAAAGCATCAACCGTTGGTGCCGGTATAAGCTTAACCACAATTTTAGTAACTATACCCAATGTACCTTCTGACCCGATGATGAGTTGTGTTAAATTATAGCCCGATGAATATTTTAGGGTATTAGCACCCGTCCAGATAACCTCGCCGGATGGCAAAACCAACTCTAAATTCAATATATATTCGCGTATGGTACCATATTTCACCACCCTTGGCCCACCCGAGCCATGCGATACATTACCACCTATGAAACAACTCCCCTTACTTGCCGGGTCAATAGGGTATAATAATCCTTTAGCGGCAATCTTGTTCATAAACTCTTCGGTAATAACACCGGGTTCTACCGTGGCCTGCAGATTTTGCTCGTCGATATTTAATATTTTATTAAAGCGTTCCATGGCAATAACCAATCCGCCCATAACGGGTAATGCCCCACCACTCAAACCGGTACCCGCCCCACGTGGCGTAACAGGTATTAAATGCTCATTGCAAAGTTTTAACAATGCTGATACTTCTTGTGTCGATTTTGGTTTGGCTACAACTTCCGGATAATAACGCAAGTCCTCTGTTTCATCATGGCTGTATTTTTCCATTTCGGCCTGCGTGGTTATAACAGCATCATCACCAATTAATTTTTTAATTGCGTTTAATAGTTCGTCTGTTATTTTGTTATAGGCCATGTGTTACTGTAGATTTTACTATCTATTATTTTGAGGTTATACAAATATTAAAAATCGTTTTCATAAACATCCGTCTTTTGTTTACCTGAGACGCAAAGTATTGCGTCTCTACGGATTTATGCGCTATAAATTAATTTTTATACGTATAATTAACTCGTAGTATTTTAATACTTACGCTTCCTTTCAAACTGATTAAATGAAAAAATTATTGCTATCTGTTTTTGCATGCGATCCATCAATGGGATCAGAAGATGGTAATGGCTGGAACTGGGCATTAGGTTTAGCCGATAAAGGCTACGAGGTACACTGTTTAACCAGGAGCGTAAACCAGGCTGGTATTGAAAGTTTTCCCGCACCAAAAAATGTAACTTTTCATTATATTTTTATGCCGATGGGTACCGAGAAATTGTTCCATGCGCCCGGCCCGGCTATTTATATGTATTATATGTTATGGCAATGGCTGGTTTATAAAAAATCAAAGACATTACATAAAAGCTTAAAATTCGACCTTGCACACCATGCAACCTGGGGCAGTTTACAAATGGGGTCGTTTTTATATAAACTCAACATCCCATTTATTTTTGGCCCTGCCGGTGGCGGACAAAAGGCCCCCGAAGCGTTTAAAAGTTACTTTAAAGGCTATTGGGCATCGGAAATTAAAAGAGATAAGGTTAGCAACATATTGGTTAAATATAATCCCGCCTGTAAGGATATGTTGAAAAAGGCTTATGCGGTGCTGGTATCTAATCAGGATACTATGGATATGGCCAAATCTGTAGGTGCCAAAAATTGCCATATTTCTTTTGACACCGCATTGCCCGATAATTTTTATCCCGAAAAGTTGAAGATAAAATCACTGGAGCCGGATAAACTAAAGCTATTATGGGTTGGCCGCTTTATGCCACGCAAGGGTGTTTTGCTGGTATTAGAGGTTATGCAGCAGCTAAAAGACTATCCCGACATAACATTAACCGTAGTCGGTCACGGCGAAATGCAGCAGGAAATAGAGGACTGCATTAAAGAATATGGATTAGAAAGCACGGTACATTTAACAGGTAAAGTACCTTATGAGCAAGTGCGCGGTTATTATGAGTCGCATGATGTGTTCTTTTTTACTTCGCTGCGCGATTCGAATGGTGTGCAGGTAATGGAAGCTATGGCTTTTGGGATGCCGGTTATAACCCTTAACCTGCATGGGCAGGCAGCTATGGTAAGCGATGATAACGGTATACGCTGCAGTGTTGAGTCGCCCACGATTGCAATAAACGAGCTAAAACAGGCCGTGCTAAGCTTATATAACAACCCAGATAAAGTAAGCAGCATGAGCGCCGAAGCCACCAGGTTTGCCAACAAGCAAAAATGGCCCGAAAAAATTGAGTCGACAGTAAAAAACTACTACCCTTTTTGATAATTAAGTGTAACGCTCGAGTATTTGGTTTTTGCCCCTACCAATGGGTTTAACTTTTTAATATTCACCTCAATTCGGTCAGCAAAAGTGTATTGTTTTTTTATCTTGTTGATAATTGCTTCGGCTACGGTTTCTATTAGTTTTTTGGGTGTTTTCATTTCTTCGCAGGCTATATCATAAAGCTGCTCATAGTTTACGGTATTGGCCAGGTCATCCTCATTAATATTGCCAGTCGGGGTAAACTCAACCTCCATATCAACAATAAAACAATTTCCTAATTTCTGTTCTTCGGGGTAAAAGCCGTGATAGGCAAAAAACTCCGCACCATTCAGGGCTACAATCATAGGTCAAAAATAACATTTTAGTTGGATGATAAGTAGTAAGTTATGAGTCGTGAGTGATGATTATTAATTCATTTTTTTATAATCAATCACAGCTCTCCACTCACCATTCTCTGTTCACCACTCACGACTCATAACTCACTACTCCCCACTCACTAATTCACTATATTTGTTACTACAAAGAATTACCTCATGACAAAAACTGACCTTTTCGAATCGCCGGATTATTATCAACTGGATGAATTACTTACCGATGAAAACAAGCTGATACGTAAAAGCGTGCGCGATTGGGTAAAAAAAGAAGTTAGCCCCATTATTGAAGATTATGCCCAACGGGCCGAGTTCCCGAAACAACTTTTAAAAGGATTAGCAGAGATTGGTGCCTTTGGCCCCACCATCCCCACAAAATATGGCGGGCTTGGTTTAGATTATATGGCTTACGGCCTCATCATGCAGGAAATTGAGCGCGGCGATTCGGGCATACGGTCAACCGCGTCTGTACAGGGATCGTTAGTGATGTACCCTATTTATGCTTATGGTTCAGAGGATCAGAAAATAAAATATCTGCCCAAATTAGCAACCGGCGAGTTAATGGGCTGTTTCGGTCTTACAGAACCCGATCATGGCTCTGATCCCGGCGGCATGACCACCAATTTTAAAGATGCCGGCGATCATTATGTATTAAACGGTGCAAAAATGTGGATATCAAACGCGCCGTTTGCTGATATAGCTATTGTTTGGGCCAAAAATGAGCAGGGAAAAATACAGGGACTGATTGTGGAACGAGGTATGAAAGGTTTCTCAACACCCGAAACACATAACAAATGGTCGCTACGTGCATCTGCTACCGGGGAGTTGGTGTTTGATAATGTTAAAGTGCCTAAAGAAAACCTGCTGCCTAATGTTACCGGCTTAAAAGGGCCGCTTGGTTGCCTTAACCAGGCGCGCTATGGCATTGCCTGGGGCGCTATTGGTGCTGCTATGGATTGTTACGATACCGCTTTACGTTATGCTAAAGAGCGTAATCAATTTGGCAAGCCTATTGCTGCGTTCCAGCTTCAACAGAAAAAACTGGCCGAAATGATAACCGAGATAACAAAAGCTCAATTGCTAGTTTGGCGCCTCGCCACTTTAAAAAATGAGAACAAGGCAACGCCTGCCCAAATATCAATGGCTAAACGTAACAGTGTTGAAACTGCTATAAACATAGCCCGCGAAGCCAGGCAAATATTAGGCGGAATGGGTATAACCGGCGAGTACCCAATAATGCGGCACATGATGAATCTTGAATCGGTAATTACGTATGAGGGTACACATGATATTCATCTGCTGATAACGGGCATGGATATAACCGGTGAAGAAGCTTTTAAGTAATGAATAATATAAACGTTCGGTCTGGGTTTATCTATCTGCAAGCAGGTCATGGAAAAATCGCACGGTAAAATATGGTTTGACAGAAGCAACCACGGTACCATATTTTATATAAGCCTACCAATAAATGCAGATATACAACCGGCCGAACTACCTCAGCAACTCAGCATACCACTGTCCTGATGATTTTACTATGCGTTGCTGGGTTTCAAAATCAATGTATATAATTCCAAAACGTGGGTGATAGCCTTCAGCCCATTCAAAATTATCTGTTAGCGTCCCAGTAAAATAACCGTCTACTTTAAAGCCTTCGTTTTTGGCTCTTAATACCTGTTGTAAGTATTGCCTTAGGTATTCAACACGTTTAGGGTCATCAACTTTATTATCCGTAACCTCGTCTTTAAAAGCAGCGCCGCTTTCGGTAAGATATATTTTTTTTATCTGCGGATACTGGTTATACTTTTTAAGTATATGATAAATAGACGCCGGATAAACCTCCCACCCCATTGTGGTTATGGGTACTTTTCGTTTTTCGGCTTTAACCAAAGTTGCGTGTATATACGGCGTAAAAAACGAATGCTGCACAATTTCGCGAGTGTAGTTTTGAATGCCTATAAAGTCAAAATCAAACTTTAAGTTATCCATATCGCCGGGTAAAATATATTTGTCCATGCCTTTTAGCACGTTAAGTTCCGTTGGATATCCTAAACCTAAAATCGGCTCAATAAATAAACGATTAAGCAATGCATCTACC
Organism: Mucilaginibacter sp. UBA4741; assembly: GCA_002403905.1. Classification (GTDB taxonomy): domain Bacteria; phylum Bacteroidota; class Bacteroidia; order Sphingobacteriales; family Sphingobacteriaceae; genus Mucilaginibacter. Next base: position 8,561 of record DHIR01000125.1, read on the forward strand.
CGTGTGGCGGCAGCTACATCCTTTGGCTTATCAGAATATGGCTCAATGTACGAGCATGAAAAGGTAGTCCCAATTTCTGCTTCCGGCAAAGTTTTGCGTAATACTTTTGCCCCTGCTGCCATACACAAAGTAGCATGGTGAATAGCAGGTAAAAAGTTTTTCATCCCCTTTCTTCCGGGCGCATGAATACCTAAAAAATAGCCTGCCCCTGTAAATACAGACGGCTCATTCATCACCATCCAATGTTTTACCCGATCGCCAAATGCATCGGCGCAAATGGTAACGTAATCGGTAAACCAATGTACAACCGCCCGGTTTGTCCAGCCGCCTTGTAGTTCAAGTTCGTGGGGCAAGTCCCAATGGTATAGCGTCAGCCAGGGCTCTATGCCTAACTCCAGGCAATAATCAATAATACGGTTGTAATAATCAATGCCTGCCTGGTTAACAGCTCCTGTCCCGCCGGGTAAAATACGCGACCACGATATAGAGAACCTAAAGTTTGGGATATTAAGCTGTTTGATCAGGTCTATATCGGTTTGATAACGATTATAAAAATCGGTGGCGATGTGGTGATGGTGGCCGTTTAATATTTTGCCTTTTTTGGCTACAAAAGTGTCCCAAACAGACGCGCCTTTACCATCGGCATCATGCGCGCCTTCAATTTGCACCGCCGCGGTTGATACTCCCCAGATAAAGTCTTCGCCGAAAAGTTGTTTGTTAAATGGAATATCCTGAATATCAGATTTCATTAAAATGAGCTACACAACGCCCAAATTGTATATTATAATTGTATAAAAGAAATGTTAGTAAAAATAAAATTAGTGAATAAAAGAAGATCTGATACTTTTTAAGATCATCCACTCACGTAAGCTGTTGAATAAATTGACGATGAATTTCATAACAGTTTGTTTTATTGTTCAATACTAAGATACGTTGGGCATGTATGTTTATGATGTTGTTAATATTATGTTATTGTTAATGTTTACCATAACACCCAAGCGCAAATAATGTTTATTTTAGAGGTATATTTAGCTAGCGATGGTCTAAAAGATTATCGCTACTACAAAATTCATTTACCATGAAAGACCATTTTATCCAACTATTTAAATACGACAAATACGCCAATCAACAAATGCTGGAAGTTATCAGAGCAGCTAACAATCCTGAAAAACCGGTGCAATTAATGGCTCATCTGTTGGCAGCTCAACAAAGGTGGTTAAGCCGTTGTAAAGAAGAATCGGTTGCTGACAATGACCTGTTTCCAACAAAAGAAACAACGCCGTTTGAAGAATTAATAAACTATTATCGCCAGGAATGGATCAGCTTTTTAAGCGATTTTGCTCCTGCCGACCTGCACAAGATCATAACTTATAAAAACACTGCCGGTACCGAATATTCAAACAAACTGGTTGATATTTTAACCCAGGTAATTAACCACGACACGCACCACAGGGCGCAAATTGGGCAGCAATTAAAGCTTGCCGGGGTTGAAAAACTACCGACTATTGATTATATATTTTTTATCCGCAATTAATTACCTGCCAACGTTGGTAATAAGGCCCATATTAATGTAATTTTGGAGCCGATACAGATCACACTATAATTATGAAGAAGATATACCTGTTTGCATTTGCAGTACTAGCGTTAAGCGCTTGTAGTGACTCTAAAGCTGATGAAAAAGCCGTTTTAAATGATGTTATTAAAATACATGATAAAGTAATGGGGTTTGATGAACAGCTAATGCAAAATAAGATGAAGCTGGATACCCTTTTGCTGGAGGCTAAAAACAACGAGGCTAAAGAAAAAATATCATACTTACGCTCGAAACTAACCAAAGCCGATAGCGCGATGGAGAACTGGATGCAAAAGTTTGACCCCGAACAAAAAGGGAAAACGCATGATGAAATAATGAAATACCTGTCGGCACAAAAAGAACAGGTAATAGCTGTCGACTCGTTGCTTGCCGGTGCGGTTAAAGAATCAAACGAATATTTACAACCATTTAAAAAGTAGTGATGAAGAAATTAGTTGCGGCAGTTGTTATCATCTTTACTTATAGCGCCTGTAAATTTAACACCGGGCAAACAGCCTTGCCAATTTATGGTAACCGCACCCCGGTAACTAAAACTGTTGACGGCAAAAACGTAACAGATACCGCTTACCAAACCATCCCCGGCTTTAAAACGGTTAATCAGTATGGCGATAGCATCACCAACAAAAATTTAGACGGCAATATTTATGTGGCCGATTTTTTCTTTACCACCTGCCCATCCATCTGCCCGGTAATGCATCGCAATATGCTGAATGTTTATGATGCCTTTAAAGCAGAAAAAGATGTTAAGATCATATCTTACTCTATTGACCCTAAACACGACAGCGTAGCTATCTTAAAGAAATATGCCGATAAGCTGGGCGTTACAGGTAATACCTGGTGGCTTTTGCAGGGAAAGAAGGAAGATATTTATAAACTATCAGAAAGTTACCTGGTAACCAAACCACAAGAAGATGCCAAACAGCTATTTATACACGATGGCTATTTTATTTTGGTTGACAAACAAAAACGCATTCGTGGTACCTACGATGGAACCCAACCTGGACAGGTTAACAACCTGATCGCTGATATTAAAACACTAAAAGCCGAACCCGACCAAATAACCGGCAAATGAAAATTAAGATAATATCCATTATCTGCCTGTTGATGGCTATATTGATCTACTCCTGCCAGAGCGATGACCAGATAACTTTTGCCAGGTACTATTCTATCGGCAGTGTTATTTATCAAAACAAATGTCAAAACTGCCATGGCAAGGATGGGCAGGGCCTATCTGCACTAATGCCCGCGCTTACCGACTCCGTTTACCTGAAAGCCAATAAAGCCACGCTACCCTGTATAATTAAATATGGGCTTAAAGGCAAGCTCATGATCATTAACAAAAAACCATTTGAAGGCGATATGCCTGTAATGGACATGGCCCCTATTGAAATTGCCGAGGTACTGACCTACGTAACCAATTCGTTTGGTAATAAAATGGGGATTATTACGGCGCAGCAGGTGGGTGATGATTTGAAGGATTGCAAGTAACCTTCTTGTCTGAAACATGATTTTCAGGATTAACTGATTGCCCTGATTATTGCGATAATAAAATCCTAAAATCTTTTAATCCTACGCATCTTAGTTAAAAACTCTACCTTTACACCTGCAAAACGTTCTATCGCTGCTATAGCCTACGGCTAAAGCGGAGGAAAGTCCGGGCAACATAGAGCATCCTGCTTCCTAACGGGAAGGCACCCGCAGCGGGTGACAGCAAGTGCCACAGAAAATAA
>DHIR01000125.1:12132-15432 GCA_002403905.1 Mucilaginibacter sp. UBA4741
GACAGCAAGTGCCACAGAAAATAAACCGCCCGCCAGCAATGGCGGGTAAGGGTGAAAACGTGAGGTAAGAGCTCACGGCTTTTCCGGGCGACCGGAATCGCGGTAAACCTCAGGAGTTGAAAAACCAAATAGGTCACGAAAGTGGGGCGGCTCGCTCCCTGCTCTGAGCAATCAGGGCCGTCGTGATGGGTAGGTTGTTTAAGCCTGTCAGCAATGGCAGGACCAGATTAATGATAGAAGTTGCCATTCGGCAATACAGAACCCGGCTTACAGATTTGCTGCTGATTTAAAACGCCCGACCTTTTGGCCGGGCGTTTTTTTATCGCTTATATTTAAAAACTAAGATTAACACCAACACCACCAAAATTACGTGCGAAAGACTTTGCCTCAATTGCAAACTGAGGTGTAATGTAATATTTTGCATCGTAAGCGATGTAAGATAACGGTCCATACTCAAATTTATCACCACTTGATTGGTAGATATAATGTTCATATCCGCCAACGAAATAGCCATAACAAAGGCCAAAAACCAACCTGCCCAAACAAAGATCTATCCCGGCGTTTAACCCAACATTAAAATGGCTGTTTATTGGAGTATAAGCGCCCTGATAAGTTTTAATAAAGTTTGTTGTGTCGCTGGTAGATGATCCCAATACAGACAGCCGCTGTGAATAGATAATATCAGCACCTGCCTTTATACCCACCAGGTCGTTTAAATAATGATGATAGCCCAGACATAGTGCGCCTTTTGCTATAGGTGATGTTTTTTCGTGATAAGTTTTGTCTAACTGCAAATCAACCCCGTTTAACTGGTAAAAACCGGTTTTTTGCTGAGCGGTATATCCGGCAACAAGTTCAACAGATAGTGCATTATCCGGCATGGAAAACTTTGGCGTAGTAATGTTAGCGTATGATATGTTTTGCAAAATGCCAACAAAAGTGCTGATACGGTCTAATCCTACATTTGGATGTACTGTACCTGAATTTGATATGTGCGACACCTCAGTCCCCATCTGTAACCTTGTGTTAGCGGTAACAGGCATTTCAAACTTTAATTTAGCACCTACAACTACATTAAGTGGGCTGCCCATAACCTGGTTAATGCCGCCGGTGTTAAAATAATCTTTAGTGGTATATAACAATCCCATGGTTGGCGATAGTAAAATATTAAACCCATCTGCCTTTACTACTTCCATATCAATTGCGCCGGTTAACGATAGCTGATTACCAAAATACCCGCCCGAAGCAAACATGGGTTTATAGGAGGCCATAGCCGCGCCACAACTAACGTTTTGCATATTGTTAAAAGCACCCTCAATAACAATACTTTTAACATTTAACATTCTTGCCCATTGTGCCTCATTATAAATTGTGTTAACAACATAACTAACACTAATACCCTGGTAAGTGCCAACCTGATTTATAACTTTTGCGCCATACATAAAGTTTATGCCTATTGCATCCTTGTCCTGTGCTCGCAGACAAGACGAGAGTAATAAAAATAATAGTAACAGTTTAATTTTGGCTGGGGCCATAAGCTGTCTTAACAGACTGACTGGGCGTTTCCATTGACCGGGGCTTGCTGTAACAAATCCTGCTATTATTGTGCCGGATATAGTTAATTGTAGTAAGTTGTGCATATCATAAGGATTATGCTAAATAATTGTTTTACAACTTATACGAATGCTAAATTCTAAATGTTAGCCATTATATGTGATCTTTATTAATATTTATTATTGACCGATGTCACTATGATTAATAGGTGATTGAACCTGTCGGCAACGGCAGGGCCAGATTAATGATAGAAATTGTCTCGCGATAGCTATCGGGACGACAGTACAAAACCCGGCTTACAGATTTGCTGCTGATTTAAAACACCTCTTCCTAACAGGGGGGGGGGGTGGTTAATAGATAAAATTTAATTAGATTTTAACTGTTGGGCTATTGTTTTAATGGCTAACATTTCTTCGTTATCTAATTGGTCAAACAAACGTTTTTCATGTATATCAAAAGACCGGCCCGGTTTGTGGTTTGGGTCTCCCCCCTGGTCGCCATTATGAAAACACCAACCCGCAGCCCCACCAGATTTTGCGCCGTTCAGGTCCGTAATATAGTCCTTAGCTTCGGGCTGCCAGTCTGTATAACCGCGCCGAAATGGTTCTTGATAATGTATAGGAATTACCTTTCCATAATCAATCATCCAGTTAATATATTCCCGTGTTTTTGTTTCAGTTTGCATTACCGATTCTGCGGTTCGCGGGCGATGCGGGCTAATAAAATCCACCTTAACTGTTTCAAGATACACTTTCAAGTCACTGCGGCTTATATCATTGCCCGCAGAAGCGGTAATAAGCAAATCAGGATCAAGTTCTTTACCCGTCTCGCGTAATTTCTTCAGGTTGTCAAAACTTACAAACCTAGCGTCTCCCACATCACGTTCATTAGCAAGATCCAGGTACCAGTTTTTATACGGTTTCAGTACGGTTATAATAGATTTTATCGCACGTTCATGAGAGTCGAATGTTTTTATTAAGTTGCCGTATGCAAGCGTTACATCTACAACAATGCCTTTGCGGTCGCACAGCTCAACTAACCATTTTAATTTATCCATATAGGTCTTTACTGCATTTCCGTCATCATCTATAGCACTTATATTTGTATCAGTCCCTGGCCAATTAGCCCAAATACGGATCCAGTTGAACTTGTTTTTTTTAATATCCGCAAGATCTTTTTGAATAAAAACATTCGGTGCCCCAAGCGCGCTATAGTAACTAATGCCGTAAAGAAACGTTGGTTTATTGTTTATGGTAAAGGTGGACTTTGAGATACCCAACCGAGTTTTTATAGTTTGGGCTTTTAGCGCACATGGAAATAACAATAGGCATAGTGCAGAGATGTATATTGTTGTCTTAAATACTCTACGCCAATATAGTTGTAGTGAAAATTGAGGGTGGTGATCAAAATTTATATTCGCCATAGTGCTAAATTAAAAAATAGTGGTACTATAAATAAGAGCAGCATCAAACAACAGAAACTTATTTTGATCTGTATTGTTAAGCTATTATAAAAACAATAATGCTATGAAAACCTTAACAGTCCCCGGCAATCCACATACGTTAACCGCAATTATGGTCCCTCAAACAGAAGAGTTTCATGATCATGATATCGTGCGTATCCTTTCTTCTGACAGTAATGAAACTGCCGAAAAAAGGATATTTCGCGTGGTAGATGCCGGCGAAGATAAATGGGAATTACAGTTTGAGTAAAAGATTAGGCTATAAAGATTAGTTATTGAAGATT
>DHIR01000125.1:15629-18825 GCA_002403905.1 Mucilaginibacter sp. UBA4741
ATTAGTTATTGAAGATTAAAGATTGGGCCTGTCGTTTTATTATTAATTTGCTAAGTCCAATCTTTAATCACTAATCTTTAATCTTTATTGCTTCGCTATCTTATATAACTTACCACTATCTGTACCGGCATAAATGGCACCATCTTTACCGGTGACTATGCAGCGCCAGCGTTCGTGCTTATCCTCTAATAAACGCTCCTCGCCTACTACCTTATTATTTTTAATGATCAAGCGTGCAATATGCATACCGCTCAAGCCACCTACAAACAGGTTGTTTTTCCACTCGGCAATATTACCGGTATAAAACATCATACAGCCCGGCGATATTACCGGGTCCCAATAATAAACCGGCTGTACGGTACCTTCTTTTTGTTGTATACCGTCGCCAACCTTTTGGCCGCTGTATTCAATACCGTAAGTTACAACAGGCCAGCCGTAGTTACCACCCGGTTTAATCAAATTGATCTCGTCGCCGCCACGGGGGCCAAACTCAGCTTCCCAAAGATCGCCGGTAGAGGGGTTAATAGAAAAACCATCCGGGTTACGAAAGCCAAGGGCGTATATCTCTGGCTTAGCATCAGCTTTGCCAATAAATGGGTTACCGGCAACAGGTTTACCCTCTTTAGTAATATGAATGATCTTACCGGTGGTGGCGCTTAGATCCTGCGCCTTCACGCGGATATCACCGGACTGGCGGTCGCCTGAGCTTACAAAAATATTGCCCTGCTTATCAAACAATAAACGCGAGCCAAACTGACCGGCGCCTTTATAACGCGGCGAAGCTTCCCAGATTACTTTTACATCCTCCAGCTTGGTTTCATCAGCCGATAGTTTACCTTTAGCTACAGCCAGGGTAGCTCCTCCTTCGCCGGGTTGGGCGTAGGTCCAGTAAACCATGCGGTTTTCAGTAAAGTTAGGGTCGATGTTTACATCCAGCAAACCACCCTGTCCCTGAAACTGCACCTCGGGGAAACCGGTAATGGTTTTATCAATTTTACCATCGGTAGTTACTATTTGCATAATGCCCGGCTTACTGCTTATCAGTAAACGGCCATCGGGCAAAACATGTATGCCCCACGGGCCTTTCAGCTCGGTGCTTATTACGGTAGCCGTGTACGGCGTATTAGTTTTAACGCTGCCAATACGGGTTTGCCCGGCAAAGGCGGGTTTATAGTCGCTATTGGCTTTGTTGGTTTCTACCGGTGGACCGGTTTGGGCCACGCAGGCCGTAGTTACCGATATAAGTATGGCACCTAGTGCTAAAGGCTTATAAAATTTGGTTATCATAAGATCGATTTTGAGATAATGTTAGGTAAGTTACAATGTTATCGGCTATATGTTTAATTACAACGTGATTTTTACAGTGAGTGATATAATGAGTGAATGGGGATTATTAATAACGCACGTTATTTTAATTGAAAAATATTATCACTTATTAAACAAACATTGATTGGTCTGGTTATTGTGTCAGAAAAACTTATAAAAAACATCTAACTACAAAACACCATGAGCGATAAAGCAACCAAACCTGAAGAAAAAGGATTTTTCGAAAAGGTTAAAGAAACCATTGAGGAGCTTTGGGATGGTACCAAAGACAAAGCCGAAGATATAAAAGATGCAGCCGAAGAAAAGATCAATGATCTAAATAAAAAAGCAGCGCCGGCTAAGAAAGCAGCAGTAAAAAAAGTAACTGCTGCTAAATCAGCTGTTAAAAAAGCAGCGTCAGATACAGTTGCAAAAGCTAAAAGTACAGCTAAAGATGTTAAAACAAAAGCTGATGCAAAAGCTAAAGACATCACCGCGAAAGCAAAAACTGCCGCTGCTGATGTAAAATCAAAAGCTGATAAAAGGGCTAAAGCGGTTACTGCGAAAGCAAAGACCACCGCTGCCAAAGCAAAGAAAAAACCAGTATTTTAACTTTAAATCTTACAAAACAACAAAGGCCCCGGTAATCGGGGCCTTTTGTTTTATGCTTCAAATTTGTAGCCTACTCCTTTTACAGTGGCTACAATGTCATCACCTAGTTTTTCACGCAGTTTGCGTATGTGTACATCAATCGTACGGTTGGTAACAACTACCGAGTCTTCCCAGATATTTTTTAATATTACCTCGCGGGTATAAACCTTGCCCGGTTTTGAGGCCAGCAGGTATAGTAATTCAAATTCTTTTTTGGCTAGTACAACTTTCTGGCCTTTTTGGAAAACCAGATAGGCTTCACGGTCAATAACCAAATCACCTATTTCCAGTTTGTTATCGCTTATATCTTCGGCGGGCGCGTTTCTGCGGAGTATGGCGTTTATGCGGCTAACTAAAGCACGCGGCTTAATAGGTTTAGCTATATAATCATCGGCACCAACGTTAAAACCTGCAATTTCAGAGTACTCCTCGCTCCTTGCGGTTAAAAACACCATGAAGGTATTTTTAAACTCGGGCATGGTGCGCATTATACGGCAAGCCTCAATACCGTCCATTTTGGGCATCATAATATCAAGCACAATAAGATCTGGTAATGATCTTTTTGCTTCGGTAACAGCCTCCTGGCCATTACGCGCCGTGAATACCTGGTAGCCTTCTTTTTTTAAGTTATACTCAATAAGCTCCAAAATATCCGGCTCATCGTCAACTATTAAAATTTTCTGTTTGTTTAAGTTGCTCATGAACGTTTTAATTTTGTTATAAAAGTATGTACTTAAAAAAAGCTTACAGTAAACTTAATATTAACAAATTGTTAAGTAGTGTTTTATCTTAACATATTATATATGCTTATTAAACGTTTTGTTTAAAAAGTCTTCAAGAGCGGTGCCGGTAACATTTTTGGCAACTATAACTCCCTGTGGATCAATAATAAAGTTTGAAGGTATAGCTTCTATATGATACAAATGCTCGGTCGGGCCATCAAATCTTTGCAAGTCTGACGCATGGGCCCAGGTTAATTTATCGGCGTTTATAGCTTTTTGCCAATCGTCTTTAGTAACCGCAAGCGATATACCTAAAATATTAAAGCCTTTTTCTTTAAATGCCGCGTAAGCTTTAACTACGTTAGGATTTTCGGCACGACAAGGGGCGCACCATGATGCCCAAAAATCAAGCATTACATACTTACCTTTATAGTCTGATAGTTTAACTTGTCTGCCATCCAGGCCTGCGGTAGTAAATTCAGGCGCTTTATGGCCTATAGATAGCGGCTTTATCAGCA
>DHIR01000125.1:18979-26512 GCA_002403905.1 Mucilaginibacter sp. UBA4741
GCCTATAGATAGCGGCTTGATCAGCATCATTTGATTTATAAAACGCTGCACACCGGGGTTATCAGTAAAAGAGTTTTTATCTTTTAATTCATCAGCATAACTAACCATTTGCTGCTCATACTTCATTGGCTCCAACGATGACATGGCATAAAATGCGGCCAGCGATGTTTTATTATCATTAACAAACTTTAAAACCGCGTCAGCATAGCCATTCATGTTGGCAATAAACATTGGCCTGTATACAGCTACCAGCGAATCTGACTCTTTACCTAAAGCTTCAACTTTCGACTGATATTCATCAGCTACCACACGGTTCTTTTCGCCCCAAACATTACTTAGTTTGTTAAACTCCTGTATTTTCTCAGAGCTTTCTGATCCTTTTATTTCATAGGTATGCGCTTTATCAGATTGGTCTGACGAGAAATCAATATCATCGCCGTTCTTAGCTATCAGATCATATATACCGGTACCTATGCGCAGTTTATATAGGTTAGCATAAGGCGCGGCATGTTTAAACTCAAATTTACCATCCGCGCTTACAGCAACCGAGTCGACCACGCTTATCTGTACACTATCCGCTTCCAGCAAGTAAACCTTTTTTACTTTATCCGGATTTTTTAAGGTACCTGATATTTTAAATACCGATTTATCTTTACATGAAGCTAATACCAAGACTAAAGCTATGGCGCTATAAATTATTGAACGGGTTTTCATTTAGATTCTAATTCTTTGATTAATAATTGATTCGTTGCTTGCGGGTCTATCTTGCCTTTAGAGCTTTTCATGATCTCGCCCATAAACAAACCCAAAACGCCTTTTTTGCCTTTTTGGTACTCGACAACCTTATCCGGATATTTAGCCAAGGCATCGTGTATGTATTTACTTACATCTTCACCATCGGTGGTAATTAATAAGTTTAGTTCGGTTGCAAGTTCTTCGGCCGTTTTACCCGGTGACTTTAATAGGGCCGGGAACAACTTATGCGAAGCATTGGTATTATTGATAGCGCCTGCATCAACCAGCTTAATCAAGCCGACGAGTATTGCTGGTTCAATATGCAGATCTGTAATATGCAGCCCCGTTTCGTTTAAGTGCGATTTAACGGCACCCATCATTAAGTGGGCGGCAGCTTTATAGTTGGCAGTATGTTTTATCAATTCTTCAAAATATAAGGCGACTTCCTTATCGGCAGTAATTACTGAAGCGTCATAATCTGATAAACCCAGATCTATATATTTTTTATACAACTGATTTGGTAAAACAGGTAATGTTTTACGGATATTTTCTACATAAGCATTATCTAAAACCAATGGCATCAAATCAGGCTCAGGGAAATAACGGTAATCATTAGCCATTTCTTTTGAACGCAGTACCGATGTTTCGCCGGTATCAGCATTAAAATTTAACGTGTTTTGATCTATACGGCCACCGGCCTCTATAACCTTTACCTGACGGGCAAATTCATGCTCGATGGCACGTTGTACGTTACGGATAGAGTTTAGATTTTTAACTTCGCAACGGTTACCATATTCGGTAGCGCCTTTTAGTCTAACGGATATGTTGGCATCGCAACGCATACTGCCTTCTTCCATATTGCCATCGCAGATATCCAGGTAGCGTAATAGCTTGCGTATCTCGGTTAAAAACTGGCCGGCTTCTTCGGCACTGCGCATATCAGGTTCTGATACGATCTCTATTAGCGGTACTCCTGCCCTGTTCAGATCAATCAATGAATCTTCATGGTGATTATCATGCATGCTTTTGCCTGCATCCTCTTCCATGTGGATATGATGGATGGCTAAGTCTTTAGTCGTTCCATTAGCTAACCTAACCAAAACAGAACCGCCTAAACAAATAGGTGCCTGATCTTGTGTTATCTGGTAGCCTTTGGGCAGATCGGCATAAAAATAATTTTTACGGGCGAAGCTGTTTTTTAGGTTGATGGTGCAATTGCAGGCCAAACCCATTTTAACAGCATACTCGACCATGCGCTTGTTTATCCGTGGTAATGTACCCGGATGGCCCAATGATATCGCACTGATATGGTGATTTGGCTCTCCGCCAAAAGCGGCAGAATCAGACGAGAAGGATTTGCTTAAGGTAGATAGCTGAGCATGAACCTCTAATCCAACAACTAATTCATACTTTCCGGCTATTTCTACTGGTAGAAGTGTCATAAATTAAAAGATGAGCAATATTCGCTTATCAGCGTCAAATATATAAAACCCCCTCTAAATCTCCCCCTTTGGGGGAGACTTTTATTTGGGTTATGCAATAAAGCTTTTCGCTTTTACCAATACAGCATCCAACCCACTTATATCCTTACCACCAGCAGTAGCAAAAAACGGCTGACCACCACCACCACCTTGTATCTCTTTAGCCAGTTCGCGTACAATGTTGCCCGCGTTAAGGCCTTTTTCTTTCACCAGGTTATCGGCTACCATAACGGTAACGTTTGGCTTGCCGTCAATAATGGCGGTTAGTACCAGGTAAAGATTTGGCACGATGTCTTTTAAATTATAAGCCAGGTTCTTAATAGCATCGGCATTTGGCAGCTCAACCCTTTGAGCGATGAAGTTAACGCCGTTTATAGCTTCGGCCTGTTTAGCTAATTCATCTTTTAAGCCTGATGATTTTTCTAAAATGCTTTTCTCTATCTCTTTCTTTAAACGGGTGTTCTCTTCTAATAAGCCTTCTATGCTTTTGGCAATGTCTTTAGGGTTCTTCAATAGCTCTTTAACCTGGCAAACCAGCTTTGTTTGCTCGTTAATAAAGTTCTCGGCACCTAAACCTGTAATTGCCTCTATGCGGCGCACGCCGGCTGCTACAGCGCTTTCTGATATTATTTTAAAGTAACCAATAGCGCCCGTGGCTTTAACGTGCGTACCGCCGCAAAGCTCCTTGCTGAATTTCTCATCGAAAGTAATAACCCTTACAAAGTCGCCATATTTCTCACCGAACAATGCGGTAACGCCGCTAGTAATAGCTACATCATAAGGTACGTTGCGTTGTTCGTTAAGGGCGATATTCTCGCGTACCTTTTCGTTTACTATGGCTTCAATATGGGCCAGTTCCTCATCAGTTACTTTAGCAAAGTGTGAAAAGTCAAAACGCAGGTAATCGCTGTTAACTAATGATCCTTTTTGGTTTACGTGCGTACCCAATACCTGTTTCATGGCGGCATGCAGCAAGTGCGTGGCGCTATGGTTATTCATGATATTATTGCGGCGGTCCCTGTCGACAATAGCGGTTAACGCATCGTCAATATCCTCGGGTAGTTTATCTACATAATGAACAATAAGGCCGTTCTCTTTCTTGGTATCAGTAACATTCACCACCTCACCATCCGGGAAAACCAGCTCGCCTGTATCTCCTACCTGGCCGCCGCTTTCGGCATAGAAAGGTGTTTTATCCAATACCAATTGGTATTGCTCCTTACCTTTTGCAGTTACTTTACGGTATTTGGTTACGTGGGAAATGGTTTCGGTTTCATCGTAACCGGTGAAAACGGTTTCTTCATCTTTTAAAGTAACCCAATCGCCGGTATCAACAATGGATGCAGCGCGGGAACGTGTTTTTTGTTCTTGGAGAGCTTTATTAAAGCCTTCAATATCAACCGTCCAGCCTATTTCACGAGCCATTAATTCGGTTAAATCTATTGGAAATCCAAAAGTATCTGAAAGTTCAAACGCAAATTTTCCAACAATAAGTTTACTACTTCTTTCAGATTTAAACTCTTGCTGTAATCGAATAGAAGCATTTGCTAATTCACTAATTACATTTTCACTTTTTTCGCCAATAGGAAAAGTAACTGCATCATTTAATTTTGTCGTATAATTCCAGAATCTTATCAATCCATTTTCTAAAGTTCTCAAAAATGATGCCTCCTCCTCCAAAATCACCTTCTGCACAAAATCCTTCTGATTATATAATTCATCAAACACACCTTTAAACTGCTCGGCCAACAAAGGCACTAACAAATTTAAAAATGGTTCTTTAAATCCTAAGTATTGATATTGATACCTAACAGCTCTACGTAATATCCTGCGGATAACATACCCTGCTTTATTGTTTGACGGTAATTGTCCGTCGGCAATAGTAAAGCTCACGGCACGGATATGGTCGGCCAATACACGCATGGCAACGGCGGTGTTCCAGTCCGCATCGCCCGATACAGCGGCGGCATTATATTTTTTACCTGATTTCTCAACGATAAATTCTATTGTAGGACTAAATACATCACTATCGTAGTTTGATGATTTGCCTTGTATCACCCGCACTAATCGTTCAAAACCCATCCCGGTATCTACATGCTGTGCAGGCAATGGTTGTAACGATCCGTCTTTTAGACGATTAAACTGCATAAAAACATTGTTCCAGATCTCAATAACCTGCGGGTCATCGGCATTAACTAACGTAGCACCAGCAACTTTTGCCACTTCGCTAGCAGGGCGGTTATCATAATGTATCTCAGAGCATGGGCCACATGGACCGGTTTCGCCCATCTCCCAAAAATTATCTTTTTTGTTGCCTAAAAGGATATGATCTTCGGGTACATAAGCTTTCCAAAAGTCATAAGCTTCCTGGTCTTTTGGTAGACCCTCTTTATCATCGCCTTCAAAAACAGTAACATATAGGCGTTTTTTGTCTATTTTTAAAACATCGGTCAGCAGTTCCCAGCTCCACTCGATTGCTTCTTTTTTAAAGTAATCGCCAAAGCTCCAGTTGCCCAACATTTCGAACATGGTATGGTGATAGGTATCAATACCTACCTCTTCCAAATCATTATGCTTGCCCGATACGCGTAAACAACGCTGCGTATCCGCAACGCGCGGAGATTTTGCAGGCGCTTCCCCCAAAAATATATCCTTAAACTGGTTCATACCCGCATTGGTGAACATCAGTGTAGGGTCGTTTTTAACAACAATAGGTGCAGAAGGCACAATGGTGTGCCCTTTAGAAGCAAAAAAATCAAGAAAAGCCTGTCGTATTTGATTAGCGGTCATAACCGCAAAAGTGTGAAATTTTGTGTGAAATTATGAGAAATTTATGTGAAATTATGAGAAAAAAATGCGGCTATATAACTATAATGCATCAATGTACTATGTTTTTAATTAATTGTTTGACAAGCCAAATGGCGTGACATATAGTAAAACAGGGTTAGTTTCTTTAAATAACGTTTTGAGAGCTACACTTATTGATTTGTCAAAGGCGTACTTTGTATGCTTGCTACCCAACGTACCTGTGGGGATGTCTGTAAATTGAATATAGGTATTGTCTTGTAAAGCAGGCAACCATTCTTCATTGTCAGCCTCTATATCCAATAATCCCACAGCTCCGCGATCGAAGATATTGTTCCTGATGACAAAATTAGAGGCCCGGTTATAATGATTCCATGATTTTATATGAGCCGGTGTTTCTTTGTCGGGGCGTTGCATCCCCCAACCAAATCCGGAACGACGTAATATATTGTTATAAATAGTAATGCTATCCATATATCGTTCACTGTCATTAGCAGCTTTCCCCACAAAGTATTCGATTGAATCACACAATCTTCGACCAAATTATTAGAATAGACTATATCTTTCATAACAATTGGTTCATTACCTCCCGTAGAAAATTGATGAGTTATGCCGGCGTCATAAACCTGATAAATATAGCAGTTGTCAACCAGGTAATGCGCACAACCTCCGTAAACCTCAATACCATTGCCGTAGCGGGTCGGGAACGAACGCCCGTACAAGTTTTCTCCCTGAATAGATCCTCCAATCCATCCAATTTCACAATTGGTAACAGTTAAGCCTTTTGTTGTGCCGCTCCCTATGCCATGCGCACCACTGTATTTAAGGCATAAATTGTCAATTGTGACATTGTCTTTGGCATATATAATATTAGTTTTTACAAGCAGTTCTATTGATTTGAAACGTTTAGCCGGATTACCTTTAGAAGAATATAGATAAAGGCGTTTGGCATCTTTATAATCATGATAAAACTCTAAGTCAACTTTCAAGTCGCGGTAATCAGTAAATGGCTCTTTTGTTCCGAGATGTACTGTTAACCCATCCTGCAGTTTCTCTTTCAAAACCTTTACAGCGCAAGATGCGCCATCATTAAAAACCAACGTGCCTATATCGTTTGGCAGCTCCATATCGTAGATATATACGTTCGGGGTTTCTGTTGCAATCCATTTACCCTCTTTTGCAGCATCACAGAGAGAACCATATATTTTAGGCTTTTCACCCTTCCCATAGGCAGAATAGGTCACACCGTTTTTCGATTTAATGTACCCTCGCCATAAGTCTCCACGCCGCAATAATACTGCATCTCCTGCCTGTAGGTCTAGCGAATTTACTTTACTCAAGTCCTTTAAGGGCTTTTTAGGGGATAGCCCGTCATTGGCATTATTGCCATTTGCCGCAACATAATAGGATTTCCCTTGGATATTGACTTTGGTTTGGGTTTTACGAATATTCTGTTTCATAGCTTCTGCTTTGCGATCGAGATTGGCTATAAAGGTTACCGATTGCTGATAATTATAATTTTGGTTAAGATTTTCATTCCGAACAACTGTTTGAGCATTACTTTGTAAGAATGTTAAAACAAACGGAAGCAATACAGCAATGTGCTTTTTCATAATTACGGTGTTTAGAGGTTCCTTTCGAATATTCATTTGCTTACGGTTAAACCGCCAATGGTTAACAGATCGATATTAAGAAAATAGAATCGAAAGTAATTTTTATTGCGGTAAAATTTCCGCTACGTGGCACAAAATGATATTTAATATTGCTTGCATAAATCAACATCCGAAAATTATTACATTTGTATATGCCTTACAAGGAACACGAGATCAGTAAAATGTATTATACCATAGGCGAGGTATCGGCTATGTTTGATGTTAACCCGTCATTACTGCGTTTTTATGAAAAAGAGTTTGATGTGCTTCAACCCAAGAAGAACAAAAAAGGCAACCGCTTATTTACTCCCGAGGATATTGAGAACCTAAAGATCATCATCCACCTTACAAAAGACAAAGGCTATACCCTACAAGGCGCCAAAGAACATTTAAAAGGTAACCTGGATGATAGCAAGGGTAGCCAACGCGTTATCAATTCGTTAGAAAATTTGAAGAAGTTTCTTTTAGAGGTACGAGATCAATTGTAGACTAAGATGTGTAGGATTTAAAGATTGCTATGATTAAATTAACCTATTAAAATCCTATAATCTTTTAATCCAATGAATCTTAGTCGTGGTAGCAAATCATAAAGGCGAAATCCCGTTTATAGTACTTATTATTCCTTTTTTACTAGGGATTACTTTGGGGTTGAGGTTCTCGTCAGCCACATACTTTATTTGGATACTTGCTCCTCTCCTACTGTTAAGTCTAACTTTTATTATCCTCAACTTAAATTATGCCCGGTTTGGTTTATATAAAGTGAGATGGGTTGGTAGGACGTTGATAACAGTAATTCTGTTCTTAATTGGTTGGGCTAGCATGATTAAGTATAATGAATTATAGGTATATACGTTTAAGTC
>DHIR01000267.1 GCA_002403905.1 Mucilaginibacter sp. UBA4741
AATAAAATTTAAACAGGCTCTAAAAAAATGGTTGGTTTCTAAATAAATGCATAACTTGGTTATGTCAATTATTTAGAAACCAATCTACTATGAGAACGCAACGTTACTTATTACTATTAATGGTATTTGCCATTTTTTTATCATCCTGCAAGAAAAGTTCAACAGGCAACAGTACAGAAACACCCACCACCAAACCGAAGTATTTAACTCAAATAATCTCTGTTGAAACGGGGCCAGCATTTCTTGGCAGTCATGTAACCACCAGTAATATCTATTATACCTACGATAGCAAAAAAAGGCTAAGCACGGTAAAAAACAGTGACAATAGCCTAATAACCTATGTTTATAAAGATGATGGTAATTTATTTTCTACTACCCGTACCAATGCCAATGGAACAATGCAAGGCTATAATGAATTTACTTATGAAGGGGGTAAATTGACATCGTATACGTCAAAAGGATATCGAAATAATGCGGTAACAAGTGAAACCACTTATACTTATGTTTATAATGGGGATAGAGCAACGGAATTGCATTTTGATGTTTATTACCAATTGTTTACTTATGACAGCAATGGTAACCTTACAAAAATCTTCAATCACGGGCAACCCGACTATAGCATAGTATATAGTTACGATAACAAAAAGAATAAGTTTATTAATTCACCATTTAAATATCCAGTGCCTGGAGACAACGAACGCTTATCACCTAATAACCGTACTACCAGCACAACCGAAGGACTTTCCCAAAATATTTTAACAACTAATACTTATGTTTACGATAGCGATGGTTATCCTATAGCTGGCACCCAAAATACTGATTATGTAAATAGTAGTAGTTATAAATATACTTACATTTACAGTACGCTTGAATAATATAGGAATCAAAAAAGCCTTTTTTTTGGAATCGTAGTTATCATCTTTTGTGAATTTTTAACGAAGTGCAATAAGTAGTTTCCTCCCTTGTCCCAAGTGATATATAGTTACCCTTGAGAGGGAATCATACTTACCCGCCACCCCGCTTTTCTTTGCTTTTAATGCGCCACAACCGCACCACCCCCACTCACATCAACCTTATTCTTTATCCGCAAAGCTCCAATTAATAATATCAGTAGGCCAATAATGGCTGTCGATTCCATAATACCTGCCATTGGAACGGCAGACTGGCTGTTGAATACACTCACACCAAAAGTAGCAAGTGCGCCAAGTCCCAATTGTAAAGCGCCTAATAACGCCGAAGCAGTGCCGGCGTTTTTCTCGAACGGTGCCAATGATAATGCCGAGGCGTTGGGGCTGGTAATACCTACGCAACATAGCAATATAAATATCATACCTATGGTTCCACCTAAGCCAAACCAGCCATATATGCTGCCTATTAAGAACACTAAGGCTGTAATAACCTGTATACTTAATGATATGCGGATGATCTGTTCGCTTTTAAACTTTTTTAGCAGCAGGTTATTAACCTGGCTTGAGCCGATGAAACCTACAGAAAGTGTAGCGAATATCCACCCGTAAGTTTTGGCGCTCACTTTAAAAACCTCCATAAATACTATCGGCGAAGCCGAAACATATACAAACAAACCGGCAAAGGCAAAAGCACCTGCAAAGGCATAAGTATAAAATTGAGGTTCTTTAATTACCTGCAAAAAACTATTGATAATCGGTTTTGGTTTTAGCGAGTAAGATGGATCCGCTTTATAACTTTCGGGCAAAAAGAATATTACCGTGAGCAATATTAATAACGCCATTGCGCCTAATATTACAAATATTAAATGCCAGCCAAATACCACGGTAACATACCCACCAACGGTAGGCGCTATCATGGGCGATGCACCCAGGATCAATATCAGCAAAGCAAATATCTTGGCGTTTTCTTCTAACGGGAAAATATCGCGCACCATAGCCATTGAGGCCACGCCCGCCGCGCAACTGCCTATAGCCTGTATAAAACGCAGTATAATTAAGGTTTCAATACTAGTGGCAAAATAACAACCTGCCGATGCTATGATGTATAATACCAAACCAACATACAATGGTTTTTTGCGTCCAAACCTATCTAAAAGAGGCCCGTATAGTAACTGCCCTACTGCCAATCCTACAAAAAAGCTGGATAAGGATATGGAGACTTGCGCTGTGGTAGTATGTAAAGATTTAGCAATAGCCGGGAAACCGGGTAAGTACATATCAATAGAAAATGGCCCTAAAGCAGTAAGCGAACCCAATATAAGTACAGTAAAGAAATAACGTTTTTTAGTCATAAAAATAAAAAAAGGGATTGATATCCCTTAGTTCGGCAAAGATCGCTTTTCTATATTAAGCGCATGTATAACCCAGGTAATATTTTAGTAATTATTTACATAAATGACTATTAAAATATACAGCAATAAAAATAGCGGACATATAATATTAGCCTCTAATGCTCTTAATGGCAATTTTATTATTTAATCAGGTTTTGGCTTATTATTTGATTTACACCAAACAACTAAATTTATTTACAGATACAACACTATGAAAAAGTTATTATTATACAGCGGTATACTTACAGCGTTTTTGCTGTCGACAGGAAATTTTGCACATGCGCAAGAACATAAAGGCATAAGCGATCAAGGTAAAGGCGCTATAATTGGTGGCGCTGGTGGTGCCATAGTTGGTGGTATTATTGGCCATAATGTGGGTGGTGCCTTAATAGGTGGCGCGGTTGGTGCAGGTGGTGGTTACATTATTGGTAATGAAACACGCAAACACAAAGAGAAAAAAAGATTAGCAGCTTATAGAGAAGCTTATTATCAAAGACATGGTCATTACCCAAATGCGTACGTGTACCAAAAAAGAAAACATTAACTATTGGTTTTTTGCTTGGGCCTGTAACTTACCGTTACGGGCCTTTGTGTTTTTTTACTATATTAAAGCACTTTAAAGCACGTTATACGTTTAATGGTAAAAGTTTTACTTGCAGCTTTTTTTTGTTTCGTACCCCTATTGCTATTGGCACAGAATGATAGCAGTTCGGTAAAATACCGCCCGATTGATACCTTAGAAAAAAGAGATCTGATAGATATTGCCGGGTCAATTTTTCATTTTAAACCGCGTCCGATATCGCCCAGCGAAAAAAAGAAGGTCTATTTTTCTTTCCTGCCTATTACTACTAATGGGGCCGGGGCAGGCACAGCGCTTATTACATCAACTACAGCCGGTTTTTATTTAGGCGATAAACGTACTACTTATTTATCCTCAATAAATTTTACGCCCTATTTTAATTTCAAAGGGCGTTATGGATTACCCATCAGTTCAAACTTTTGGTTAAAAGATAATTCCTATAACATCAAAGGCGATACCCGTGTACTGGAATACCCGCAATACACCTGGGGTTTAGGTGGCGGGCAGCCATCGGATAATAAACTTTTGGTTGATTATGTTTATGTACGCTTTTACCAGAGCGTGCTTAAACGTATAACATCTTACTTTTTTGCAGGTATTGGCTATAACTTAGACTACTATATTGATATTGAAAGCGATGACACCCAAAAAACATTAAGCCAGTTTACCGGGTATAAGTTTGGCACCCAAGCTAATCAAAACTCATTTTCATCGGGCCCTAGTATAAATTTATTGTATGATACCCGTAATAACTCCATCAACCCATTGCCCGGGTGGTATGGCAATGTTATTTATAGATATAGCGCTACTGCTTTGGGCAGTAATGATAACTGGCAATCATTATATGTTGATGTCAGAAAATACCTGTCGCTATCTCAATCCGGGCCAAAAAACATGCTGGCTTTCTGGACGTATTACTGGACCTCTCTTTCATCAGGCACGCCATATTTTAACCTGCCATCAATTGGAAGGGATCCTTATCAACGTTCAGGCCGGGGTATTCAGCAGAGCCAGTATCGTGGCGAAAGCCTGATCTATTTAGAAACCGAGTACCGGTGCGACATTACCGACAACGGTTTGTTTGGCTTTGTCGCTTTTGCCAATATCAACTCGGCCAGCCAGCAAACATCAAGGCAATTTACGTACTGGAACCCCGCCGGCGGGGCAGGCCTGCGTATTAAATTCAACAAGAAATCAGACACTAATATTGGTATTGATTATGGATTGAGTAAAAATTATTCGGCTATTTTATTAAATCTGGGCGAAACATTTTAATCAAAAAAGTGCCCTGTGATCACTATGGGGCAATAAATTACTCTTTCAATAAAATTCTTGTCATTTTGTTAGCATTTACTATATAAAAATAAAATATATAAACTATATTTGATTTATAACAACCGAGACTAGTTTTAGCACGTATACCACCTACGCTTAATTTAAGCTTACACAATTAAACGACTTTTTAAAGTTTTTCGGAGTTATTTACCACTACACATGTCAAAACGTATTTTAATATTAGACGACAATCAGGACATCCTGGACATTGTTCATGAAACACTTTCTTATGAAAAGTTTGATGTAAAAAGCACATCAAACGGCGAAGAAGTTATGCCTATGCTTCAGGATTTTTTTCCGGATCTGGTTATATTAGATTATCGTGTTGCAGGTATAAATGGCGGTGAGTTATGCAGGCAAATAAAATGCCACCCGCAATTTAAAGACACCCCGGTAATTATATTTTCTGCCTATATTAACCATGATGATGAGCTTTTTGACTATGGCTGCGATGCCATCATTAACAAACCTTTTGACCTTACCGAACTGATTGAAAAAGTTAATAGCCTTATATCATAACTTCCCCCTCCCCCCTCCTGCCAGTAATTATAAAATAGTTTAAACAATAAAAACGCCGTTGTGTTGTCTTTTTAAAAAAGACATTTGTAGTGCTGCGCTTTTTGTAATTTATAATGCTTACTATTGTTATAACTAACTCAACCCATTAACTAATTATTAGATGAAAATTTTTATCGCCAAGCTGCCTTATCAATTCCAGGAAGCTGATCTAACCGAACTTTTTGCCCCTTATGGCGAAGTAAGTTCTGCCAATGTAATTATGGACCGCGAAACCGGCCGTAGTAAATGTTATGCCTTTGTTGAAATGCCAAATGAAGATGAGGCGCAAAACGCTATTGACAATTTGAATGAAAAAGAAATCCTGGACAAAACAATTGCGGTAAGCCAGGCGAAAGAAAAAGAAAGAAGCGAAAGACCTAGCGGTGGCGGTGGTTATGGCGGCGGTGGATACCGTGGCGGTAATAGCGGCGGCGGTGGCGGCTATAACAAAGACCGTGGCAACGGTGGTGGCGGCGGCTACAATAAAGACAGAGGTAATGGCGGCGGTGGCGGCTATAACAAAGACCGTGGCAACGGTGGTGGTGGCGGCAGCTATCGCGATAGAGGAAATAAGGGCGGCGGTTCTGATTATTAATCGCACAAAAAATATAAATAAAAAAGGCCGGCTTCTAAATTTAGAAGCTGGCCTTTTCTTTTCTGTCATTGCGAGCGTAGCGTGGCAATCGCAAGAAGGATACTCGTATACTTTACAGCGTGAGATTGCTTCGTTCCAATGACATTATTTTTTAATTCAACCTAAACCCTATACCAAACTGCCAAACCTGGTTGCGATAAGCAGGCACGTAAGTGCTGCCTTGCGAATCTGTTTGCTGCAAGTCAAGGGTATATCTTGCATGCAAGTCTACAGACCTGTTAATATCAAAACTTACACCCAACACGCCATCTAAGAATGATTTATGGCCGTTGTTGTTTTCGTAATATTGCTCTCTTGATACTACGAAGCCATTATCATAAGTAATATTTGTTGATAGCAAATAAGATAATTGTGGACCAATATAAAAATTAAAGGCCGGGCCTACCCTAAATTTAGCCAGTAAGGGTATATCAATAAAATGGGTGCGTTCTGTATATATCCCGTCGATAGTAGTGGCCTCACATCCTTTTTGCGAATATAAAACCTCGGGCGCGAAAGATAATGGGTAAATTATAGGCAGATCAAAAGTTAGGCCAGCGTTAAGCCCGACCAGGCTACCTGTACTGTAATTGGAGTTTGATGAGCTGATCTGGTTAGAAACATTGCCCCCAATTTCCAAACCGATCTTTGGGCTGTAAAAATCGCCGTTGTTACTGTTACGATTATCACCGCCACGTTGCGAATGGTAATATCTGCGTTGTGCATTCACCGAACCTGCAACCAGCAGGCATATAGCTAAAAAGAAAATTTTTTTCATTATAGAATGGTTTTATATTTATTAAACAATGCTTTTTAGAGCAGTATGTTTTGTAAAGGTTTATTTGTAAAATGCTTTTTTCTGTTTTTTTAGTGAATCGTCTGTGTAACAAGTATTAAAAAAAAATGTCAAACCCATTGTTTGGCAGTATGCCAAACAAAATCTTTTTGCGGGTACGCTCTTTCTTTATAGTTGTTTTTTTTTAATATTTTTATTGTCTAAACACTTAACATGAAACAAAAATTATTCCTGATTGGCTTTGTATTAGCCGCTTTTGTATCAAACCTAGAGGCACAAAGTATTATTGCCTGGAAACAAGCAACATCCGGCGGTTACACCTATAAGTATGTAACCGGCGATCCAACACACTCTCGCTTTTACGTTTTAAAGAATGGCTTAACTGTAATACTAAGCCCAACAAACAAACAACCACGTATACAAGTTTATATAGCCGTTAAAGCCGGTAGCAAGACCGACCCGGATGACCACACCGGACTGGCACACTACCTGGAACACATGATGTTTAAGGGTACTGATAAATACGGCACCATGGATTGGGCAAAAGAAAAACCTTTGCTTGATAAAATAGATGCTTTGTACGAGCAATACAACTCAACTAAAGACGAAGACAAGCGCAAAGAAATATACAAGCAAATTGACCAAACATCAGGCCAGGCCGCAAAATTTTCTATCGCTAACGAGTATGATAAAATGATGGCTTCAATGGGTGGCCAAAACAGCAATGCCTTTACCTCATTTGAAGAAACTGTTTACCAGGACGATATCCCCAGCTCATCTATTGATAAATTTTTAACCATGCAAACAGAGCGTTTCCGTAACCCGATATTGCGTATTTTCCATACCGAACTGGAAGCTGTTTACGAGGAGAAAAACATGGGTCTTGACAATGATGGGCGCAAAGTAACTGAAGCTATGTTGGCCGCGCTGTTCCCCAATAATAACTATGGCAGGCATACAACTATTGGTACTGTAGAGCATTTAAAAAATCCTTCATTAAACGCTATCCGCAATTATTACTATACCTATTATGTACCTAATAATATGGGCGTAATTCTGTCGGGCGATTTTAACCCGGATGTAATTATAAAAAAGGTTGACGAGCATTTTAGCTACATGAAACCTAAACCTATCCCGGTTTATAAATTCGAACCTGAGCAGCCTATAACCAGCCCCGTTAAACGCGATGTTTATGGCCCTAATCCAGAGAATTTAACTATTGCTTTCCGTTTCCCCGGGGCTAATACCCGCGATGCACGTTTACTGGACCTGATGGGTTCTATGCTTACCAACGGTAAAGCCGGTTTATTTGACCTCGACCTGGTAAAAAAACAAAAGCTGCTTAGTGCCGGAGCTAGTGATTATACTTTAAAAGATTACTGCGTATTGTTATTGCGCGGCAACCCAATAAAAGGCCAGTCATTAGATGAAGTTAAGGACCTGATGCTGGGCGAAATAGCTAAATTAAGAAAAGGCGATTTTTCTGACGACCTGATAACCTCGATAGTAAACAATCAGAAAAAAAGTATTATTGAACAAAACGAAAACTATACTACAAGGGCATCAAACCTGCAAAGCGATTTTACCTCGGGGGTAGACTGGCGCGCGGATGTAGCTACCGTAAACGAGTTATCTAAAATAACCAAAGCCCAAATAGTTGAGTTTGCCAATAAATACCTTAATGATAACAACTATGTAATTGTTTACAAACACATTGGCGAAGACAAAAACATAGTAAAAGTGGTTAAACCACCTATTACACCGGTTGAGGTAAATACTACCGCGCAATCTCCATTTTTAAAACAGGTTGATGCAATGTCGGCCATAGCGGTTAAACCGGTTTGGCTGGATTATCAAAAAGATATACAGCGAGCAAAATCAGGCCGTGCCAATGTGTTGGCTGTACAAAATAAAGATAACAGCATATTCAGGTTATACTATCGTTTTGATATAGGCAGTTGGCATAATAAACTGTTGCCTATTGCCGCCCAGTATATCCAATACCTGGGTACCAAAACAAAAACAGCCGAGGACTTTAGCAAGGCATTTTACAAATTGGCTTCGTCATTTTCTATATCTACCGGTACAGAAATTTCTACCGTAAGCTTTAGCGGCTTGCAAGAAAACTTTGGTGCTACGGTAAAACTATATGAAGACTTATTGGCCAATTGCCAGCCAGACGAAACTGTTTTAGCAGGCTTAAAAGCCCGCATGAAAAAAGCCAGGGAAAATGTCAAACTAAACAAAACGGCTATAGCGCAAGGCTTAGTAAGCTATGCGCAGTACGGTCCTTCAAACCCGTTTAATAATGTATTAAGCGATGAGGAAATAGACAACCTAAAAGCCAGTGATCTGGTTAAAATTCTGCATGAGCTAAACAATTACAAGCATACTATATTGTATTATGGACCGCAAACTGCAACCCAGGCTGCTTTAGCATTAGCCAAACTGCATAAAACTCCGGCGGTATTTGCAGCTAATCCTGTAGAGAAAAAATTCACCCGATCAACTGCTGATAATAATCGTGTGCTTTTTGCTAATTATGACATGGTGCAGGCCGAAATTTATTGGGTACGAAACGAAGGCGCTTACAACCCGACCCAAACACCACAGGTTGAATTATTTAACAATTACTTTGGTACGGGTGGCATGAGCGCGGTTGTTTTCCAGCAGATACGCGAATCAAAGGCGCTTGCTTATAATACCTTCGCATATTATGCATCACCTGCAAAAAAAGAAGACCCTAACTATTTTGTAGGCTACGTAGGTACACAGGCCGATAAAATGAATGACGCTATTAAAAGCATGAACGAGTTGCTTACTGATATGCCTGAATCTGAAAAAGGATTAACGGACGCTAAAGATAATATCCGTAAATCACTGGAAACAGAACGCATTACGCAGGATGATATCTTATTCAATTATTTAACCGCACAGCGCCTGGGATTAAATTATGATGCCCGTAAAACCACGTTTAACAGTTTAGGTAAGCTGGATTTTGCAACTATCAAAAATTTCCATGATACCGAGTTGAAAGGCAAACCATACACTTATTGTATTATAGCGTCTGATAAACGGGTGAGCGATGCCGACCTGAAAAAATATGGCGAGCTGATTAAGCCAGACCTGAAACAACTTTTTGGCTATTAATAACTAATTAATGTGTTGTAAAACAAGCACTAACTAAAAATTATTACATAAAAGTTAATTATTTTACATATAATACGCTTAATATTTTAATAATAAGCGCTTAAAATAGAATTGGTATAGGAATTGCTATTATAAAACAACCTCCTATACCTTTTTTTAGAAGGCTTAATACAGATAATAAAATGCAACGGATATTAGCGGTTGATGACGATAAAGATATTTTAGAAGTTTTACAGTTTATACTGGAAGACTCGGGTTACGAAGTGGAGACACTGGTTGACGGAAAATTTCTATTTGAAAGAATAAAAGAGAACCACCCCGACCTTATATTGCTGGATATTATGTTAGGTGATCTGGATGGTCGTGATCTTTGCCGAAGTGTTAAAGCAAGGAAAGAAACACATGATATACCCGTTATACTATTATCGGCAAGTCACGCTATCACAGATAGCTTTAAACAAAATGGCAACCCCGATGATTTTATTTCCAAACCATTTGATATTGATGTCTTGCTTCACAGTGTAGAAAGGCAATTGGCAGCGGCCTAGATAATCATTACATATCTCCTATTAAGACAGGCTTTTCAGCTTGTCTTTTTTTGTGCTGATTTTTTTGTCTTCAAATTCCACTAACAATCCATAAGTTTTCCACAACTATACCACCTTTTTCATATCTGCGTTAAAAAAGTGTTATCCACAGTTGTTAATTACTAATGTGGATTGCATTTTTGTGTTTAGCTAATTTAGCGCCACCATTTTTACGCACTTATGATAAGGATCAAATACAGCATACTCCCTATATTAATATTTTTTGCGCTTAATTTACGTGCCCAGCAAAGTCCATCGTTCCGCACATATCATACCTACCATGCCGCCGGCGAGCTTTTAGAGAAAGGTATGTATGTTGCCGCATCGCAGCAATACCGCCTGGTAATGGACTCGAAGCTAAAAACCACCAACCAGCCACAGTTTGAGAGCGAGTTATCGCTAATAAAAGAAAACTCGCAATACTATGTGGCCCTATGTGCGCTAGAATTGGGTAATGATGATGCCGAAAGCCTTTTCCTGAAATTTATTAACGAACATCCGGAAAATCCGCTGGCTAAACTGGCTATTTACCAGATAGGCCGGTCGTACTCTAAAAAAGGGATGTATAAAGAAACCCTGCAATGGTTTGATAAAATAACTGCCGGCCAGTTAACCGGCAGCGAAAACACCGAGTATAAATTCCGCAAGGGTTATGCTTATTTTGCTTTAAAAGACTATACCAACGCGCAATTGCAATTTAGCGAAGTAAAAACCAGGCGGTCGCAGTTTACTGATGATGCTACTTATTACTTCGCTTACATAGCTTATCTAAATCAGGATTATCATTTAGCATTGGTAAACTTCGAGAAGCTAAAAAACTCAAAAAAATACATTAACAGCTACCCTTACTATATCACCGCCGTTTACTTTTTAGATAAACGTTATGATGATGTACTAAGCTATGCGATACCCATAGTAAACAATACCAAACAGCAAAACGAAACCGAAATGCTGCGCATTATTGCCGCATCATACTTTGCAAAGGTTAACTATGATAACGCCGTAAAATACTATGATCGTTTTGAAGTCCGCGACCAGGGCAAAACCCAAAGCACGCAGGATAGCTACCAGATGGGTTACGCTTACTATAAAGTTGGTAACTACGCCAAATCGGCCAGTGAGTTGGAGCGACTGATTGAACAAAAAGATGCCTACAGCCAAAGCGGCAGCTACACTTTAGGCGAGGTTTTCCTAAAAATGAATAACAAGCAAAGCGCGCGTAACGCTTTCTTAAACGCCTCAAAGCTGAGCTTTGATAAACAATTACAGGAAGACGGTTTATATCAATATGCCAAACTATCATACGAGCTTGATTTTAATACGCAGGCATTAGAGGCTACACGTACATACTTAAAAAATTACATCAACTCGCCGCGTACTACCGAGATGAAGGTTTTGCTGGGCGAGGAACTATTAAACTCGCGCAATTACAAAGAGGCGGTTGAGATCCTTGAGCCCATCCCCAATAAAACACAAAGCGCTAAGATCGCTTATCAAAAAGTTACTTATTACCGTGGCTTAGAGTTTTACAATGAGCGCGCGTTCGAGAATGCTATCGGCATCTTCCTTCGCTCATTAAAAACACCGGTTGATGGTAAGATTAAAGCGTTAACTACCTACTGGATGGCCGAGTCCATGTACGAAGTACGCAAGTACACCGAGTCGGTATCAACCTTCCAGGACTTTTTAGATCTGCCCGAAGCACGCGAAACCAACGTATATAACTATGCCAACTACGCGCTGGCATACGCGGCTTTCTACGGCGAAAGATACCGCACCGCCGCTACTTACTTCCAGAAGTTCTTAGATGGCGAGGAAAAAGACCGCAATACTGTTAATGACGCGGTAACCCGTATCGGCGATAGCTATTTCGTTTTAAAAAGCTATGAAAAAGCATTAGAGTATTATAACCGTATAATTAACCAGCATATAAAAGGCGAGGATTACGCGTTGTTTCAGCGTGGTATGATACAAGGTTTACAGGGTTCGCCTGATACCAAGATCGCTACGCTTAAAGATCTGTTAAACACGTTTCCAAAGTCTGATTACGCGGATGATGCCGATTTCGAGATAGCCTACACTTATTTTATTAAAAACGATGGCCCAACTGCTAAAACAGCATTGCAGGCCATGATACAAAAATATCCGCGCAGCAGTTATATACCACGCGCGTTGATCACCATTGGCTTGATCGACTACAACGCAGGCAGTGATGATGTAGCTGTTGAATCATTTAAACAAGTAATAAAAGATTACGCTTCGACAGATGAGGCTAAACAGGCATTAAAACAAATAGAGAAAATATATACTGATAAAGGCGATGCGCAAACGTTTATTACTTATGCGGGTACTACACCTATCGGTAATTACTCCACATCAGAGCAGGAAAGCATTATGTACACCGCCGCCAATAACCTTTATTTAAGAGGCGACTGGCAGGGAACAGCCGCCGCGGTTAATGCTTATTTTGATAAGTTCCCAACCAAGCCGATCTATGAAAAGCAGGCAAGGTTCTTCCGTGCGCAAAGTTTGGTTAATTTGAACAGGCCGGACGAAGCTATTATAGATTACAACATCATATTAAACGACTGGACCAGTACTTATACCGAGCAGTCGCTAATCGCGATGGCTAAATTGTATATCAGCCAGAAAAAATATAATGACGCGGTAGTGTTTCTTAAAAAACTGGAGATCACATCAGAGTACAAGGCTGATTATAGCTTCGCGATAAATAATTTATTATTATGCTACTCGCAAATGAAGTCTACCGATGATGTGTTGAATTACGTTAAACTGGTTAGGCAAAATGAAAAATCGGCACAGGAAGATAAGTTTAAAACCGGCTTGTACGCAGGTTTAGCTTACCTGCAAAAGGGCGATACTACTGCCGCCGTAAATGAGTTTGACTATACCATAAGCAATACCAAAACAATAGCGGCTGCCGAGGCTAAATACAACATCGCTTATATACAATACTTAAAGCGTCAGTATAAAACATCGCAAAAAACCTGTTTTGAGATTGCGAAGGAAATGCCTAATTACGACTACTGGATAGCCAAAACCTTTATTTTATTGGCTGATGATTACGTGGCGTTGAAAGACAATTTCCAGGCTAAAGCTACCCTGCAAAGTGTACTGGATAATTACAAAGGCAATGATGAAATTTTAGCAACGGCTCAGCAAAAGCTGGATAAAATATCGCCGTCAAAACCTGCCAAATCACAACAAGGCACGGACGACATGAAACAAGACTCGACACAAAAAAAACCGGCTAATAAAGGATAAAAGAAGACAAGCACATGAAATTAAAATACACCTACACGCTGTTTACTTTGATCATGGTATTATACTTTGTTCCGGCAAACGCGCAAAAAAGCACCAAGTCTAAAAAAGCGGCTACTACTAAAGCAGTAAAGAAAGCACCTGCCAAGGCTCCGGCAAAACCTACCACCGCGAAAAAACAAACTGACGCGAAAGCATTGGGCGACGCGGCTGCAAAAGTAACCGGCAAAGATACCGTTGGCAAAGGCGGTGGCGCAAACACTCCCCCTCCAAACGGCGGCAGCTTATCCGAAGAAATTGTAATAACAACAGCCTACAAACCGCTACTAGCCGATGCGGTAAAAATACGCCGCAACCCCGACCTGGAGGACAAGACACCCTACAAAGCACCATTAACCTATGCCCCGCTTGATAAACGCTTAGAGCAAAACTCTGAGATAAAACAGCTGGATGCCATGAAGATACCGGCACAGGTAGATACCCTACCCTACAACAACCTGATAAAGGGAGCCATTGGTAATTTAAAAACCACTCTTTTTGAGGGCTATTTTGGAAATGGCAAAGATGAAGCTTTACAAGTTGGCGGTTATGTTAAGCACATAAGCCATAGCGGTACAACCTACGATAAACAAAATACCAGCAATGACCAGGTTGGCGTATTTGGCAAAAGTATTGGCGATGTAAACACCTTATCGGGCCGAATAGACTATACCAATAGCAGCAATTATTTTTATGGGTATGATAAGGCTAACCCACCTGCTAAGTTGGATGTAGCTCATCAATATTTTAACACACTGGCAGGCGAAGGCGAAATTGCCAAGAACTATAAAGACGTTGAGAATGATTTTACCTATGCCTTAAAATTAAAAGGCTATGTATTTGGTGATAGGTTTAAAGCAAGAGAGAACAACCTGGTATTAGCAGGCTTTTTAAACCAGACTATCAACGAGTTCTATACCGGTTTAACCGCATCGCTTGATCTGAGTACGCAAAAAGATTCGTTATACTCTTTCAACAACAGCATAATAAGGGTTAATCCTTACATCAAGTTCCAGGGCGATAATTATAAAATTGACGCGGGCGTAAACATAGTTGATGAGTTTGGCTTTGCCAGCCGTTTCTCTATCTTCCCTGCAGCTAAACTGGAGTACCAGGTGATACCTAAATATGTACGCTTATTTGTTGAGGCTAAAGGCGATGTAAATAAATCATCATTAAGAGACTTTTACGGCATCAACCCATTCCTGGGTAGAAACGTAGCCATACAAAACTCTGTTGACAAGCTGGATATTAGTGCCGGGTTAAAAGGCACATTGGCACCGGGTTTAGGCTTTAAAGCCGATGTATACCACAACAGCGTTAAAAACATGCCGCTGTTTGTAAGTAACTTCTATTTCGCCGGGGGGCAAAACAGGTTTGCTGTTATTTATGATAATGGTACGGCCACCATCAATGGCTTTAACGGCGAGTTAGATTACAAAGCATCAGGCGATGTTGATCTGTTTGGACGGGTTGAGTTTAAAGATTACCACATGGCATCAGAGGCACAAGCCTGGAACATGCCTAAATTTAAACTAACAGCCGGTACATCTATCAATATAAATGATAAGGTAAAGATCAACGGTTCATTATTATTCCGTGGTGTTGCTTATGATAAGCCCAACAGCGCGGCGTTTGCGGCCGCCTATGGAGGAGTTGCCATGCCGACAACTATTTTATCAGAAGTTAGCTCGTTTATGGACCTGAGTGGCGGGGTTGAATATAGGGTGAATAAACAGATATCCATTTTTGGGCATGTTAATAACATTTTAAATTCAACAAATCAAACCTGGTTGTACTATCCTGACTACGGATTTAATATATTTGGCGGCGCGAGCTTTAGTTTTTAAGGCTTTTGAAGTTATATAATTAACCGTTACTTTTAGCAAATGGATGTAGGCTTTTATTTAGGCGAATTGCTAATGCAGCAAGGCGAAGTAAGTGTACCCGGGTTGGGTTACTTTGTCCAGGTGCGTGTAAGTGGTTATTATGACGAGGCTACCCGCAAGTTCCATCCACCCTATCACCAGGCACAGTTTGATGCACAGTCGATAGATGATGATGCGCTGGCCGAATATATAGCCGCGAAAAAAAACATATCAGTTGCATCTGCCAAATACTTTGCCGAAAAATACATTACCAATTTAAAACAACAGGCTTTATTAGGCGAGGTACCAATTGGTAACCTGGGCTGGTTTTATACCGAGCTTGCCCAACTAACCTTTAAGCCTGCCGATAAAATAATTGACGATACTATTTTTTACGGTTTTGAACCCATCAGCATAAATAAAATTGGGGATGTTGAAGCGATAGAAGAAAGGCCAAAAGTAGAACTGAATTTCCCGCCAAAACCAGCGGCAACCGAAGATCAGCCTGAAGAAATATCGGCATCGGCAGAACCTGTACAAACCATACTGCCTGCCCGTGTTTATGACGAAGAGCAAGCAGGTGTATCATCTGAATTTTTTGACCCGGATAGTGAGGAAGAAGAAGAAACCCGGGGCCCGCTACGCTTATTGCTGATTATATTAATAGCTATTGTAGTAATAGGCGTTGGTATATTTGCGTTATATCGTTATAAGCCCGATACATTTGCCAGGATGGCTTTCTGGCAACACGAAACTAAAGTTGTAGATAGTATTAAACCAAAACCAATAATAGCAGCTAAACCAGATACAGTTTTTGCAGATACTGCTAAAAAAGACACCTTAACAGTTAAAAAAGATACAGTTGTTAAAGCTGCACCTAAAAAAACAGAGACTATTATTGTACAGCCGGTAGCCAAGCCTGCACCTAAAAAAACAGAAATAATTATTATACAGCAACCGGCAGTAATACCTAAGAAAAAGGAGACCATTATATCGCAGCAACCGGCAGTAATAACAAATAATACAATACCTGCTGCCACAAAGCAACCGGTATTAACAAAGCCTAAAAAAGCCAGGGTGGTAACTAAGGCTCCTGAAGAAGCGGCAGATAATGCAGGCGTAATCAGTGCCAAACCATCAGACGCGGTAGGCACCAGGCGTTTTGAGGTTTACGTGTATGACGCTACTACCATTGCAGATGCTAACACCGTTATTAAAAAATTGAAAAAGGCCGGCTTTGACCCAAGGTGGGTAACAGATGCTACAGGTACACTTTATCATATATCAATTGGTCACTTTGCAACCAAACAAGAAGCTACAGACCTTGCCTTTAGTGCGATACAATCAGGAAAAATGCCTCGCGGCGATGCTTACGGAATAGAAATTATACCACAAAAATAACACAACATATTAATGCAAGCAGTTACAGACACCGTTAAACAGTTAACAGACACCGCTAATCATGCTGCACAGCAGTTAGCCGCCATACCCACCCAGGATCTTCGCTTTGGCGATTTGATATTAAAAGGTGGCTGGGTAATGCTTCCAATAGGAATATTGGCTGTATTGGGTTTAGTTATATTTTTTGAAAGATATTTTACCATACGTAAAGCCTCAAAAAACGAATCGAACTTATTACAGCAAGTGCGCAGCAGCATACATTCGGGCAATTTGGAATCGGCTATTGCTATTTGCCGTAACAATAACTCGCCATTGGGCCGTATGTTGCAAAAAGGCTTGTTACGCATTGGCCGCCCCATCAAGGATATTGAGGGCGCTATAGAAAATATAGGCAAGCTGGAAGTAGCCAAACTAGAAAAAAACATAGGCATACTGGGCATTGTTGCCGGTATAGCGCCCATGTTTGGTTTCCTGGGTACCATTGCAGGGGTTATCAAGATCTTTTATGATATCTCTAAAACCGATAACATCAGTATGGGTGTAATATCAGGCGGTTTATATGTAAAGATGGTGACATCGGCAGCAGGTTTATTTGTAGGTATTGTGGCTTATGTATGCTACCATATTTTAAATATGATGGTTGATAAAGTGATACTGCAATTAGAGACCGATGCTATTGAGTTTATTGATCTGTTAGAAGAACCCAGCAAATAATGAATTTAAGAAAGAGAAAAAGGGGAGCGTCTGCCGAGGTGCATACTTCGGCCATGAACGATATCATGTTCTTCCTGCTTTTGTTTTTCCTGATAGCGTCAACGGTAACCAACCCTAACGTCATCAAGCTGATGCTGCCAAAATCATCAAGCGGGCAATCGGTATCAAAAAAAACAATAACGGTATCAATAACCAAGGACCTTAAATATTACGTTGATAAAAAGGAAGTACCGGTAGCCGACTTAAACGCCAGCCTGCTAAGCTATAAAGCCATAGCAACCGAACTAACCATTGTACTATACGTAGACAAAACCGTAGCCATACAAGATGTAGTACAGGTAATGGACATAGCACAGAAATTGAATATTAAGTTAGTATTAGCAACGGAACCGAAGGGGTAAATTAGTCATTGGTCATTAGATAATTAGTCTAATGACCAATGACCAATGACTAAACAAATGAACTACTTACAAGAAGAAAATAACTATCCAAAAGCATTTGCAGCTACAGGCGTGATACTGGCGTTTGTGATGGCTTTATGTTATTTTATTGTGTTCACTAACCCGCCAAAGGCAGAGGACGGTACAGGCGGGATATTGGTTAATTACGGCACTACGGACGAAGGCATGGGCAGCGATTACATGAGCACCGAGCAGCCTTCGCAGTCGGAAAAAGCTAACCACACCAAACCAGATAAAGTAACTAAAGCCGCCCCTACCGAGCAAAAGACTCAAACAGAAACCAGCGACAAAAATGTAGTAACCCAAAATACAGAGGACGCGCCCGAAGTAGCGGCCAATACCAAAAAGCCAACCAATACTGTGGCTACACAGCCAACCAAAGCGGTTACCAAGCCAACGGTAAACCAAAACGCGTTATATAAAGGCAAAACCAACAACGGCGTTGGCGAAGGCGACGGAACAACCGGCACACCCGGCAACCAGGGCAAACCAACCGGCAGCACATTAACCAATAACTATAACGGCACAGGCTCCGGCAATGGCGGCAGCCTGATGATGGAACAACGCAACTTTACCAGCAAACCCGCTATAAACGATAATGGCCGCCATACCGGCAAGGTAGTGGTTGATATCCGTGTTGACAAAAACGGCAACGTAACGTACGCCCGTGCGGGTGCCCGCGGCACCACCATAAGCGACTCGAACCTCCTGCAAAGATGCGAGGATGCCGTAAAAAACTCCAAACTAAACCCGCTTGACTCTGCCCCCGACCCGCAAATTGGTACGGTGGTATTTGTGTTTAAGGTGAATTAAATTTGCTAAGGCACAAGTAGCCTTTGCGCACTTGCTTGCCCGACAGTACCTTGCGCCAGCTACAGAAAATGCCACTAGCGTGGCCCGACATCCTTGCGCCAGCGATGAAAATACGGTAGGTTTTTCGTATTTTTGTAGTAATAATAAGACATCTTCAAAAAGCTGTAAAGAACAAAAATTACCAACGTCCCCCCCCGCTGGCGCAAGTATGTCGGGCGGGTTAAGCGCGCAAAGGCTACTTGTGCCTTTACAACAATATGTCCAACACGCTGGCGCAAGGTACTGTCGGGCGGCCAAGCGGGCAAAGGCTACTTGTGCCTTTACATACTTTACAACTAACTGTAATTATATTTATATTTAAGGCATGAGTACCAAGTATAAATTTCATGACCAGGAGAGATTGTATTTTATAACACTTGCAGTTGTAGGCTGGATCGATCTTTTTGTACGAAATGAATACCGGCAAATACTTTTAGACAGCTGGAAATATTGCCAAAAGAACAAAGGCTTGCAAATATTTGGATGGTGTATAATGACCAGCCATGTGCATATGATAATTGGTACAGAAAAAGACAATATGGAAGACATTGTGCGCGATATGAAGAGGCACACTTCTACAGCATTGCGAAAATGCATAGAGGAACATCCACAGGAAAGCAGGCGCGAGTGGATTTTGAAATTAATGAAAGAAGCGGGATCAGAGAATAGTAACAATGCCCGGTTTCAACTTTGGCGACAAGACAACCACCCTATCGAATTGTTTACGCAAACAGTAACACATCAAAAATTATATTATATTCATAACAATCCGGTAACGGCTGGCTTTGTAGAAAGCCCGGAAGAATATTTATATAGTAGTGCTAAAGATTATTACGGTTTGCCTTCACAATTATTTCCAGACATTATTTTGATCGAGCCAATGGTGATGAAATAGTTTTAGTTTGTAAGGCACAAGTAGCCTTTGCCGCACTTGCTTGCCCGACATACTTGCGCCAGCGACGCTAAAGATTATTACGGTTTACCATCACAATTATATCCGGAGATCATTTTGATCGAACCAATGGTAATGAAATAGTTTAGTTTATAAGGCACAAGTAGCCTTTGCGCACTAGCCCGGCCCGACATACTTGCGCCAGCGATAAAAATGCGACCGATTTTTCGTATTTTTGTAGTAATAGTAAGGCACCTTCAAAAAGCTGTAAAGAACAAAAATTACCAACGTCAATTTATAGGTTTTTTAAATAGCTTATTTTACTAACTATCTATAATTCAATAAATTATCCAATAAAAACACTACCGGCATAACCCCTTATACCCGGAAAACAGTGATTTTTACTACCGGCATTACCGTCAATGCCCGATAAACGCCCCAAATTACTACCGGCAAAACGTATAATGCCCGGAAAATGGTAATTTTTACTACCGGCTAAAGACGTTACACTCGTGTAAATAACATTTAGTTTATAGCTTTGCTATTGTAAATGAACTACCAGCAAACCATCGACTACCTATACGCCCAACTACCCGTTTTTACCCGCGTAGGGATCTCTGCCTACAAAGCCGATTTGAACAATACGATTGAGCTTTGTAATCGGCTGGATAACCCGCAGCATAAGTTTAAGACGATCCATATAGCCGGCACCAATGGCAAAGGCTCAACCTCGCATATGCTGGCGGCGGTGCTGCAGGTGGCGGGTTATAAAACGGGGTTGTACACCTCGCCGCATTTAAAAGATTTCAGGGAGCGCATCCGGGTTAATGGCCAGATGATCAGCCAGCAAACGGTTATTGATTTTGTGGCTAAACACCAACCGGATTTCGAGGACATACAACCCTCCTTTTTTGAGATGACCGTTGGACTTGCCTTTGATATTTTCGCTAAAGAAAAGGTGGACATAGCCGTTATTGAAACCGGGCTGGGCGGCAGGCTTGATTCGACCAATATTATTACCCCGCTCCTGTCCATCATCACCAACATCGGCTGGGACCATATGAATATCCTGGGCGATACCCTGCAACTTATAGCCGCCGAAAAAGCAGGCATCATCAAACCCAATGTACCCGTAATCATCGGCGAAAAGCAGGATGAGGTTGCCGATATATTCATCCGCAAAGCGGAACAGGAAAATGCCGTTATTAGCTTTGCATCAGACTTATTTAATTCAAAAGTTAAAAGTCAAAAGTCAAAAGGTTGGAATGATCTGTTGGAAGTTGAGATCACCGAAAACTCACCACTCACCACTCACCACTTACAACTAGATTTAACAGGAAGCTACCAGCTTAAAAATATAAAAACCGTATTCGCCACAATAAATGAGTTACGCACACAAGGCTTTATAATAACTGACGACCATATTAAAACTGCCCTGCGACAGGTTAAAACGCTAACCGGCCTGCATGGGCGTTGGGAAGTACTAAGCACAAATCCATTAACCATTTGCGATACCGGGCATAACCCTGATGGCATACAGGAGGTTTTAAAAAACATTGCCAATGTACAGTATAACCAACTGCATTTTGTTATCGGTATGGTGAATGATAAGGATAGCAGTAAAGTATTATCCATGCTGCCCACTAATGCCATTTACTATTTCTGCCAGCCCAATATGCCGCGTAGGTTGGAAGCGGAAAGCTTAAAGCAGAAGGCAGAAAGCTTTGGGTTAGTCGGACAGACTTATTCTTCGGTAAAAGACGCGTTTGCATCAGCACAAAAAAACGCGAAGGATAACGACCTGATATTTGTTGGCGGCAGCACGTTTGTTGTAGCCGAGATTGTCTGAACTAGGATTTATAGGATGGATGGATTTCAGGATACTGTTGGTTTGTAAGGTTTTGGTTTAGACATTTTATTCTAATTTTACCTTCCTAAATACGCAATATGAACAAAATTACCTGGGGGATTATTGGTTGCGGCAACGTGACAGAGAAAAAAAGCGGCCCGGCAATGAATAAAGGACCCAACAGTAAACTGGTAGCCGTAATGCGCCGCAGCGCCGACAAGGCTGCCGACTATGCCCATCGCCACAACGTAGCCAAATGGTATACTGATGGTGAGGCGTTGATGAACAATCCGGAGATCAATTCGGTTTATGTGGCTACTCCCCCGGCTTCGCATATAGACTATACTTTATCAGCCCTGAAAAAAGGATTAAACGTTTACATAGAAAAGCCCGTAACCCTAAACGCTGCCGAAGCTATTAAAATAGCCGAAGCTGTTAAACAAAGTACCGGCAAAGTATCCATTGCACATTACCGCCGCGCCCAGCCTTTCTTTTTAAAGATAAAAGAGTTGTTGGATAGTAACACTATCGGCGATGTCCGTACTGTACAAATAAGGATGTGGCAAAGCCGTAAACCGGCCCTGATAACCCATCTGGAAGATAACTGGCGCATAAACCCTGCCCTATCGGGCGGTGGTTATTTCCATGATCTATCCCCACACCAGCTAGACCTTATGCTTTATTTTTTTGGCGAACCCGAGTACTACAATGGCCACGGATTAAATCAATCAGGTGCTAACCCTTGCGATGATAATGTAAGCGGCCTGCTGATATTTAAAAATGGCGTTGTTGTTAATGGTTCATGGTGCTTTAACGTTGCCGAAGAAGAATCAATTGACCGATGCGAAATAATAGGCTCGGAAGGCAGTATAAGTTTCCCGTTTTTTAACTCGCCGCATACCATAACTTTAAAAGTCGGCGGGGTAGAAGAATTGATAACCTTCCCTTCGTTAGAACATGTGCAGCAACCCATGATAGAAAAAGTAGTAAACTATTTTAACGGCGAGGGCGATAATCCATGCTCGATAGATGATGCTATTGTGTTAATGAAGATCATTGACGCTTTTACAGCCCCACCCAACCCTCCCCGGTAGGAAGGGCTTTTAATAGCAAATAAAGTCTCCCCTACCGGGGGAGATTTAGAGGGGGCTTTTAGCCATGGTATTTAATATTTAAGTAGATAATATTAATCCATACAAAATATTTGCCAATTTTACGGGTATGAACCGCATATCAGAAACTGATCTTATATTAAATGCCGATGGCAGCGCATACCACTTAAACCTGCACCCCGGCGACATTGCCGACACTGTAATAACTGTTGGCGACCCTGACCGTGTTGGCGAGGTAAGCAAGTATTTTGATTTCATCGAACTAAAAAAAGGCAAGCGCGAGTTCATTACCCATACGGGCACCATCGGCAATAAAAGGCTGACCGTACTA
The DNA here is from genome assembly GCA_002403905.1 of Mucilaginibacter sp. UBA4741. GTDB lineage: Bacteria > Bacteroidota > Bacteroidia > Sphingobacteriales > Sphingobacteriaceae > Mucilaginibacter. Next base: position 22,741 of record DHIR01000267.1, read on the forward strand.
TCTACCGGTATTGGTACCGATAATATCGACATTGTTTTTAACGAGATGGACGCGTTAGTTAATATCGATTTTAGCACGCGTAGAGTAAACCAAACCCTGCGCAGCCTAAACATTATCCGCATCGGCACATCAGGCGCTGTACAGGCTGATATTGCTATAGACAGCCTGCTGTTATCATCGGCAGCATTTGGGTTAGATCCGTTAATGCATTATTATAAACAAACACTATCCGGTAAAGAACAAGACCTGCTTAATGCATTTAAAGAAACCTTACCGGCAGATGCTATTTTATCGCCGTACGTAGCCTCTGTAGGTTCTAATTTACTAAACCAATTAGGCAACGGCGAGCAACAAGGCATAACCATTACCGCGCCCGGCTTTTACTCGCCGCAGGGGCGGCAGGTAAGAGCCGTGACCGCCATTCCAAATTTGATGAATATTATACAGCAGTTTAACTTTGAGGGCCGGCGCATTACCAATTTAGAAATGGAAACAGCAGGGATATACGGCCTGGCAGCAAGTTTGGGGCACCAGGCGGTATCATGCAATGTTATACTGGCTAACCGGGTTACGCAAAAATTCAGCATGCAACCGGCAAAGATTATGGATCATTATATTAAGCAATTGTTAGAGCAGTTAGCGAATATGCCTTAATATTATTATAGAATAAGGCGTTTAATA
>DHIR01000122.1:0-7586 GCA_002403905.1 Mucilaginibacter sp. UBA4741
AATTTCCTGGCCTTCCCCTTTGGTAACGGGAGTGTATCATACCGTTTTAGGGTCCGTTCGTAAATTACCGCACGTTGATCCATTTCAGAACTGGTCAGGTAATCATTCAGATAGCTGACGTTATAATACACAAATGATCCAACTGCTAAAAAAGCAATCAACAATACGCCGGTAATTAACCGTGTTTTACCGTCAAAGCGTTCTTTAGCCAATTGAAGCCTTTCTTTAAATGAAGAAGCTACGCCCCGGTAATAAAACAAGGCGGCTATAACGGCCAGAACCATTGCGGCTAACAACCAATACAGGTTAAACCAGGCAACGGGGCCGGCCATATGGCCAATGCCATCCATGTCAGAAATTTCATAGCCAGGCGTATAGGAATATAAAAGGGGCCGGTAATTGAAAATTGAAGTCGTGTCCATGAAATACAGGACGATCCAAATAACAACACCAATTCCGTGTGCCGCAAATTTATTATTTACCACCACATGTATCACATAAGCGAATACGACCATCTCTAAAAAGCGCGGCAAAATGAGCGTGAATACAGCCAGCAAATAGGTGGGTAAATTAAGTAGGGTAAATCCTTTGGCCAGTTGGATAACAATTCCCAAAATCATGGGAATCAGCGACAAGCCTAAACCAAGAATCAAAAGACTTAAAAGCTTGGAGCCATTGAGCACCCAATTAGGCATCGGCAGTGAATCATTGATAAGAGCATACCGGGTCACCCGGTCACGATGAACGGTTTCGCCGGTATAAAATATGATAATGAAGAAGACAAAGAACAGGAAAACTTCATTAAAGGTCGCCAGTATGGTTACTGTTCGCGGAAAATTATCAACACCATAATTATTATCACCACCCCTAAAGAATGCAAAGCCTAAGAACAACAAACCGCAGGACATTATGATCCAGAAATAATTATCCCTGATGATATTCAATAACTCAGTTTTGGCAAGGTTAACAAGTGATTTAAGGTTATATCTGCTGTCGAAACTGATGGCTACCTGCGGCCGAAGCGCATTTCGGTCCGGCTTCTCTGCAATTGCAGCATTTTTGTCGCGTTTACCACTGAAAAAGTCTTCAAAATTAAACTTTAGGTAACTAAAGATCAGTAAAGCTATTCCAATGCCCGGCCAAAGAATCCGGTTGATCAGCAGGGCGCCGTGAAAAACCATTGGCGTTACATTCCGGAGCTGATCATTTAAATCCCTGTATTGCAGGAATATACCGTGGAAAGCAAACGGATCAGCCAGATTAATGATATCCAGGTTATTGGTATGGTTTAAAAAAAAGGAGGAAAGCAAATAGCCCAGGAATAAAATAATACCACTGCTGTAAATCACCTTTATATTCCGGGTAATGGCAACCAATCCATAAAATACAGAAGAAGTAAAAACAAGGTTGGGTATACCAATAAAAGCAAATGGCTCAAGAAAATATTTCAATTTATCCGGACCATATCTGCTTACATCATTCAGGCCAAAAAGCGGTCCTAATTTTGTGCCGGCGAATGCACCCAGTACAACTGCGGCCCCTATGACCAGGACAAATAACAACGAGCTGAAATAGCGGCCCCAATAATAACCGAATTTAGTGATCGGGTAAGTGAGATAATAATCTTTGGTATTATATTCAATGTCCTTATAAAGCGGCGATCCCATGATGGCGGAAGTAACCAACATCATGATGATTGATATATAGCCCATAGCGAAAGCGAGCAGCCGCGGGCTATTGATATGTTCTTTTTCTCCTACCGGCAATGCGCCTGCTGAAAAAGAAAACGCGATGAAAAGAAAAGCGGCAAAGAAATATACATATACCGCAGGCCGTCTAAGTTTGTTTTGAACCTCAAAAACGAAAATTTTCCAGAACATACGCTTTGAATTAAATAGTGTCGACATCAACGCGGGTAGCAATATTGCTAAAGTATACATCTTCGAGGTTGGGGGTAGTTGTAACAAAGCCACGGCCGGGATCGCCGTCCTGCAAAATGCGGATATGAAGCTTTTCGGTCTTCAATTGGGTTGATATCACGTTAAAACTTTCCTGATAGGATTTCAATTCATTTTTGTCAATTGCTTTCGTGTATATCCTGCCTTCCATTTCGTTTACTGCTGTATCCGGCTGACCTGCGTATAATACCTCACCCTGGCAAATGATGGCGAAGTTGGAGCAAAGCGTGCTTACATCCTCTACGATATGGGTGGATAAGATCACAATGGTATTTTCACCGAGCTGGCTCAGCAGATTGTAGAAACGGTTTCTTTCTGCCGGGTCAAGCCCTGCGGTTGGTTCGTCAACGATAATCAGTTTAGGATTTCCGATCAGGGCCTGCGCTATACCGAAACGCTGTTTCATCCCGCCGGAGTAAGTACCCAGGTTTTTCTTCCGGTCTTTACTTAAATTAACATTATCCAACAACGCTGAAACAAGTTCTTTTCGTTCAGCGCTATTCCCAACGCCCTTCAACTGGGCAATATGATCGAGCATCCGCTCTGCGGATATTTTAGGATAAACGCCAAATTCCTGTGGCAAATAGCCCAACAACTGCCTTACTTCGGTTTTGTTTTTTAATACGTCCAAGCCATCTAAAAAAATGCTGCCGCTATCTGCCTCCTGTAAAGTGGCAATGGTGCGCATCAATGATGATTTACCCGCCCCGTTTGGGCCCAATAAGCCAAACATGCCATTATTTAAGGTTAATGAAACATTTTTTAGCGCCTGCACACCGTTCGCATACGTTTTGGATAAGGAATTGATGACTAACTTCATTTGTTTAGGTTTAGGTTGTGATTTTTGATATCGCAGGTGACAGACGCATCCTGTTTATTCAAACTTAGACAAATTATACATAAATCATCACAAATTATAATATTTCAATCCCAAGTTGCAGGGACTTGAAATATCACCTGTAAGCATCAGATCAAAATATTATTTCCCCAACCCGTTTAGCCAGCAAAAGATTTATTTAACTTTATATTTTACGGTAGGGTCTGTTACCTGGATGCGTTAAAGCCCCTACCTGCCTCCACCATTTGGCGGAAGGGCTTTAATAAAACCGAAATCAAAAAAGTCTCCCCTACCAGAGGAGATTTAGAGGGGACTAATATGCAAGAAACTAAAACACTAAGCGAAACCGAAGAGATCATCCAAAACAGTATGGATTATACGCTCTTTCCGTGGAGCAAACAAAAGGGGGTTAACCCTATAGCGGTAAAAAGGGCGGAAGGGGTATATTTATATGATTATGAGGGTAAACGTTATATTGATTTTTCTTCGGGGCTAATCAATGTAAACATTGGCCACGACAACCAGCGGGTAACGCGGGCTGTTGTTGAGCAAATGCAGCAGGTTTGTTATATCACCCCAGATTGTGTTACCAAAGCACGCGGCGAACTGAGCAAGAAATTAGCGGAGATAACCTCCGGCAATCTCACTAAAACCTTGTTTACGGTTTGCGGCGCTTCCGCTATTGAAAACGCGATAAAACTGGCGCGCTTGTATACCGGAAAACATAAAATAATTGCCCGCTACCGGGCGTTTCACGGCGCTTCATACGGCGCTATGACAGCGGGCGGCGACCCGCGTAAGCTGGCATCTGATTCGCAGCAGATACCTAATATTGTGCATGTGGAAGATCCCTATTGCTACCGTTGCCCCTGGGGAAAGGAAATTACTTCGTGCAACCGCGAATGCGTGAGCCATATTGAAAGGGTAATTGAGTTTGAGGGGCCTGAAAATGTGGCGGCTATTTTAATGGAGGGCGAAAGCGGCACATCAGGGTGTATCAAATATCCGCCCGATTACCTCCAAAAAGTAAGGGCCTTGTGCGACAAATACGACATCCTGTTAATTGCTGACGAGGTATTGAGCGGCTTTGGCCGTACCGGGAAATGGTTTGCTGTTGACCTGCATGGCGTTGTGCCCGATATGATAGCCACCGCCAAAGGTATAACCGCCGGGTATTTGCCGCTTGGCGCGTTGATTGTAACTGATAAAATAGCCGCGCATTTTGACGATAAGCCCTTAATGTTGGGATTAACCTACTCAGCGCACCCGGTAACCTGTGCTGCAGGTGTTGAAGTGCTAAAAATTTATGAAGATGAGCATTTAATAGAAAACGCGGCGGCTATGGGCGCTTATATAGATGAGCGGGCAAAGGAAATGAAGGTAATTCATCCTAGTATAGGCGATTTTAGGAATACCGGCCTTTTAGGTTGTTTTGAACTGGTAAAAAACAGGGAAACCAAAGAGCCTATGGCCCCGTTTAATGCGAAGCCCGAAGAAATGGTTATTATGAATAAAGTAGCCGCCAAAATAAAAGAGTTAGGCATGTACACTTTTGTGCGCTGGAACTACGTATTTATAGCTCCGCCGCTTACCATCACCAAAGAACAGGTAGATGAAGGGCTTATCATAATTTCGCAGGCTATTGCCATTGCGGATGAATATGTATATTAACCATTAAAATGGCGCTGAGTTTTGGGCAAACGCACCTGGGGTACCTAAGCAAATTAAAAAAACACTCCTGGGTTATGCGTATGTTTTATGGTTTGCTATTTTTCATTTTACTTATCCACAGGTAAACCGACCAAATACAGGTGATACCAAACACCAACAATACCGGGATATACCAGGTGCGGAAAAAATTATGAAAATAGCACCCCACCAAAATATATGCCGTGGCTACACAAAGTTTCAGCACAATAAATTCGGCGTTAGACCAGCTCGTTTTAATTTTGAAAAAGTTCATATCATCTCCTTTTTTAACAAAAAAAACATTAATACATTACCAAAAGATGATACTTATCACCAAATTTATTGATAGTGGATTTTGCAAATTAACAAATGATCCCTTTATGCACTCGATTTAAGCCCATAAAAAAAGCACCGGCATCAAAAACACCATTTGTTTACCTGGAATTTTTAGTAACATTCTTGATAGACTTATGTATTTATTTATTTTTTGAACGTTTTGTTTATATTTAAAAAAATTACAGAGAGGCAATACAGCTTTTCAACTAGTAAACTAATTAATATAAATTAAACCTTTAATTAGGAAACCTTAAATTAAACAAAAAATGAAAAAACTACTTATTATGATCGCCCTTGTGGCAGGTGTTACTACTTTTAGTAAAGCACAAGGCGGCGGACCACAAAGAACTCCGGAAGAAAGAGCAAAAATGACAGTTGATGGACAACGCATGGCTGCTTACAACTTTACTGCCGATCAAAAAGCAAAAATAGTTGTTATCCTTACTAAGCAAAACAAATCAAGCGATAGCCTTAGAGCTACAATGCCTGCCCTTGCTGCTGATGCAGACAGGGCGGCAAGGATGCAGGCAATGCAGGCAATGGCCCCTAAACTAGCTCCTATTACAGCAGCTAACGAAGCAGCTATTGTTGCTTTGTTAACTCCTGACCAGAAAAAAACTTATGATGCTGCTTTGGCGGCTGCAAAAGAACGTAACCCTAATGCAACCACTGTAATTGCAGGCGGTTTTGGCGGTGGTCGTGGCCGTCGTCAACAATAATTTTATCAAATTAAAAAAAAGAGGCTGTATCAAAAGTCCCCATCATAAAAATAGGGCAAAATATTATTTGGGAGCTCCGTGTACTTTGTGCCTTTCTTTGTGCCCTCTGCGGTTAAATTAACCACAAAGTTCACAGAGGTTTCCACAAAGGGCACTAAGGATTTATGGAGTCAAAATAATATTCTGCTTAACCAATGTGAGTTTTACTTTTGATACAGCCTCTTTTTGTTTTAGATAAAAAGAACCGTAAATAATAACCCAAAAATATTTTTTAACTTGCCTGTAAATAATCAGCAATTGCCATGACACCAGCCGAATACATTTCGGGCCAGGACCCGACAAGACAAGAGCTTTTAGCTAACATCCATGAGATCATTATCAATAATGATAAAACGGTAGTCGCCGGGGTGAAAAAATGATGGGAAAAAAAATGATCATCTACAAGGCTAATAAAGTGTTTAAATATGGGTTAGCAAGCGTGAAGGATTATATGTCGCTGCACGTTTTGCCGATGTATGGTTCACAGGTAATTTATGGCCGGTACAGCAGATTGTTGGATAAGGCGAAGTTTCAAAAAGGCTGTATCAATTTTAAAATTGCCGCCGAAATGCCCTTACCTATTGTAGAAGGGTTAATAAAAGATTGTGAACCTATTGATCTGACAGCAATTATGGAAGAATTAAAAAACCGGAAATAAAATATTCGAAGGTTTAAACAAAAATAATAGCACTTACCTTTTAAAAAACTTGCCTTTTAAAATCCTGTCCATTACCTGGTCATAAAAACTTAACCCTATGCTGATCTTTGTTGTGCCCAGGTTCAGCATATTGCCTTCAATGGTATTTATCCTGTTCATGTTTACGATATAGCTTTTATGAACCTGTAAAAAAATTTCTTCGGGTAGCTTTTCCTGTATCCCCTTTATAGTTAAGTATACAACCAGTTTTTTATTAAGGGTATAAAGGGTTACATAATTAGACATCGCCTCAACATACAGCAATTCATTGTATACAACACGCTCAATTTTTCCGTCGCATTTAACATAAAAATATGCGGGTTCAGTTTTCGCGGGAGTGGTTTGCTTAAGTTTTAAAGTTTTTAGCTCCAACGCTTTTTGCGATGCTTTTAAAAAACGCTCTAACGAGAATGGTTTTACCAGGTAATCAACCACAGCCATTTCAAAGCCATCAAGCGCGTATTGTCCATAAGCGGTGGTAATAATAACCATGGGCAGGTTAACCGCCGACCGCAGAAATTGCAACCCGTTCATTTTTGGCATATTAATATCCAGGAATACCAGGTCGACATCAAGATCATTGATCAGGCCGGTAGCTTTTAACGGATTTTCGGCAGTACCAGCAAGCGCTAAAAAATCGGTTTCTTCAATATATTCCTGTAAAAGCTTCCGGGCTATGGGCTCGTCATCTATGATGATGCAATTTAAAATCATACGTCAAACAAAATTAAGGTGATCTCATAATGGCATTCCTCATTAATAATAGTGAGCAGGTGCTTTTCAGGATATAGTATTTCCAGCCGTCTCTTCGTATTAGCAATCCCCAGGCCGGATGATTTTTCAGTTTGATTAACATTCACAAAGGTATCTTTTGTATTAAAAACTTTAAACAGGAGGTTACCCTTTTCATATTTCAGACAGATCTCTATCCGGTTCTCTTTATCTTCATTAAAACCAACATATTTAAACGCGTTTTCAATAAACGCTATAAAAAGCAGTGGCGCCACGTTGATCTGTCCGTTTACCTCATCAGCACATAACGAAACCGCTATCCGTTCATCAATCCTGCTTTTTTGAAGGGCGATATAATTCCTGATATAATTAATTTCACTGTTTAACGCAATTTGTTCAACATTACACTCATACAACTGATAGCGCAGCATTTCCGAAAAAACCAGTAGCATTTCCCTGGCGTTTTTATTTGATTTATCAATATGCCCGTAAATAGAATTGATAGAATTGAACAGGAAATGCGGGTTAAACTGCGCCCTCAAAAAATTAAGCTCGTTAGTGGCTTTCTCTTTTTCTAT
>DHIR01000122.1:7637-9893 GCA_002403905.1 Mucilaginibacter sp. UBA4741
GTTCAATATATAGCTGCGACCTTATTTTCTCGATCACCATTTTAGCTGCCAGTATGCAAACCACCCAAAATAAAATATTTATGAATGAATCGCGAAAAATGGAAAGGTAATTAAAATGAGGGTTAACAACTTTAAAAACGTAGGTAATTACGAATATAGATACCGGTATCCTGATGAGCGCGGTTATAATAACCCCGCCAATAAAATACATCCCGAATTTTACATACCGCTTTTTGTTTAACAGGTACGGGATGGTATAAAGCGCGTTAAAATAGTAGTTTGCCGAAATAAACGCCAGGTAACAAAATTGTATGGTGATGGTATGGGTTAGCACCAGCGCCCCGTTCCTGAAAATGAATATCCAGAAAAAATAGGCCGCCAGCCAAAACAGGAGGTGATATAGTATTTTGTTTATTTTCAATATCCCGGTTCTAATATTTAGTAAGTTAACAAAAGCAATTTATATTTAATTATTTCAGTTCGGTGCCCTCCGGAAATGCCAGGCCCTTATGGCAGGTATTACAGGTTATAACAAGCGCCGCATCGCCAATTTGCGGATGCTTTAATTTAATATATTTTTTATTGATGCCAAGGGTCATGCGCATCATTACCCGGGCTATTTGTTTTTCAGGCTTGGCGTCGCTGGCAAAATCAAGTTTGTGACTATCTTTCGCATTGGCATGGCAAAAATTACAGGTTACCCCCAGCCCGTCCTGGAAATCATCCACCATAATGCCCTGCAGCTCTTTCGAACTTATGTTTTTAGGCAGCACTTTTAGATTGGTGTAACGCACCTGTTCGGGGTTACTTATAGTTGCCGCGGCTGTTAGGGTTACTGTAGCTGTAAGTATTATAATAACGGCCAGTTTTTTATTTATTTTCACTGTATAAGTTTTTAAAATATAACTACGCCTTTTTTGCCAATACGTTCAGCATTACTTCCAGATCATCAGATATGGTACTTGTGCCGCCAATGTTAAAATCTTTCCTTTTCATTTTAAATGATCCTTTAAAAATATAACCGTCGGCAGATGGCACAACGGTAAAAGGAAACGCTACCGGGCCCGATTTGCCTTTAATGGTTAACTGCCCGGTTAGCAGGTAAACGCCGCTTTTATTGGTGGCGGCCACTTTTGCCGATGACAATCGTATACGCGGATAGTTTTTTACATCAAAATAGCCGTCGCCCCTTAAACTCTCATCGCGCATTTTAATATCGGTATTTACTGTGGCGGCATTAATGGTTACGTCAAAACTGCTGTTAGCCGGGTTTTGCGGGTCGAAATTAATATTACCTTCAAAACCACTAAACAAACCATCAACCGCGAAACCCAGGTTTTTGATAGTGAATTTCAATGTCGAACCCTGCTCAACCGGCTTGTATTGTGCCCAACTGGCCTTTGTTAAAAATAATACCAGTAATAATAGTGCTGTCTTTTTCATGCGTAATATTTTTCCTGATTATTTCTGATCGGTTGCTGCGCCGGCTTCCATCAAAGGCGTATCGGTAATAGCCAGCGTATGGTCATGCTCCACATAATTTACGCTGGTTAGGCCCAGCATACTCCGCAATTTTTCGGCGGGAACTTTCATTGGCCCCGGTGAAGGCGCCGCGCCCGGTGCAGGCTGCGGGAACGCTGTTGAATTTGCGGTATGGAACGTAATATTCCCTTCAACTTTTTGTATGGTTTGATGAATATGCCCGTTTAAAACCGATACCGAGCCAAAACGCTTCAGGAGCGCCAATGCCTGGGCGCTGTCGTCGGTCCCCCAGCCCCATTGCGGGTAAATGGCCCAAAGCGGTATATGCGCGAAAATCACAATAGGCGTACTGTTTGATAAGCCTTTCAGATCATTTTCGAGCCATTTTAACTGGTCGGGGCCAATATAACCCAGGCCGCCATCAACATGGTTGGTAACGTTTACCAGGCCAATAAAATGAACACCGTTCGAGTCGAAGCTGTACCAGCCGTCGCCCAGGGTGCCCTTGCCGTAGCGTTCCAGGTATAGTTTGCCGTTATCGGTTACATCATGTTCGCCGGGCACATAAAATATTTTCTCTGTTTTTACACTTTTTAAGGTTTGCTCCAGCGTGTCAAATTCATCGGCTTGCGCCAGGTGCGATAGGTCGCCGGTATGCAACACGAAAGCAGGCCTCGCGGGCATATTATTGATCTTGGAGATGGCGGCATTCAGTGTACCCACCACATCAGGATTGGCCGCTTTATTAAAGCCGATATGGCTGTCGCTGATCTG
>DHIR01000122.1:10143-10310 GCA_002403905.1 Mucilaginibacter sp. UBA4741
GCCGATATGGCTGTCGCTGATCTGTACAAAACTAAAATCAGCTTTGGGCACCAGTAACCCGTTTTTAATGCCGCCGGTAGTTTTATCAATCATCTGGCTCATGCCGTACGATTTTAAAACACCGCCCGTCATCATCCAGAGTACGCCTGTACCGGCCCAGGCCATAC
>DHIR01000247.1 GCA_002403905.1 Mucilaginibacter sp. UBA4741
AATTTTAATGCGTCTGCCCTGGTAGATACACAATATTTGGTTTTTAATTTTAATTAAATTCTTATCTTTATATCATGACTACGATGACATTACAGGTTCCTGAAGCTCTTGAGAAAGAACATGATGAAACTGTCCGTTTAATTGCGGCAAAGTTGTATGAATCAGGCAAGCTTAGTTTAGGGCAGGCCGCAGAAATGTGCAGCATGGAAAAATGGGATTTCGCTGAAATTCTTATCAATTACGGCGTTCATTATTTTGATGCAAGTGCAGCAACAGACTTAGAAGCTAAAGCGTTTTCTTCTAAAAAAAAGCTTTCAGCGCATGATTTTGTTGGGATCTTGTCGAAGGAAGACGCAATATTGATGGAGCAAGCTATTACAGAGGGATGTGAGAAAATTCACCCTGATGACTGGAAATAGCATTTTATTAGACACAAATATTATTTCGGCTTTATTAGCTGGTGACGCTGTTATCGCAAACAATATTGATTTAGCTGTTAAAGTTTTTATCCCGGTAACTGTTATAGGTGAACTGTATTATGGCGCACAGTATTCGGTTCAAGTTCAAAAGAATATTAATAACATCGATAAGCTGATAAATAGCTATGAGGTTTTAAAAACAGATAATAATACAGCAAAAACTTACGGCACTATTAAAGCATCGTTAAGAAGAAAGGGTAAACCTATTCCTGAAAATGATATTTGGATAGCCGCAATTGCTAAACAATATGATTTGACATTGATAACACGCGATAAACATTTCTCTGAAATTGATGAATTAAATATTATTGCATGGTAATACAGCGCCTTGCAATTATATTTGCATCGTGGAAAACAAAAAGAAACTCGCATTAATAATTTTAGATGGCTGGGGTTACGGCCGTAATGATCAGTCTAACGCTATATTGGCAGCAAAAACTCCGTTTTTTGATTCGCTGATCGCTCAATATCCAAACTCAAAGCTGGAAGCATCTGGCATGGCCGTTGGTTTGCCTGATGGACAAATGGGCAACTCGGAAGTGGGGCACATGAATTTGGGTGCCGGCCGTACCGTTTACCAGGAGCTTGGCCGCATTAACAAAGCGGTTGACGATAATGAGCTGGTGAGTAACCCGGTTTTAAAAGCCGCCTTTGATCATGCCAAACAAAATAATAAGGATGTACACTTCATTGGTTTAGTGTCTGATGGTGGCGTGCACTCGCATATAAAACACTTAAAAGGTTTGTGTGATGCGGCAGTTACATCTGGCCTGGGCAATGTATTTGTTCACGCTTTTTTAGATGGCCGTGATACCGACCCAAAATCAGGCTTAGGTTTTATTGCCGACCTGGAAAATCATATTGCCAATACGCCGGTTAAACTGGCATCAGCTATTGGCCGTTATTACGCAATGGACCGTGATAACCGCTGGGAGCGCGTTAAACAGGCCTATGATGTAATGGTACACGGAATTGGCGAACCTACAGACAATATACAACAGTCTATAAAAGGATCTTACTTAAAAGACCTTACTGATGAGTTTATGCCGCCATTGGTTAAAACCAATGGTGAGGGCAAACCCCTGGCTATAATAAAAGAAGACGATGTAGTGATCTGCTTTAATTTCCGTACTGATCGTGGCCGCGAAATTACCGTAGCACTTACGCAAAAGGCATTCCCGGAGTATAATTTGCATCCGCTAAGCTTGTACTATGTCACTATGACAACTTATGACGAAACGTTTAAAAATGTTAAAGTGGTATTTACCAAAGAGGACCTTACCAAAACATTAGGCGAGATTTTGCAGGATGCCGGTAAGAACCAGATCCGCATAGCGGAGACGGAGAAATATCCGCACGTAACGTTCTTCTTCTCGGGCGGACGTGAGAAAGAATTCGCAAATGAAAAACGCTTGATGGTGCCATCGCCAAAAGTTGCTACTTATGACTTGCAGCCCGAAATGAGTGCCGAAGGTATACGCGATGCGATCATCCCCGAACTTAAAAGCGGATGGCCTGATTTTATCGTGTTAAACTTTGCCAATACCGATATGGTTGGCCACACCGGTGTTTTTAGCGCAGTTGTAAAAGCGGCAGAAACGGCAGACAGGTGTTGCCGTGATGTTGTTGAAGCAGGCTTGGCCAATGGTTACTCATTCATCATACTTGCCGACCACGGTAATGCCGATTACATGATAAACGATGACGGCACGCCAAACACAGCGCATACCACCAACCTTGTACCTTGCATTGTAATTGATAATGATGTTAAGCAAGTAAAAGATGGCAAGCTGGGCGACGTTGCCCCTACCGTATTGCATATTTTAGGTATCACTATCCCTGAAGAAATGAGTGGGAATGTATTGGTGTAATAATAATTTAAGAATAAAAGGCATGCAACCTTCTCGCGGGAAGGCTGTTGCTATTTATTTAATTATTTCCTTTATCGCCTTCCTCACCTCCTGCAAACCAGACAACATACAAACTGCACCAAAATACTTTGATATAAAAGGTTATTTTCATGCTGATAGCTTGCGCCTAACCAAGTTAAACCACCTTACTCTAAAAACTGTAAGGCACAACGGTGTTAGCGAAACTAAGAAAGTACATATTAACAATTGGGGGTCGGAATTAAGTTTGTTTATCAACTCGGATATTAACAAACCGGCGTGGCGCGACAGCTATAATATTCAGGACAGTGGCGATGCTTTGGTCTATCGTGCAAAAACATTTGATCTGAAAACGCAGCTTATCATTATTAATAAACAGGGGGATAAAATTAAGTGGATATTGATATATAACAGCACTAAAAATATGCTGTATCAAACTACAGAAAAATTAAGCTATTTCCCTGACTCCTTATACGTTATACAAAAATCACAACAGATATCTTTATTTGGGAACAACCGGCTTACGCACAAGATAAGCCTGTTAGCACCCAACAACTATACCGTAAAAGGAAGCTTAAATTAATGGTGGCCCACAGCCGAGGCTAGTTTTTCTTTAGATAGATCAATCAATGAGGATATATCATCTCGTGACCTATCAGCTTCTAAAACCTTTTGCAGATCGTTTATTGATGCCTTTAAAGCGTTTTGGCCCCTGGATCTATCAAAAAACTTAGAGGTGGGCTGTAGCCTGAATAAACCATACTCCCTATAAGCAATACCCCGGTTTTGATAAAAAACGGTTAGTTTGGTGTCAGAAGGATTTATAGAAATGGCTTTAGTAAAATCAATAATAGCACCCAGTAAATATTTTTCTTTATCAGCAGGTATTTGGCTATCGGTACCTAAGCGGGCTTGAGCCCTTGCGCGGTAATAGTAAGCGTGAGCTTCGGCAGGTTCAAGTGCTATTTCTTTGGTAAAAGCGGTGATTGATTTTGCGTAGTTATCGCTATGGTAATAAGAGTAACCCAGCATGTATAAAGCATTGGCATTGGTCGAATCTATTAAGCGGCCTTTTTCAAGTTGTGTTATGGCTGCCTTAAAATTCCCCTCTATGTAAGCCTGTTGCCCTAATCTAATATAGGCATTTTGCGATGCCGCATGTTCAACAGAAGATATGACCAGGAAAGATACTAGGATCGGTAACCTCATTAAGCTTATATGTTAAACAAATAGTATATAATTAACTCCTGCAACTATAAATTATTATGTATTGCAATTAATTTTTCAATAAAATTAATTGCAATACATAAAATGTGCGGGGCAAGAGTATGACTTTTTTTCATCTTTACCAATATATTTAACCACATTTAACAAAAAGGGTTTAAATTTGTAAAACCCAAATAATCAAACTGATACCTAATCAAAGCAATTGTTGTAAGCATATTGTCTTAACTTGGCATAAGTCTTGAAACATAGCATTAGTTATGTAGTAGCCGTTATTTTAGCTATGTTAAAAGCCTACATTATATTGGAAGCTGACAACATGACGTTTATTTTTATAAAAAAAGGTATTGATGAGTTTTGACCCGTTTGATTTTAAAAATGTTTTACCAGTGATAAATGAAGATTCGGAATTTTTCCCTCTGATGTCAACAGAAGACGAAGAGGAGATGAATAATGAACAGGTGCCTGAGTTTTTACCTATTCTGCCTTTACGGAATACTGTCTTATTTCCGGGTGTGGTTATACCCATTACGGTTGGCCGCGATAAATCCATCAAATTAATACGCGATGCCAATAAAGGCAGCCGCATGATAGGTGTGGTATCACAAAAAGATGTCGCTATTGAAGACCCTACCTTTAACCAGTTAAATAAAATTGGTACCGTAGCGCTTATTATAAAAATGCTGCAAATGCCTGATGGTAACACTACCGTTATTCTGCAAGGCAAAAAACGTTTTTATTTAAAAGAAGAGGTACAATCAGAGCCATACATTAAAGCTACTATCGAGCCTTTTAAAGAAGTAAAAAAATCAAAAGAAGATAAAGAGTTTAAAGCCATGATATCCTCTATAAAGGATATGGCAATGAATATCATACAGCTTTCGCCAAATATTCCAAGCGAGGCAGGTATAGCTATCCGTAATATTGAAAGCACTTCATTCCTGATGAATTTTATATCATCAAACATGAATGCCGATATGACAGCTAAGCAAAAACTATTAGAAGTAACCAATCGCCGCGATATGGCTAACCTGGTTTTAGAGCATCTAACCATGGAGCTGCAATTGCTGGAGTTAAAAAACCAGATACAAACCCGTGTACGTGTAGACCTGGACAAACAACAGCGCGATTACTTTTTAAATCAGCAGATAAAAACTATACAGGAAGAATTGGGCGGAAACACCCCCGACCTGGAAATTGACAGTCTACGTCAGCGTTCTGCCAAAAAGAAATGGACAATTGAGGTTAAAACCCATTTTGATAAAGAGCTTGAAAAATTAACCCGTACTAACCCTGCCGCTGCCGATTACTCGGTGCAGATAAATTACCTGGAGTTATTGCTTGATTTGCCGTGGAACGAATTTACCAAAGATAATTTCGACCTTAAACGTGCCCAAAAGGTATTGGATAAGGACCATTTTGGCCTGGATAAAGTTAAGAATCGTATTATTGAATATTTAGCGGTATTGAAGCTAAAACACAACATGAAAGCGCCTATACTTTGTTTGGTTGGCCCTCCGGGAGTTGGTAAAACATCGTTGGGAAAATCAATAGCAAAAGCATTGGGCCGTAAGTATGTACGCATGGCTTTGGGCGGTATTCGTGATGAGGCCGAGATACGCGGCCACCGTAAAACCTATATTGGCGCTATGCCGGGCAGGATCATCCAGTCGGTTAAAAAAGCCGGTGCCGCTAACCCGGTATTCATCTTGGATGAGATAGATAAAGTAGGTACCGATTTCAGGGGCGATCCATCATCAGCCTTACTGGAAGTATTAGACCCTGAGCAAAACAGTTCATTCTATGACCATTATGTGGAAATGGATTTCGACCTGTCAAACGTAATGTTTATCGCGACAGCAAATTCATTAAGCAGCATACAGCCGGCTTTGCTGGACCGTATGGAGATCATAGAGGTAAACGGTTACACCATCGAAGAAAAAATTGAAATAGCCAAACAACACCTTGTACCTAAACAACGCGAGGCGCATGGTTTAAAGGCCAAAGACATTACGCTTAAAGCAGATGTGTTAGAGAAACTGATTGAGGATTATACCCGCGAATCGGGCGTGCGTGGCTTGGAGAAAAAGATAGGCTCAGTAGTACGTGGTACTGCCAAAAACATTGCCATGGAAGAGCCCTATAATACCGTAGTGAGCAAACAGGATGTGGAAACTATTCTGGGTGCGCCAATATTTGATAAAGATCTGTACGAAGGCAATGACGTTGCTGGTGTAGTAACGGGCCTGGCCTGGACATCAGTAGGTGGTGATATATTGTTTATTGAAGCCAGTTTAAGCCCGGGTAAAGGCCGTTTAACACTTACCGGTAGTTTGGGCGATGTAATGAAAGAATCTGCAACTATTGCGCTGGCTTACCTGCGCGCGCATGCTAATTACTTCAACATCGATCAGAAACTGTTTGAGCAATGGGATATACATGTACACGTTCCGGCAGGTGCTACACCTAAGGATGGCCCTTCGGCGGGGGTAACTATGTTAACTGCTTTAACATCGGCATTTACACAACGTAAAATAAAACCTCATTTGGCTATGACCGGCGAGATCACTTTACGCGGACGTGTATTACCTGTAGGTGGTATTAAAGAAAAAATACTGGCCGCTAAACGTGCCAATATTAAAGAGATCATCCTTTGTAAATCAAACCAAAAAGATATTTTGGATATTAAAGAGGGCTATATCAAGGACCTTAAATTTCATTACGTAACAGAAATGCGCGAGGTTATTAACCTGGCCCTGTTAGATGAAAAGGTTAGCGATGCCCTTGACTTGACAATTAAAGAAGATATTAAACCAATTTTGAATTAAATCCGTTTGTCATTTCGACCAACGGGAGAAATCTTATACGCCTTGCTAATTATCGCGCGTTTAAGATTTCTCCTCGTACCTCGTTCGAAATGACAATTTTTATATATAATTAGACCATTTAATGAAGAAATTAATTCTACCCCTGCTATTAATTTTCACAGCATTAGGCGCTTTGGCGCAAAATCACCGCAGCGAGTTTGGCTTGCAAAGCGATAACGACTCTTACCTCGCTCAGGGTGCTGACAGGTATTATACCGATGGCCTGTTTTTTTTCTATCGCCATGCGTTGGATCTTAAAAACAGCAGCACTTTACAAAACAAGGTTTTAGGTTTTGAGTTAGGGCAAAAGATATTTAACCCACGTGGAGGTAATATCCCGGCCATCCGTTTTGTCGACAGGCCTTTTGCCGGCTATTTATATGCTGGTTCAACACTTAATTTCTTATACAAGAACGAGAGCAACCTTAAATTTGGCGCACAGGTGGGAGTAGTCGGCCCGGCATCAGGGGCACAGGCTACCCAAGAATATGTGCACAGCACTTTTGGCTTTTATAAACCAACCGGCTGGCAATTCCAAATACAAAATGATGTAGAACTTAATTTATCGGCAGAGTATAACAAACTGTTAGGCAGGTTTAACAATGTTGAAGGCATTACTAATGTTGATATATCATTAGCATCATACGCTAATTTGGGTAATGGCTTTACCGGTGCCGGTGTTGGGCCATTATTACGGATAGGTAATTTTAACCAGCTATTTAATTCGGCCAGTACAGAAAGTACGGTTAGTACCGGTAATATTACGCCGCTGCACAAGCATGAGTTCTTTTTGTATTATAAACCAATGGTTAATTACATAGGTTATGATGCCACAGTGCAAGGTAGTTTGTTTAAAAGCCATAATGATCCGTCAAGCATTGAGGTTACAGGTCATCCGGAGCCAATAATGATGAGTAATGAGGTAGGTGTTACTTATACCACTAATCGTTGGGTTTTTGATGCGGAAGCCACATTCCATACTAAAGATACCAAAGAAATGGTTTGGACTCATGGATGGGGATCGATAACCGCTTTATACCGGTTTAACTAAACATCAAAATTACGTTTTCGGCCTTCTTTTTTTGCCGACTGTATTTTTTTATTGCCTAAGCGCTCGGCTTTTGCTTTTTTGCTGGGCTTAGTTACCTTGCGTGGTTTTTGTATTTGTAATGATCGGGTTAGTAATATAATCAAGCGTTCCAACGCTTTTTCCCGGTTTAAGTATTGACTGCGTTCTTCGTCGCAAATTACTTGTACATACCCGTCTTTATTTAGCCTGTTTTGCAGCTTTTCATTAATCAATAACTTCTCTTCATCGCTAAACAAAACTGAATCATTTACAGAAAACAACAGTTCTACCTTGCTTGATACTTTATTTACGTTTTGGCCGCCTTTGCCCCCGCTGCGCGGAAGCCTTATAAAAAGTTTCTTTCTGCAGGTCGACTTTAGAGATATTCATAAACAAATGTAAAGAAAGTTGGCAGTTTTTAGTTTGCAGTTGGCTTTGATTTGGAATTTAAAGTCTGCAAACTGCCAACCGTAAACTGCCAACTTTTATTTACCTTCGTAACAGATATGAGCAGCAATATTGTAGTAGCTATAGACGGTTATTCTTCGTGCGGAAAAAGCACATTAGCAAAGGCCCTGGCTAAGAAACTTCATTTTATTTATGCTGACAGTGGCGCAATGTATCGCGCTGTAGCTTTATATTTTATCCGCAATAATGTTGATCTGCAAAATCACAAACAAGTGGTTGAATCTTTGGATAAGATCCACCTCAATTTTCACTCGCGCGATTACCAGACACATATTACCTTAAATGATGAGGATGTATCTGACGAAATACGACAGATGCATGTAGCAGATAAAGTGAGTGCAGTGGCTGCCATACATGATGTTCGTGTTGAAATGGTGCGCCAGCAACAACGCATGGGCAAATCAAAAGACATAGTGATGGATGGCCGCGATATTGGTACGGTGGTTTTCCCGAATGCGCAAATTAAACTATTCATGACCGCCGACCCTAAAATACGGGCCGAGCGCCGCTATAAAGAGCTTTTACCTACTAACCCTACCATGACACTGGAAGAGGTATTTGAGAACCTTGCACACCGCGATTATGCGGATACTACCCGCAAAGAAAGCCCCCTAACCCGCGCAGATGACGCTATTATATTAGATAATACAGACCTTACACCCGATGAGCAGTTAGAGTTTGCACTGGATCTGGTAAAACCGCTTATTGTCTGAACAGATTTAATTGATTTTTTAGGATGAGTAAGATGCCTGACTGTTGCCAATACAATAATATATCGATACAAAATCTTGTAATCTTTAAATCCTATAAATCTTAGTTCAGACTATCCTCCACCAATTGCACCGTAGGTACACCAAACTTATTTAAAAAGTCAACCCCTTCATCGCTGGCGATGCCTTTGTATTTGGCGTACGATTTATCAAAATAAACATGTTTAATCCCTGCCGAAAAAATCAACCTGGCACAAGCTATACATGGCGATAGCGTGGTATAAAGGGTAGCTCCTTCCAGCTTAGCGCCACTTTTAACAGCATATAGTATGGCATTTTCCTCTGCATGTAAAGCAAGCGAACAGCTGCCTTTTGAGTCGCGTGGGCAACCGGCTTCGGGCCATTCCTCATCGCAGTTGTGGGTGCCTGCAGGCGGGCCGTTATAGCCTATGGATATAATACGGGTATCGCGCACTAAAACCGCCCCAACATGAGCCTTAACGCAATGCGAGCGCAGGGCCAGGTCGGTAGCCAATTTCATGAATATGGTATTGAAGGATGGTTTATTCATTAGTAGTTTTGAGTTATAAGTAGTGAGTTACGAGTATGCAAAAACAAACTCATAACTCACCACTCAATACTGATCACTCAATTAGTGTCCCCCGCTTTTTTCAACAGAAACATGGTCTATATTGATACCTTGTTTGATCAACTCCTGGCGTACTTTCCAGGCAAAGAATACGATGTAGGCAAAACCAATAACCGGAACGATGTATGATTGGTGGATACCCATAGTATCGGCCATTAAGCCTTGTACCGGCGGTATGATGGCACCACCCAATATCATCATAATTAAAAATGCAGAGCCCTGGCCGGTATATTTACCTAAGCCGGTGATAGCTAACGAGAAGATTGACGGCCACATAATAGAACAGCATAAGCCACCACTAATAAACGCGAATACCGCAACCATACCTGTCGAAAATAAACCAATCAGCATAAATATCATACCCAATACGCCTAACGAAACTAAGGTACGTACCGGTTTTTGCTGGCCTATATAAAACGCGCCTATCATTACGGTAATACTAATAGCGTAGATGTACAAATTGCTTACATCAACCCCTGTTGACCTGTTAACTAACAATACAATACCAAAAGCAAGAAACGGCACCACTAAAGTCAATATATTCTTGGTTGATTTTGATAGGTTAAACGCCCCGATAGCGCCTGTCCAGCGGCCTATCATTAAACTACCCCAGTAAAGCGAAATAAAAGGTGACATTTGCGACTCGGTAAAGCCGCCAAATTTAGGTAGTTTAAGCAACGCGCCCATATTACTTTGTATAGTAACCTCTGTACCTACGTAAGTAAATATGGCTATCATACCCAAAATTAACTGCGGATATTGCATAGCGCCCCAACCCTCTTTACTTTTTTTAGCCGATAATAATGAACCTATTAATGAGATCAATATAATAGCCAATGCTGCGTAAATAATTATTGCTTTGCTAACGCCGGCAAACGCCGCTAATTGGTCGGCAACCATGATCAGGCAAAACGCCAGGAACATAATTATTAACGGAAGCGTTGGTTTGTTGCTGGCTTCGATCTTTTCGTCGGTAGTAACAACCGGCAACTTAGATAGATAGAAAAATACAGCTACTGCTAAAAATAAACCGGCCAATATATAATATAAGTTATCAATAGTTGATAGCTGGACACTGCTTGCCGCTGCTGCACCTTTTGCCGTTCCGAACAATATCACACTAACTACAATTGGGCCGGTTATACCGCCAATATTGTTAATAGCACCTGCAAAATTTAAACGGTTTGAACCGGTCTCCGGCGGACCTAAGGCTATAACGAAAGGGTTTGCCGCTGTTTGTTGTAACGAGAAACCTAAAGCGATTATAAAAAACGAACCCAATATAAATATAAATGAACCTATGGCTACAGCAGGAATCATTACTAATGCGCCTGCGGCTGATAAAACCAAACCCAGCACAATACCGTTTTTATAGCCCAGTTTGTTTAATATATCAACCCTGGTAATTTGCGAAGCAAAATATAGTATTAATGACCCTATAAAATATCCCCCGTAAAAGGTAAAGTCAATTAACTGCGACTCGAATTGCGTTAAGTGAAAATGTGCTTTACAAAAAGGTATAAAAATACCGTTTGAGGCTGCTAAAAAGCCCCAGAAAAAAAATACAGTAACCAGCGTGTACAATGCCGACCCATAACTTTTGGTGTTGTTTTGTTCCATTTTATATAAGGTTGTATTAAAATTGATTTTAAACCACTAACATAAGTATTTTTTATAATTCTACTAGCTTAAAGTAATAAACACGCTGCATTAAATTTCTTTATTTAAGAGATAAAAGTTGCATCTTCGCATACTTCAAACTGACCAAAGGTTACAGATTAATGATAGAAGCTGTTATTTCGGGGATTGGGATTGGTATAGTGTTAACCTTTTTAACCGGGCCCGTATTTTTTGCTTTAATTAAAACAAGTATTGAGCGGGGCTTCCATGCAGGTATTTTTTTAGCGCTTGGTGTAGTATGCAGCGATGTTGTGTTTGTGGGTGCCATATTATTTGGCTCGCAATTGTTTGACGTACCTGCCGAAACCAAAACCATTGCAGGTGTTGTTGGCAGTATTATATTATTTGTAGTAGGCATTCGCTACATTTTTAAGAAAGCAAAGGTAAACTACGACAACATAACCCCTACCGGCCTTAAACGCACAGGGTATTTTCTTAAAGGGTTTTTGATGTGCATTTTTAATCCTGCTATTTTATTCCATTGGATAACCGTTATTGGTACAGCCAGTACCATTTATCATAATGGTGTACATCACCGGGCATTTAAAATTGCCATTATGTTTATAACCATATTGGTTGTACAGTTTGGTTTAGATACTACCAAAGCCTTTTACGCCAATAAGCTGCGCGATAAAATATCCGAAAAATTTGTTCACCGCCTCAACGAAGTTGCCGGTATAGCCTTAATTATCGCCTCGGTAATTTTACTTGATAAGCTGGTTACACATTATGTATTCGCCGCCCCTTCAGCCTAGCTAAAATTTTGTTTTCATATTGGGACTACCATCAATTTTTTAATGGAAAGTATATTTAATACGGACAATAACGCCGAACTGATAACAATATAAAACAAAAGGCGAAAGATGCACACCTTTCGCCTTTTTGCCTTTAGTCTTTTACCTCAATACTACATATACGCCCGCTGATTCTTCCCTTCCATCCAGTTAACAAAGGCGCGGTTTACTACTTTGTTACCACCTGGAGTTGGGAAATCGCCTGAGAAATACCAGTCGCCGGTATGATCGGGGCAGGCTTTGTGCAGGTTATC
>DHIR01000162.1 GCA_002403905.1 Mucilaginibacter sp. UBA4741
GTTTTTAAAACTTCGTAAGTCTGCATTACACAAAAAAGCCGCCCTACTTTCGTAAAGCGGCTTCGCATTTATTAGGGGTGATTGTTTTAAAGTGATTACTGTACTGACGGCGGCGGCACCTTAGTACCCCATGCCTCATTTGGTTTATCGCCCATCGTAAATACCAATAGCCCGCCTTTCATTAATTCATCGCGGTATAACCAGCAATTGCCTAACTGTTTGCCATTAAATGTTGCCGATTGGATATAAACATTGGTCTTAGTGTTATTCTTAGCCTCGATAACCAGTTGCTTTTTGTTACCTAAAGTAATGGTCGATTTGCTGAAAATCGGGCTGCTTAGCTCTACAATAGGCCTCAGATCGGTAAAACCTTTTACATCAAATATCCCTAATGAACTCATTACATACCATGAGCCTAGTTGGCCCTGATCTTCGTCTTGCCCATAACCATAACCGTGGATAGGCTCGACACCATAAAATTCATCGCAGATGGCGCGTGTCCATTTCTGGGTTAGCCATGGTTTGCCCGAGAAGTTGAACAACCAGCTCTCATGCAAGCATGGCTGGTTTCCATGGTTATAAAGCGACTTAATACCGGCAAACGCATTAATGGTTTTACCGCCGCTAAAGCCATCTTTTTCTGAAGCCTCAAAAATGTCATTAAGTCGAGTATTAAACTCGTCTTTGCCCATGGCGTTAACTAATCCTTTTGGGTTTTCGGGCACAAAGTAGGTGTACTGTATGGCGTTGCCTTCCTGGAAACCTCGCCATGGCTCGTTCGGGTCAAACTTATCTATAAATTTGCCGTCGGCATATTTAGGGCGTATTAGTTTTAGGTCCTTATCATATAAATATTTCCAGCCGTTCGAGTTTTTTATCAGCAGTTTATAGTCGGCCAATTTACCCATGCTTTTTGCCATTTGCGCGGCAGCAAACGCACTAAAGCTATATTCCAGCGTATGCGATGCAGAGAAACGTGACCCTGTTGAATCTGTCTTATCCGCATCTAAAAATGGC
Organism: Mucilaginibacter sp. UBA4741; assembly: GCA_002403905.1. Lineage (GTDB taxonomy): Bacteria > Bacteroidota > Bacteroidia > Sphingobacteriales > Sphingobacteriaceae > Mucilaginibacter. The sequence goes on from DHIR01000162.1 coordinate 1,018, forward strand.
GAATAGCCATACTTAACAAACGCGTCCACATCCATTTTACCCGAGCCAACCTTGCGGTCCTTGCCGTTCATTTCGTTAGCGCGGATGGCTTTGTAGGCCAATTGCGTATCATAATCGCGGATGCCTGCCTGGTAAGCCCCGGCAATAGCCAGCCCTACCATGTTAGTACCCACACCCGATACAAAGTTGCTGTTTACAATGCCATCGCCAAACCAGCCGCGCTCTTTGTAGATCTCCAGTTCGGTATGTACGTAATCATTATAATGGCTAGGGTATGATAGCGCCCATAGCTGCGTAAGGTTCCAGTAAGCACCCCAAATGGCATCGGTGTTATAAAAGTTGTAGCTAAACTTACCTTGCTTATCTTTTGGTAAACGGCCAATAGTGCCGTCATGTTTAGGGAACGAGCCGTTAACATCATTAGCTATGCCTCTGCCCAATAAACCATGGAACAGCCCGGTATAAAATTTTACTTTACTATCGTGATCGGTGCCTTGTACTACAATCTTACCCAACTCGGCGCGCCAGGTAGCCTGTGCCTGTTGTTTAGCTTTTTCGAAAGTCAGGCCAGTAGCTTCGGCAGCCAGGTTTAGTTTAGCATTAGCGATAGAGGTATATGATAAACCAACTTTTAACTCTATCTGCTCATTAGCTTCGGTCTTATATTCCAAATTTAGGCCCGCGCCTTTGCCTTTAGCTTCTTTAGAATCAGGTTTAGCACCTTCGGCATTAAATGAGCCTACGGCTAAAGGTTTTTTGCTTACTTCGCCGTAGAAATACATCAGCACCTGTCCATCGGCATCATACTTTTTTACATATTTTGGATAGGTGACTACGTAGCCTTCAAAGTGAGTAGCATCGGTCATTTTAACGCCTGCGTCCCTAACCATGCCGCTTTCGCCTTGCGTATTGCCAATATCAAATATGATGCGTGATTGATCGTTTTTTGGGAAAGTGTACCGGTGAAATCCTACGTGTTTGGTAGCGGTCAGTTCGGCGGTTATATTATAATCATCCAGCAAAACTTTATAATAACCCGGTTGTGCAACTTGATTTTTTCTGTCGAAATGCGAGCGGTAGCCGCTGCCCGGTTTTTCCAATTCGCCGGGGTTAGTTTTTAGCGGACCGGTAGCCGGCATTACGCTAACGCCGCCTACCTGCCATTCGTGAAAATGTACAAAACCTTCTATCGAGTTATGGCGGGTATCGTAACCCACCGCTTCCCAGCCGCTTGCGTTACCATAATGTCCGTTAGTTGACGGAGCCAGTTTGGCCATACCATAAGGTACTGCCGCCGGGGTATAAAAAAACCAGCGGCTATGTGCCGTGCCAATGTTTGGGTCGACATATTTGAGGAGATCTTGTGACATTGCATTGCCTGCCGACAATAAAAACGTCGCGATAGCAAAACCTGATCTGATAACTGTTTTCATGATTAATTAGCGCCTTTATAATTTTCTTTCCAATACGTATCAATATTCTCTAATGATCTGCCCTTAGTTTCGGGGATCAGTTTCCAGGTTAGCCAAAGTGCCGGCGAGCAGCAAATAGCGAACAACCAAAACGTTACCGATGATCCCAAACGCTCTAACATCAGCGGGGTTAATTGTCCCACCAAAAAGTTAGCTATCCATAATGATAAGGTGGCCAGGGCCATTGCTTTACCACGTATGGCATTCGGGAAGATCTCGCCGATAACCACCCAACAAACCGGGCCAAATGAGAACGCGAAACAGGCAATGAACAACAAGATAAATATCAAGATCCACGGGCCGGAAGTAATACCTAAAGCAAACAACAAACCGATAGTTAGCAGGGCGATAACAGCACCACCGATGCCCACAAACAGCAACGGCCTGCGACCCCATTTATCAACCGTAAAAATGGCTACAAAAGTAAATACCACGTTTACAAGCCCGATGGTAACTTGTCCGCCAAGCGCGTTATTCAGCGTAAAGCCGGCTTGCTCCAATATCCTTGGGCCATAATAAATAACCGCGTTTATGCCGCAAACCTGAGATAGGAATGGCAATAACAAGCCTATCCATAAAGCTTTACGGTAAACCGGTTTAAACAACTCTTTCAAGTTACCATCGCTATCGCTAGTCGATTTAAAAGCGGCTATTTCTTTATTGGCGGCATCTACACCGTCAATCTTTATTAAGATCTCTTTGGCTTTTGCTTCCTGGCCCTTTAACAATAACCAGCGTGGTGACTCGGGCACTAAGAATAACGACAGCAAAAATATAGCCGCAGGGATGGTACCCAAACCTAACATACCGCGCCATACCTCGGTCGAAAATATTTTATGCATCATATCACTGCTAAACGTGTCGCCGGTATGATTGGCTAAGTACGCGTTTGAGAAATAGGAGATAACAATACCAATGGTCAGCGCCAGTTGATATAACGACACCATCATACCGCGATAACGTGACGGCGAAAACTCAGAAATATACAGCGGCGATACCATAGAGGCCACGCCAATACCCAAACCGCCTATTAAACGGAAAGCTATTAACTGGCTAAATGATGATGAGACCATACAACCCGTTGCCGAAGCCAAAAATAACACTGCCGACAGAATCAGAATGATTTTACGGCCATACTTATCGCTTAGCTTGCCCGATATACTTACGCCGATGATACAGCCCAGCAACGCGCAGCTTACAAACCAGCCTTCGAGTGATACATCCAGGTTAAAGTCATGCTTTACCAAGCCTACCGTGCCGGATATTACAGCGGTGTCAAACCCAAATAAAAACCCGCCCAGGGCAGCAACCAGGCATACCAGGTACAGGTAAGTGCCGCTTTGTTTTGTTGTTGTTTTTTTTGTCATTTATTTAACTTTTTAAAAATGCTTTAATAACTCGTGCTGTGCTTTGGCCCAGGTTGGATAGGGTATAAGCCCCCGCCGCTGCCGGTATTACAAATGTTTCTGCATAGGCAAATACCTGGCTGGTGCCGTTGGCGGTTTCCAATAAAACAGACTCGCCCTCAACCAGCATCATAACGTGGCAATTGTCGTTGGTATCTATAGCTACTTTCCCCTCAAAATCTATTCGGTGTACATCGTAAAAATGTTCGGTGTGGGTTGGTAGGTGGATCAGCTTCCAGTCGTTGCCTTCGTCAATAACCTTTGGTTTTGATATTAACTCGTTTTGCACCTTTTCGCCTTTGCGATCAAACATCAGGTTTTTAAAGGCGTGGTCTATATTGATGGGGCGAGGTTTGCCATCCAGATCCAGCCTTACCCAATCGTACATTTTAAAGGTGAAGATGTATGGTGTGGCGCTGATCTCTAATACCAAATTATCAGCCCCTGCGCTATGGATGGTTCCGTTAGGAATTAAAAACAGATCGTGCTTTTTAGCGGTATGCGATTGCACATAGTCGGTAATATTCAATGCCTTGTTTTGTTGCTGACTGCTTATTAACGCGGTCTTAAATTCATCAGGATTAATTGTTTCCTGGAAACCCAAATACACCTGAGCATCCGGTTTACAATCCAGTATGTAATAGGTTTCGTCCTGGGTTATGGTTTCGCCAAAATTGTCCTGGATATATTTTAAATGCGGATGGCATTGGATAGATAAGTTGCCGCCATCAAACGTGTCCAAAAAGTCAAAGCGGATAGGGAACTCATCGCCAAAAACAGAGGCGTGTTTACCCAACACCTGTTGGTTATTATTAAACATTAAAAAATCAAAAGACACCTCCAGCAGGTTATCATCGCTTTTAAAAACCAGTCCGTTTTCGGGTACGATCAGCTCAAACGACCAGGCATAATTTACCGCGTCTTTATTCAAACCGGGGATACGCTCTTTTATCCATTGCCCACCCCAGGCACCCGGCTCGAACCATGGGCGCACCCGGATAACCGACTCGCCGATTTGGTTAAGTTCGGCGATCAGGTCTTTACCCTGCATCCAGTTAATATCCGTAGCCCATTGGCCGTCGGCTATTATTGCAATTTTAGGCAGGATGGCTTTTTTATGCGCATTGCATAAAACCCAATCCACAAAATAAAAGCGTTTGTACATTTGGGCAGGCTCAATTAATTTGTCGGTTCCCAAATTGGTAACAACACCGGCCCGCATCCTGAATTGGATCTCGTTTTTAGGTATATCTATATAAACTATCGGCGCGTCCCAGTTAGCCAAAGCTGCACCGGTGCCTATTAAAATATTTATATCAAAGTTTTTATTGGGCGATGCAACTTTATCCAATTCAAACAGATCCTTTAACTCTAATGTACATTTGATACCCCAAACGGATGACGGAGTGCCTAAAAATGGTTGAACCATTTCTTCTATTTCATCGGTAGATTTTAAATAATTGGCCGTTTCTACAAAGTTTACTTTTAGGCCTGCGTTTTCGATCTCTGCCTGTAATGCATCTTTTGTTATATCCCACAAAACCCCGCCGAAACCATCAATAACTACTGTTTTTTGTTGGATGATCCATTTGGCTAATGATGCGTAACCGTTAAATATTTTACCGCCGGCTAATTTGGTGGCAGGATATATATTATAAACTTCGCCATCGGTAACGTCATTAAATTTAACGGGCATTAGGTACTGCGTGGTTTTACGCCACGCGGGGTTTATAAGGATAGCATTATACTGATCTGTAGTAGACGAAAGATTCATTTTTAAATGTTGTAATGTATGTACATATTAAAAGGTAAATATAATAACCTCGAAGCGGAGATGGTTATACTTAAAATTTAATAGTTTGTTGGTTTATATATTAGGTTATACAAACATATAAATAAAATCAGGATATCAAAGCCTCACCCCAACCCCTCTCCAAAGGAGAGGGGGCTTT
>DHIR01000095.1 GCA_002403905.1 Mucilaginibacter sp. UBA4741
ATCTATTTTTAAACAGGCTCTAAATCTTTTAATAGAAAAATCATTTATAAGTGAATAATTGCTATTATATTAGATCATTCCAATAAACCGATTTATTTTCCTTGCTAAATTAATTTATGAAGAAAGGTGCTTATCTTTTATTCTTTGTCTGTATCGGATATATTTTATGCGGATTAAATGCCTGTAATCAACCAATAAGCAACCAGGAGGCTGATAACGAAGTACCCGATACGGTTAGCTATAATTTTAATATACGCCCCATATTTTCTGATAAATGCTTTAAATGCCATGGTCCCGATGCCAATAAGCGGCAGGCTGGTTTACGATTAGATATAGCCGAAGAAGCGTTGAAAGCATTGAAAGATGATCCAACAGCTCACGCTTTAATACCAGGCGACCCCTCGTTATCCCAGGTGTATTTACGGATCACGTCGGCAGATTCATCAGTAATGATGCCTCCTCCTGCGTCAAACCTTAAAAGATTGACTCCGCATGAAACAGATCTGGTGAAAAGGTGGATAAAGCAAGGTGCCAAATATGAAAAGCACTGGGCTTTTGTGCCGCCAAAGGAAGTGCCTGTGCCTGATGTGAAAAACAAGGCATGGCCCAAAAATCAGTTGGATTATTTTGTGTTAAGCAAGCTGGAAAAAAGAAACATAACCCCAAATGCCGAAGCGGATAAAGAACGCTTATTAAAACGCGTTTGTCTTGATATTACCGGCCTGCCGCCAACCCTGCAGTTGATGGATAACTTTTTGGCTGACCACAGTTCGAACGCTTATGAAAAAATAGTCGACCAATTATTGCAAAGCCCCGCCTATGGCGAAAAAATGACCCTGCATTGGCTGGATGTTGCCCGCTATGCCGATTCGCATGGTTACCAGGATGATAATTACCGCAGCCAATGGCCCTGGAGAGATTGGGTAATCCATGCTTTTAATGAAAATTTGTCTTACGATAAATTCATAACCTGGCAGTTAGCCGGCGACCTGTTGCCAAACGCTAACAAGGAGCAATTGCTGGCAACCGGCTTTAACCGCAACCATAAAATTACTGAAGAAGGTGGGGTGATCGATGAAGAATACAGGGTAAGTTATGTTACCGACCGAACCAATACCTTTGGTAAGGCGCTATTAAGCGTTACTATGGAATGCGCGCACTGCCATGATCATAAATATGATCCTTTTTCGCAAAAGGAATATTACCAGCTGTTTGCCTTCTTTAATACGGTTAATGAAAAGGGGATAGTATCGGTTGTTGGCGGCCCCGAAACTTATGCAAAAAAACCATTAATGCAAATAACAAATGACGATGTAAAAGGCATACTGAAATTTGTTAATAAACAAGATACCAACAAGCTCATCGTATCGGTAATGGGCGACACGATACGGAAAACCTATCTGCTTAAACGTGGCAATTATGATACTCATGGCGATGAAGTGCAACCAGGTACGCCAAAATCTATATTACCTTTCCCTGCAAATTATCCAAAAAACAGGCTGGGCCTTGCCCAGTGGTTGTTCAATAAACAAAACCCACTTACCGCAAGGGCATTTGTAAACCAGCAGTGGCAGGAGTTTTTTGGCAAGGGCATCGTCAAAAGCTCAGGCGATTTTGGCATGCAGGGTGATCTGCCTACAAATGCCGCTCTGCTGGATTGGCTTTCGGCTGATTTCAGGGATCATGGCTGGGATATCAAACGACTGGTCAAGCAAATGGTCATGTCGGCAACTTATCGCCAGTCGGCAATAGTTACACCCGAGAAATTAAAGCTGGATCCCGATAATGAGCTGCTCTCGCGCAGTGCGCGCGCACGCCTTCCGGCTGAATCCGTTCGTGACCTGGTATTAGCCAGCAGTGGATTATTGGTAAAAACTATCGGTGGCCCCAGTGTTAACCCCTATCAGCCGCCGGGCTTATGGGAAATGGCGACATCGGGCAGGGGCCAGCTAGCTAGCTATAAACAGGTACACGGGCCCAATCTTTACCGTCGGGGCATGTACACATTAATCAAACGTACTGTTCCGCCTGCCTCGATGGCCATATTTGATGCCAGTAACCGCGACCAGTGCGAAGTGCGCAGGCTACGCACCAACACCCCGCTACAAGCCCTGGTAATGATGAACGACCCAACGGTATTGGAAGCATCAAGGGTATTGGCAGCTAATTTATTAATTGAAAACACACTGCCCCAAAATAAAATTTACAAAGCTTTTCGCCTTATTGTTTGCAGGCGACCAAATACTAATGAAATGGCTTTATTAACCCGATATTATACAGATGAGCTTAAAATAATGGATAACCAAACAGCGGCAAAGTTATTGACCGTTGGTGAATACCCAATGCCCGATAATATAAACAAGGTTAAGCTTGCTGCTTTGATGAAGGTAATTGATACGCTGTATAATTTAGAAGAAACCATTGTTAAAACTTAAGGCCATGGAAAAAGATATTTTAGAGCATCATCTAAATTCGAACAGGAGGAAATTTTTATCAAAACTTAGCTTGGGGCTTGGCAGTGTAGCCTTGGGTTCATTGCTTATCCCCAATCTTTTTAGCGGTGGCGACAGCGATGCTGATTTTATTCCGGGTGTCCCCAATTTTGCGCCTAAAGCCAAAAGAGTGATCTACCTTTTTCAAAACGGTGCACCATCGCAACTGGAATCATTTGATTATAAACCCAAACTGCGGCAAATGATGGGGCAGGAATTGCCGCCATCTGTGCGCGGTAACCAGATACTAACCGGGATGACGGCTAAACAAACTTCGTTTCCCTTGGTTGGCTCGTTCTATGATTTTAAACAATACGGCGAGGCCCGGGCATGGATAAGTGATCTGTTTCCTTACACCGCCAAAATAGCTGATGACCTGTGTATCATTAAATCCATGTACACCGAGGCGATCAACCATGATCCGGCATTAACCTTCTTTCAAACCGGGGCGCAACAAGGTAACCGTCCTAGTATGGGTTCGTGGGTAAGCTACGGATTAGGAAGTGAGAATAAAAACGTTCCTGCTTTTACCGTATTACTATCAAAGGGCAAGGGCAATGGGCAGGGTGTATACTCCAAACTGTGGAGCAATGGCTTTTTAGATTCGATTCACCAGGGTGTGCAATTTAGCAGCAGCGAAGACCCTGTACTCTATTTAAAAGACCCCGATGGGATGAGCAGACAGGAGCGTCGCAAAATGATCGATCAAATTGCCGCGCTGAATGAAATGTCTTACAAAGAGTTTGGCGACCCGGAAATAAATGCCAAAGTACAACAATATGAAATGGCCTACCGCATGCAGACCGAAGTGCCCGAGATCATGGATATTTCAAAAGAATCGGATGATACGATAAAAATGTATGGGCCCGATTGCCTGGTTCCGGGTACTTATGCTGCTAACTGCTTGCTGGCCCGCAAACTGTCCGAAAATGGTGTGCGCTTTGTACAACTGTACCACCAGGGATGGGATCAGCATGGCAATTTGCCTACAGAAATGGCAGGGCAGGCTAAGGATGTTGACCAGGCATCGGCAGCATTAGTTACCGACCTGAAACAACGCGGCTTACTGGATGAAACGTTGGTTATATGGGGCGGCGAGTTTGGGCGCACCAACTACAGCCAGGGCAAACTATTGCCTAACAATTATGGCCGCGATCATCATCCGCGTTGCTTTAGTATCTGGATGGCTGGTGGCGGTATTAAGCCGGGCATGGTGTACGGCGAAACAGATGATTTTGGCTATAATATTGTTAAAAATGGCATGCATGTGCATGATTTTCATGCCACGGTACTTAACCAGTTAGGTATCGATCATAAAAAACTTACTTTTAAAAGTCAGGGCCGCCGGTACCGTCTTACCGATGTAGCGGGCAATGTAGTACGCGATATTTTAACCTAATTATTACAGTGTTATGGAAAGAAGAAAATTTGTTAAGCAAAGCGCCGTTTTTACAGCGGGCTTTTTTATAGCAAAAGATTTGCTGGCAAAAAACAACGAGCCCATTTATGGGCATAACAGCATGCGTTACCGCATGGATAATACCTGGGGAAAACTCGACCCGCAAAGTCATCCGGTAAACGATTGCCATGAGATGGTGCAGGATTCGAAGGGCCGCATTATTATGCTGACCAATGAAACAAAGAACAACATCCTGATCTATGATACTGCCGGTAAACTACTTGATTTTTGGGGGCATGATTTCCCGGGAGGGCACGGCCTGACGCTGGTTAATGAAAACGGCACCGAATTTTTATTTATTACCGATACTGTAAAACACCAGGTTTATAAAACCACCATGGATGGCCGGATATTGATGACTATTGATGTGCCATTAGAAACAGGCGTTTACAAAAAAGCCGCAGAGTTTATACCAACCGAAACAATTATTGATACCAATGGCGATATTTTTATTGCCGATGGTTATGGTGCGCAATACATTACCCATTATGATAAAGATGGAAAACTATTAAACTATTTCGGCGGACGCGGTACCGGTGATGAACATTTTGATAACGCGCATGGCATAGTAATTGATCGCCGCCAGAAAAAGCCGTCGCTGCTGATCACTGATCGTACCCGTAATTGTTTTAAACGCTTTAGCCTGGATGGTAAGTTACAGGAAATTATAAAACTGCCGGGTGCCTGCGTTTGCAGGCCGGTAATAAAAGATAAGCATTTGTACGCCGCGGTGTTAAGGTCGCCAGATATGAGCCGTTCAGGTACGGGTTTTATCACCATATTGGATAAGCACAATAAAGTAGTATCAAATATTGGCGGTACCGAACCGATTTATAACGATGGCGTTTTACAGCCCATGAGCCAGGCCGAAAAAATATTTGTGCACCCGCATGATGTTTGTGTTGATAGGGATGATAACCTTTACGTAGCACAGTGGGCATCGGGCAAAGTATATCCTTATAAATTTACCCGTGTTTAATTTTTTAGTATTATTTGTTTGCTGATGATAAAAAACAGCCATAAAGGTTTTGCAGAAACTTTACTGTTTATATTAAATATATTCCTGTTTTTTTTACTGGTATTCGGCAATAATATGGTTATACCGCAATGGCTGCAGCCAGTTGGGCGCTTGCATCCATTAATATTACACTTTCCCATTGTGATACTAATGATGGGGATGCTGTTTGAGTTTTTCCGTTTCCGCTCAGCGTTCAGGGATGAGGCCCTCTATCAAAATTTTACTACCGCATTGTTGCTCACGGGTGCCCTATTAGCCGCTATAACCGCAATAATGGGCCTCTTCCTGTCCAGGGAAGCGGGTTACTCAGGTAATATTTTACAATGGCATAAATGGACCGGAGCAGGCGTAGTATTTACAAGCTCTGCTGTTTACTGGTGTCGCAATTCATTATGGTATAAGGCATCAATGGCAAAAACAGGGGCCATGCTTACGTTTGCAGGCCTTGTGTTTGCCGGGCATTATGGTGCAGCTATTACCCATGGAGAAAATTTTATACTTGCCCCGGTTAGACATAACGATACTCAGGTACCTATTGATAAGGCCTTGGTTTACCAGGATGTTATTCAACCCATTTTTGAAAACAAATGCATGAGTTGCCATAATGATGATAAGTTAAAAGGTAAATTGATGCTGACCGACGAAGTCTCCATTTTAAAAGGAGGCAAAACCGGAAAATTATTTGTAGCCGGAAACCCGCAAATAAGCCTGATACTGCAACGTCTACATCTCCCGCCTGACGATGACAAGCACATGCCCCCAGCGGGCAAAACCCAACTTACCGCAGATGAAATAACCTTGCTTTACCTTTGGATAAAAGGAAAACCTGATTTTAAACAAAAAGTAATAGCACTGCCCGCCAGCGATTCATTACGGCTACTGGCATCTGTCCGGTTAAAACCTGGCGCAACAGCTGAAGATACTTATGATTTTATGGCAGCGGATGAAAAAACTATAAAACGCTTAAATAATAACTATCGGGTTGTCTACGCTTTAGCCAAGGAATCACCTGCATTAGTTGTAAATATCTACAATAAGAGCATATATACCCCAAAAATTTTGGATGAATTGAGTCCAATAGAAAAACAGCTGGTGTCGCTTAATTTAAACAAGATGCCGGTTAAGGATGCGGAGTTAAAAACTATAGCCCAGTTTGAAAACCTTCGCCAGCTCAATCTTAATTTTACGGATGTTAACGGCAGTGGTTTAAAATATCTTTCCCGGCTTAAATATTTAAGATCATTGTCTCTTGCAGGCACCAAACTAAACCCGCAGGATTTAAGGCAGGTTATGGCTATAAAAAGTTTAACCGAATTAACTATTTGGGATACAGGAATAAAAAGCGAAGACATAAAGCAGTTAAAAAAACTAAACAAGAACATCACTTTTATTGAAGGCTTTAAGGATAACGGGAAACCGATAAAATTAAATGTGCCGCAATTTAAAAATACCGAAGTTGTGTTTTCAAAGCCATTTGCGCTGGTTATCAAACATCCCATAAAGGGAGTGGCTATTCGTTATACAACTGACGGCAGCGACCCTGATAGTATAAAACCGATGCTTTACCAGCCCGACATCATTATAAGCGATAATATTACCATAAAAGCCCGCGCCTATAAAAAAGGCTGGTATGGCAGCGATATAGTAACAACAGCCTTTAATAAAAGTAATTATACGCCCGATAGTATCAGTTTTACAATGGGGCCTGGGGGTGTTGATGCAAAATTGCTGATCGACAAAGGCCTTGGGTCCTTTAATTTCCGCGACGGTAAATGGGTGGGCTCGCAAAAGGAGATGGCTATCACTATGAATTTTGCAAAGCCGGTTAGTTTAAATTCCATTAGGTTAAATTGTATGCGCCGTATAGGAAATCAAATACTTTTTCCTGCTGAAGTAGAGATTTGGGGTGGTATAGCTAAAAATAAATTAAGATTATTAGGCAGGGTAAAGCCGGGATCGCCGCTTGAGAAAGATCCCGATATCATAAAAGCAATTGAATGCAAGCTGGCAACCAGGCAGCCGATCTCCTGTTTAAAGCTTCTAATTAAACCCATACTAAAGCTCCCCGCATGGTTTCCACCCAAAAAAACCTCATCAGTTTTTATCGATGAAATATTTTTCAATTGATAGATTAACAAGGTGGGCAGCGTAAGCCTTAAAGAACAATCTAAGAGCTGCTCTTTAAGGCTTTCTTTTTATATTTGCCTGCTTATGAAAAAAACCCTCCGCCTAGCAATAATATTAACCCTGCTAACCAGCCTTGCCAAAGCGCAGGACCATCGTTTTGACCCGCCGTGGAACACGCCACCACCCAGCAAAGTAATGTTTACCATACCCGGTATTGATAACGTACCCGATCTGTTTGGCGATATTAATGACCCGCAATTGGTAATATTTTTTGCAGGCAACCAGTTTATGTGTATTGATGATTTGCTGGCGGCATTTAAAAAAGAACATCTGGAATACCAGCGCATTTTTGCAGAAACATTGCCGCCCGGTATTTTAGCAAAGCAGATCACCGGGGGTTCTGTCACTATCGGCAATATGCGCATTACCTTAAAACCTGATATTTATACGGCAGGCAAGAGTGCTTTTGACGAAATGCCGCAATACTTCGCCGCTACCGAGACTTATGCTTCTAACAACCTGACCATTATGGTACAAAAGGGTAATCCAAAAAAAATAAAAGGATTAAAGGATTTGGCCCGATCCGATGTGCGCGTAAGCATGCCAAACCCTGCCTGGGAAGGCGTAGGCAAGCAAATAGAAAAAGCTTATGTAATGGCCGGCACCGAAACCTTGCGAAAAACTATTATGGCAGATAAGGTAAAAGACAGCACCACTTATTTAACCCAGATACACCATCGCCAAACACCCATGCGGATAATGTACAATCAATCAGACGCGGCACCGGTATGGTATAGCGAGGCTTATTATCAAATGATGCTTAAACACCCGGTTGATATGGTAGAAATACCCGCTAATGAAAACATCGACGCCGCCTACATAGCCGGATTATTAAAAGACGCGCCACACGCAGAAGCCGCAAAGCTATTTATGGATTTTTTAATTAGCCCGACTGCCAAAGCAATTTACCGTAAATATGGGTTTGCAAGTAAATAGGTTATAAACAGCTAATCTTTACCTAACCTCATTTGTAATTGGGTCCGGCGCAGCAGGATGCATTGGATCATAAACAGCTACACCAACTCGTGAGTCGGCACAGCCATAATACAGGTACCATTTATGTTTGAACCAGGCCATACCTTCAATAAATACGGTGCCGTTTACGTATTGGCCGCTTTTTTCAAAAGGGTCCATCGGGCGCAGAAAAGGTACGTCTAAACGGGCTAACAGTTTAGTCGGATCAGCTTTATCAAACAGCATTTGCCCGGCGCAGTACGAGTTACCGTTGAATCGTTTATCGCCGCCATTGCCGGGATGATTTTTGCCGTTATAAAACAAGACGATACCTTTTTTAGTCAGTATTGCGGGCGGGCCGCACTCGGTTAGGTCGCTGTCAAAAAAACCTTGGCGTGGCGATGCCAGTATTAACAGATCGCCTTTATCATCAATCAAAGGCGACCAGTCTACCAAATTTGTTGATGTCGCCGCATAAACATGCTGCTCGCCCCAGTATATAAAATATTTGCCATTCACTTTGGCAATTACCTGTTTATCTCCTTTTAATTGAGTTAATATAGAGGCCGATTTACTGGCGATATTAAAAAACTTGCCATCATAAGCTGTTTTAAATATCGGCCCATGCTTATCCCAGTGAATAAGATCCTTAGAGGTTGCTACACCTAATCGCGGCACCTTACGGTTCCATTGGGTATAGAGGACAACGTAATTTCCATCTTCTGTTACTGCTACGCGCGGGTCCTCACAACCGCCCGGCCATTCGTATTCTTTCTGGCTGTCATCTGCCGGATAAAAAACGGGTTCGGTTTTACGGGTAAAGTGCCGGCCATCGGTACTGCTTGCATAACCTAACCGCGAGGTACGGGTACCAATATTTACCCCGCTTTTATCTTCGGACCGGTAAAGCACCACAATGCGCCCGTTATTTACCGCTGCCGCGGGATTAAAAGTATCATTAGCTTCCCAATGGATGGTTGACCTGCTCATCGGGTCAAGGAATGTTGCATCCACATCAGGCGAGATAATTGGGTTGATCCCGGCAGGTCGTACAAAACCGCCGAATGCCCAATCAGGCAATATATTTTTATCCTGCGCAGCAGTAATTTGTGCGTAAAATACCAGTACAAAAAGTGTTATTAGTTGGCGTAGTTGTTTATTCATTGCTTCGTTATTTCAGTAACTATCAATACTATATCGCCATTAGCAGGCAAAGTTAGGTTTGGGGTAAGTTTGCCCGATTTCAATCTCGGCATTATTATCTTTTTAATACTACCGGTTTCGCAATCAAACAATTCGGCCTTAATAGGATTGCCCTTAAGGTTAAAAGTCAGACTTGTGTTTTTCTCTGCCGATGTTGAATTATACACGTAAATAAAAGTGGTGTTTCCGCATTTTGCGCCATAGGTTATTGTTTCTTCTGCGGATACTTCTACCGGCTCAAACTTACCTTTGCCTGCCGCTAACATTTTATCAGAAATTTCACGGATCTTTTTTAGGTACTCATCTGTTTTACGGTTATCAAAATATTCCCACCACCAGCTCATGGGCAGTATCGGGGTTGATGCAAATAAACCGTACCATAAGCCGCGTTTATAATCGCTATCCATCTCGGGGGCAAAATCATCAAAGTTTTTAGACCAATCCCACTCATAACTATACTCGCCAATTACGTAAGGTTTGTTAAAATTCTTTTCGTATTGATCTATGTTTTGAGGGATAGAGGCCGTGTTTTTGTAGATATGCTTTTGGTTAAAGTCCATGTGCGGCAAATCGTTCATGCCTTTCAAATCTCGGTGCGATATACTGGTTGTAACCAGGTGGTTATATGGATCTATAGATTTAAGATAAGTACTCATTTCGCCATGCCAGTTAACAATAGAATCGGCACTGATCGGTTTGTTTTTATTGCCAAACTGTACATTATCTACCTCATTAAAAAACTCCCAGGCGCCAACGCTGGTACTATATCCCCATCGGGCCACAAAATAGCGCAGGCGGTTTTTATAGCGTACAGCTGATTTAGGATTCACAAAAAAATCAGCAGCCGTTGGCGAAAAGCCACCATCGCGCGGACTGTAATTACCCGGACCAAGCGTTAACATTACATATAAACCTAACGAATCACAAAGGGTAAACATCCGGTCTATCTTTTTTATAGCACTAGGGTTATAATAAGCGTCAGACGGTTCATACCTATTACTGTTAAAATTGCGGTGCCAATCCAACGGTAAATTAAAATTGCAAACCCACGTACGGAAAAAATTGCCGCCATGTGCCGCTAATGATGGCAGCATGTATTCATAATCATACTTGGGCTTCTGTTGCAATTCTCTAAAAAATTTAGAGTCATCGCTCTTGCGCGATTCCCAGCCGATGTTCTCCCCAATGCCACGGAACGGTTTGCCATTATCAAACTGGAACTCCCAATTGTTTTTGGGATGCAAAAATCCATTTTTACCTGACGGAAAAGAAATAAACGATCCATCTTTCGAGTGTGTAACCACACTACCTGCTTTACTAAACTCAAAAGTATAAGTATATTTCCCCTTTTCCTGCGGTGCGAACCGGGCCTTCCACAAAGATGCGGCACCGCTCTCGCCCGACTCATAATAACAAGGCAATACCAATTTTTTACCTGACGGGGTATGCAGCACCATATTCAGCGCTACATCTTCCTGCAAATAGGGATTTTGCCAATCGGCAGTTAGTGTTATGTCAAATTCTGTTTTTGCATAAAGCATCGGCTTTAACGTAACCAACTTTACACTGTTGAGGCTTTGTGCAAAAAGCGTAAGCGTAAAAAGACATAGCGACAAGGTAGCCAGATATATTTTCTTGGTCATTTGGTTATATTAACTAAAATGAGACTCCTCTTACTTATTAAAAAAAGTATCCAGCAACACATAACGCTTCGCGTTTTTCTCAGCCTCCGAATGTGCATTTTCATTCAATATCATCACTTTAGGCGCACTGCTTTGCAGGCCATACCACTTAGCCATGCCCGGCCCGTTAGGATCGCCGGTTTTTATAAAGTTGGCAAAGTAATTCTCCATAATTTCCGATGTCTTATAATCTTCGGGAGTCCAGTTATATACTTTATTGTATGGGAGATTTCCTAAAGCATATTCAATTTCGGATGCGTGGTTTGCGCCATATCTCTTTTCCTTACTTGGCTGAGCGCCTATCGCATTGGGGCGCATGCGGGTAAACAAGTAACGGTACACCGGCTTGCTATGAGTTTTGCTTTGCATATCAATAAACTTCCAGGTAGCAAATGATATAAAACGATCAGATGCCAGGTCGGTAGCTGCCTGTTCTACATCAGCATCTGTAGCGGCGGGGTAGGCGTTAAATACATCATCTGCCCGATCGCCATAGTTCTTTTTAAGGTTGGCTTTATAATTTTCTACCGTAGCGGCATCCCGTCCTATAAACGAATGGGAATTAACCTCTGCCGAGTTCCAGCCAGCTAATAACGGGATATCCATTTGACGGCCAGACGCAAATATAGCCTGCGGCGTTTCAGGCAAAAAGTAACCATCAATTGTATTTGGGAAACGTGAGTTTTGTGATAATTTTAATAGCGAGTCGGCAGGTATTTTACGCAGATCTGCCAATGATGCCGCGTTTACTTTTGCAGCAAATTTAACCCCGCTTTGTTCAGCATCAGCCAGCGGTGATGGTGACAGGTTGCCCAATACAGAGCCACTTTCGCCTATGGCCCCCACAAATAACCCTTTTGAAAGTGGTGACGCCATCTGCGCGCAAACCGACATAGAGCCGGCTGATTCACCACCTATAGTTACCTTATCAGGGTCCCCGCCAAAAGCTGCTATATTTTTCTTCACCCAAACCAGCGCGGCATGCTGATCCATAAATTCATAGTTGCCTGAGGCGTGATGTGCAGATTCCTTCGTCAATTCCGGATGCGCCATAAAACCAAATATGCCTAAGCGATAATTTATCGTTACCGTAACAATACCTTTGGTTGCCAGGCTTTCGCCATCATACCGGTACTCCGAGCCATCACCGGCATTAAAGCCACCGCCGTAAATATATACCATTACAGGTAGTTTGTCAGTCGCGGTTTTTGCTGGTGTCCACACATTTAAGTATAAACAATCTTCCTTTACTCCCGCGCTGCGGAAAAGCATATCAGAATACATAAAATGCTGCATAGCCTGCGGACCAAATTTATCGGCAGCACGCACGCCTGTCCAGTTCTTTGGCGGTTGTGGTTCTTTCCAGCGCAGATCGCCAACCGGTGGTTGTGCAAAAGGGATGCCTTTAAATGAGTGCACACCGCTTTTCTCGGTAGCGCCTTGTAATACGCCATTGGCTACTTTAACCTTTGGCATATCGCCTGAAATGGTTTGCGCCTGTACCGATAATACGGCACCACTCAACAGCAGTAAAAATATTTTTTTCATGTAAAACTTATTTAGCTAAGTATATTATAATAAGCGATATTTTATTTGAGCATCCTGCTCCCAAACAAAAAGGCTGCTTTTATCTGTTACACCCACCGATTTTATAAAATTACCTACACCTATTGCGGTAACCTTTTTACCGGGCATAGTAACCAATTTTAGCGTATCATTATTTTGATAAGCGATCATTGTTTGTTTGGCATTGCCTGATATACTACAGGTTTTTCCTTTACCGATATACATTTCGGGTTCGCCCGGTTTAGCAAAGTAGATCTCTCCCTTACGCTGCCAAACGGTTTCGATGGTGTTTGATGAGTTTATGCGTATACCGCCGCCATCCATGGGGCAGCCATTTAGTTTCCAGGTATCCAGTCCCATTTTTTCGGCAGCAGCAAAAGTTTGCCCTGCGTTAGTAGATCTCATCACATACAGATCCCTTGAGCCGTTTAACCAGTTCCTGAACATGATAGCGACTGTACTACCATTTATAGCTATGCTGGGTTTGCAGCATTCGCATACATGCAGATCAGGCGATTGATAGGCCAAGTGGTTTGCTGACCATTTATTGGATTTGCCGGATAATGACGAAAACCAAATCTGATTTCTTTTCCCCAATCTTATATCTAACCATACAGCATAAAAGTTGTCGTTTTTGTCTGATCCAATCGCCATCAAGCCTTCGGGAGCCGAACCTTTTAAATCGTTCACAACACCCATAGCTACCCATTTCTGGTTTTTATGATCTTGTTTAAACCAATGGATATTTCCGGCTTTATCCATAGCGGTAATCACCGAATAATTAGCCGAGCTGCTTAACTGCGGCCCGCGGCTCATACCCAAATGCATATCGGGAACATCCGCCACTAAAACCGGTTTTGAAAACGATTGCCCGTGATTAACGGATGTCGCGCAAAATATCTTGTTTGCCGATCCATAAACTACCCTTACCGTTCCGCCATTGTCAACACTTACTTGTGGTTGTTTACCTTCTCCAATAATATTGCTATCAGGAGCTACCGGACGGGTAGATGCGCCGTAGCCAATGGCTATCAGCATTAAACAAAAAATATACTTCATGACTAATTAAGTTTAGTGCTAATTAAAGCATTATCTGTTAATATTTTACTACCGAAACACTTACTGGCCCCAACAATCCTGATGATACCACACCCTTACCATAATTTGGCGCTGTATTTACAACTGCTTGTCGCTGGTCAGCGGGTAGTTTGCTGTCACCAATTAAGCGGTTAACCCAGGTGTTTACTACTTTAACTTCAATTTTATTGTCGCCGGGTTTCAGGGCTTTGGTGATATCTAATTGGTAAGGTGGGGTCCATACGCCGCCAACATCAATACCGTTTATCTTCACTTTGGCTATCGCCCTTGCCAAACCCAGGTTAAGGATATAATTTTTACCCTTTACAACGCTGCGCATATTAAAGGTATTGTTGTAAAAAGCCGTACCCGAGTAATATTTTATGCTATCATTCGTACTCTTGGACCAATCGGTTAAGGTTTCAAATACAACAGGTTTAGCAGGCCCGCGCATTTTACTGTCGAATTGAACCGTCCACGGTTTATTAATGGCGATAGTTTCGCTGGCGGTTGGATAGTTTGACCGGGTAGTATCTTTCTGCACACCATCTTTTCTGAAAACTATAAAGGCGCTTTCATAAGGTACCAGTTTTAAAGGTACTGTAGTTGTACCGCCGCTTTGATAAGCCGAGGGCAGGGTGCGCACATCGCCGGTAACCGCATCCCATAGTTCGGCCTGTTTGCCGGTGACCCTGAATTTAGGGGAGATATTTACCGTTTTAGTTTTTTGGTTAGATACAAAATAGATAGAACCACCAGCCAATGCGCGATGGATGAACAGGATAGAATCGCTTTGCGTTACTTTTGCATCCGGCAAAACTTTAACCAGGTTTAGCGCCTGCTGCATATCCATACCGGATAGCACCATGCCTTTACCAAAATGATTTACTTTAACCGTTGTACCGTCTATCTTCCCCCAAAGTTCGTCAGCTATCGACTGAACTTGTTTATCCGCTGCCGGGAAACCCTGTAAGCTTGGTGAGCGGCTAGGTTTTGGGCCTAGAATCACCGCGCCTTGTGCTACTAATTCTTTCAGTTTCGCCAGCAATTCCGGGCGGATGGTTTCCAGTTTAGGCAGTACCAGTATACTGTAGTTTATTCCGTTTGGTAAAGTTAACTTCCCGTTGTTTACGGTTATGCGGGTTTTAATTACCTCGCCGTTTATGTAATCAAAAGAATAGCCCTGTGGCAATGCCGGATTAACAACGCCTGTCATTTTTGGCGCGTCCTCGCCAATAAAATAAGCGACATCGGCCACATAACGCCCTTGTTGCAGCATCATGTTACAGCGTTTAGAGTATTTTAAAAATACATCCATATCAAAGAACCAGGTGTTTAACCTATTAAACTCCACACCAAACCAGGTGTTAAATCCCGGTCCCTTATCATTAGCTTGTTGTATGTAAACATGCAGTAACGTGTTATTAATTCCCTCGGTAAAAAAGCGGTCACCGCGTTTTTTAAAGTTGGCGGGATAGCGTGAGAACGCATCGCCTGCGGCGGTAAATGATTCGGCTGATACTTTGGTTTTTCCATAAATATGTGCCGATGATGATGCCGCTTTATTTTCTATATCGCCCAGATCGCCCTCGCTCCAAAACTCGCCACCTATCTCGTCAGACTGACCGCCATATTGCAAAAACTCGCCGGGGTAACCCCAGTGACCGTAATTTTCCAGCCAGGTGGTCAGTCCATATTTATGGCTGATCTCGCGTAGGCCGCCTACATATTTATAAGAAACGTCATCGGCAATTAAGCGGCGCAGATCCCATAAAAAACGATCAGACTGATCGGCGCTGCCCACAACTTTACCTTGCATTACCGGGATATAAGGCACGGGGTCATATTTATAAGCTGCTTTAAATTCGTTTATCAACTCATCTGTCCAGTTTTGGCCGCCGGTTTCGTAGCTGTCTTCAACAGTTACTTTCCACGTTTTGCGGTCCTCTGCCGGGATGCGTTTCATGATCTGGCCCAAAAACGCGTTAAAGTGTTCGGCAATATGGGCCTTGCTCATTTTATCAGTTTCCAAGCCAGTTCCTTCCGGCGTAGCAGGCGAATTTTTGACATTGGTTGGGGTCATGCCCGTACGCTCAATGATCCAGTTGCCGGCAGGTACGGTCCAGTTCAAGGTACCATCAGCGGCCATGAATTTTGAAATATCAATTACTTTCTGCGGATCAATAACATATTTACTATTGTCAATCACCGGCTGCGGTGCCCATTGATATGCTTCCCAGAAAGGGTGCGGAGTAGGCCACATTTTAGCCTCGGTTTTTTCTACATAGTTTTCTATGATCGGCGTAGCCGATAGTTTTAATTCGGCAATACGGCAGTTATTTGATACCCGGGTAAACACCACCTTAAAATCGGTTGATGAAGTAGCCGGGATAGCAATGGCTGCCGGGGCGAATGGTAAGAAACCAACGTTTAAAGCCGTATTACCCCGATCAACAGAAAAATGTTTTATACTGGTAAATGTGCCGTTAACCTTAGCCTGGATGTCGCCTTCGAAGGTCATCGCTTCGTGAGCAGGGGTTATCAGCAAGCTACGTGTAGTAAAAGCCTGGTCGGTATGTATGTTCAAAGCAAAGGGCTGCCCCCTTGGTATTTTTACATTAGTAGCCTCATCATTATCCATCAAACTATTTAACGACTCGACCGCCGGAGTAGATGATAGCGTTGGTTTTAAATCGCTTATAGCCGCGTCATAATCAGCAGCAATTGGGTAAGCTATAACCTTTACATCCTGGAACTTTTTAATGGGCTGCTCCAGTTTTTGGTTGATGGTCGTTCCTCCCTTCACCCTGATTTGCGATGAAGTTAAATAGCGCATAGCCTGGCTTGGCTTAACCCACGGTCCGCCCGACTGGCTCCAGCCGGGACTGTTAAATAAGCCGATCTCAATATTTAAGCGTGTTGCGGTTTTAAGAGCTGTATGCAAGATATCCCACCACTCGTCCGAAAATATCTTCACCTTGCCAAATGGCATATCATCAATACCAATATTGCCAATAAAAGCACGGTTGATACCGACTTTCTTCATGGCTTCCAGATCTTTGATGACACCTTCTTTTGATATATTATCAGAAATCCAATACCAGTAAACACTCGTCTGGATATCATCAGGCACGGTTATAAAACCGGTTTCAACCGATTTAAAATTTGGCATGACGGCATTAGTCGCAGGCTTAACCTGGGCATTACCATCAGCAATAAAAAATCCTGAAAATAACAGACAGGCAGCAAAGTACTTCGATATTATGGCCCTGTTTAAGCTCATGAGGTTATAGTTTAATAAGTATTGGTTTATAATTACTATAAAACTGGCGCGTTATAGTTTACCAAACATACCATTAGTTAAATGCCTATCCATCCTGTACTGTCATGCTCTGTATTAGTTTTGCGATTTAGGCTCAGACGTTAGTTTTTTTATCAACTCTGTTTCTTCTGGTTTGTAAGACGAACCATCCTTACGGAAAATATCATGGAACCATAAAACAGGCTCGGCACCACTTGGCATAGGGGTATCCCAAGCGTAAATAGTATTGGTTTTACCCGATACAAAGCCCCAGTTTATAGCGCCTACATTTTCATGCTTCAACATCGGCATAACCGTGCCGAAAGTACTTTTACGCGGGCGGGCCATATACTCGGTACAGATCAATGGTTTGCCATGTGTTTTAAGCAGGCGCACTACATTAAGGTGTGCAGGCTCTTCGTCGTAGTTATGGTAGGTAATAATATCAGAGTTTAACGCCTGGAAAGCATTTAGTTTTTCAAATGTCCAATCCCATAAACCTGCAGATAGCGGCTGATCAGGATTTACATCGCGGCCCCAGCTAAATACGCTGGCCAGCAATGGCATTGACGCTTCTTTTTTGCCGCTATTGCCTGGCTCGTTAAATAGATCCCACAATAAAATACGTTTATCATGCGCGAAAGTGGTCAATACGTCTTTTACATAATGTTGCAGCAGCGCCATTTCTTTTGGGTCTTTTAGGGCACCTATACCAGGGTCCTGCACCCAGCCTGAGTTATGTATACCCGGTTTTGGCGCGGGTTGTTTACCGGCTTTTGGCGCGGGGTTCCAGCAGTCATCAAAAAACACAAAAATGGTTTGGATATGGTGCTTATCGGCAATAGCTAAATATTGGTTTACACGCGATTTAAACCCTTTCGGGTCCTCGGTATAAGCCACGCTATGCAGGAAAACCCGCATGGCATTAAAGCCAATGCCTTGCGCATAGCCTAACTCTCTATCAATAGTTTTCGGGTCGAAAGTATCGGCCTGCCACATTTCAAGCTGGTTAATGGCAGTGCTCGGTGTAAAATTAGCGCCTGCAACCCATGCGTGTTGTTTTGACCATTGATTAGCTTTTTCTACAGACCATACTTTGCCTGTTACTGCCTTAGTTTGCGCGTTTGCCGCACCCACGCCCAACATAAGCAGGGCGCCTAATACCAATTGAGTTACCTTTTTCATTTAGTTTGTATTGTTTATTCGATGGTTTATTTGGTTTGATCGCCGTTAAGAACAGCGATCTAAAATTTGCTAATATTACGCACTTTTATTCATAAAACGGATAGCTTTACCATTAAGACAGTACAGGATGGATTATTATTATCCTAACCTTATGTTTGATAAACTATTATAAACAACCGGCAATCCATTGCTATAATTATATGATCTCAAAAAAAAATAACATCAGCCCAAAGCTGATAGTGTGTCTTGCAGTCTGCCTGTTTTGTTTGAACACTAAAGCACAAAGCGTTAAAGTTGTGCAGTCTGGGCCCAAAATCGTCAATATTGTAAACTTCATACGCCTGCTTGAACCGCGCGATGCCAAAATAACCCAGGATGTGTTGTATCAAACAGTTGTAAAACAGGTGGAGATCATGAAGAAATACCATTTGGGCGGTACCTTTCTTTTACAGTATGATGCGTTTATGGATAAACGTTACCAAACCTTATTAGCCGGTTTACCCAAAGGGACTTTTGAGATAGGTGCCTGGTGGGAAATACCGCAGCCTTTGGTTGAAAACGCAGGCATGAAATGGCGCGGACGTTATCCGTGGGATTGGCGCGCCAACATTGGTTTCTCTACCGGCTATACCCCTGCCGAGCGCGAAAAGATCATAGACGTTTACTTTACCGATTTCAAAAAGATATTTGGCTATTACCCTAAAACTGTCGCCTCATGGTTTATTGATGCTTATAGCCTGAATTACATGTACGAAAAGTACCATATTGTAGCATCGGCTAATTGTAAGGACCAATACGGTACTGATGGTTATACCCTTTGGGGCGGCTACTGGAACCAGGCTTATTATCCAAGCAAGATAAACTCGTATATGCCGGCGCAGCATGCGGATAAGCAGATACCTGTACCTATCTTCCGCCTGTTGGGCAGCGATCCGGTGCGCCAGTATGATACCGGCTTAGGTTCGACACGCCAGGGTGTAATTACTTTGGAGCCTGTCTACAAATTTGGCGGTGGTGATTCAACCTGGGTAAACTGGTTCTTTAAATCGTTTACGGATGAGAAATCATTGGGCTTTAATTATACGCAGGCCGGGCAGGAAAACTCTTTTACGTGGGATGCCATGAAAAAGGGCTTTGAGCTGCAAATGCCGTTAATTGCCAAACTGCGCAATGAGCATAAGATAAGGGTTGAAACTATGGAGCAATCCGGCACTTGGTTCAAGAAGAATTATAAAGTTACGCCTGCCACTTCATTTACCGTTACTAAAGATATTGAAGGCAGCGACCTGAAAACGGCCTGGTTCAACAGCCGCTTTTACAGGGTGAATATCTTATGGGAACATAACACCTTACGCATTCGCGATATCCATTTGTTTGATGAAGCCTTCCCATCGATATATGAAACGCAGGCGGCAACATCAAACGAGTGCATATTTTACACGTTGCCGATAGTTGACGGCTACATTTGGAGCAGGCGCAACCAGATAGCGGGCCTGCGCATAAAAGCGATGGTGGACGGTAAGGAAGTGCCCGTAGAGGGCGGCGAACCAAAGTTCACCAATACGCAAGGAACATTACATATCTCATGGCCGTTAACTACCGTTGATGGCTCGCTGGAAATGGAGATGACCGAAGGCACGCTTAAAATGAACCTAATAAGCAAGGCTAAACTCGATTGGTATTTTGATTTGAATATAGCGGCTACAGCCGCAGCCAAACTACCTTTCCAAAACATCAATGCAACCAATGTGGAGTGTAAGTTTGAGAACACCAGTTATAAACTAAAAGCTGTTAAAGGCACTTTCAGTAAACCCGATAATGGCGCGGTGTTGAGGTTAAAACCATTGATGAATAGCATTATTTTAAACACTGCCGATACAAAATAATTTAACCCTCTATTATGAAACTAAGATCTAAACTGTTTATTTGCCTGCTTGCTGCTGGTACAATGGCTCATGCGCAGGGCACAGCACCAAAATCAGCGATACATAATGATCCGTTTACGCAGCCTGCGCCGTTGGATTTTAACGACCATGAAGGCTATGTATCCTTATTTGATGGCAAGACTTTAACGGATTGGGACGGCAATCCAAAATTCTGGCGCGTTGAGGATGGCGCAATAATAGGCGAATCGACAAAAGAGAACCCGAGCGGTAACAGCTATATTGTTTACAAAGGCATGAAAGCCAAAGATTTCACCTTGAAATTTGAAATTAAAGTTGATGGCGAAGGTGGCAGCGGCATACAATATCGCAGCCAAACCGGCGTACCATGGCGCACTGCCATAGCTGCAAATGTAACAGCAAATGTTGGCCCGGTAAATTTAAACTGGATGATGACCGGCCCACAGGCAGATTTCTGGCCATCGGCAAAGTATTGGACCGGGCAATTTTATTCAGAAAATACACCTATGCGTATACTGGCCTGGCGCGGGCAGGTGGTTGAGGGCTTTAGTACCAAATCAAAACGGTTAATGGGCAATATTGGCGACATTATGGACCTGGCCAAAGTTGTAAAGAAAAACGACTGGAACGAGTATACCGTAATAGCGCGGGGCGGCGTTTTTATCCATATCATCAACGGACAGGTAATGGCGGTTATGATAGATGATGACCCAAAATCTTCAAATAATTTAGCAGGCTATATCGGGATAGAAATAGAATCTATCACCAAGATATACGTTAGGAATATGTGGATCAAAAAGCTCAAGTAGGCTATCGTTTACCAATAAAGAAGCTACCTCGTCGGGTAGTTTTTTTTATTTTATATAGTTTAACTATTTCTGATTAACATCCCACATCTTCATGCTTTTTATTACCGCTTTACCCTCGGCAAATACAGAAAGGCTGGTGGCATTTATGTCCGGGTAGATCATGGTTGAAATAACCTTTTCGCCGTCATTGCCAAATACTTCTAATGATGAGTTATCTACCAATACCTGTATCTTAACAACGCCATCAATAGCTTTCATAGGGGCTCTTTGCTCCAGGTTTCTGCGCGATTTATTTCCCATTTCTGATATGGTGCAATCAATAAACAGCTCGCCCCGCTCCACATCATAACCCACGTTCACATTTTTGGTGATATCAGGATTCTCTACAATATTAAACCCAACCTTTTTTGCTTTATCAATGTTAAACTCGGCCTCTATCCAATAAGAGTTACCGGCATACGGCCGCTCTTTATTTAAACTGATACGGGTATCATTAATAGGCATATTCTTTTTTAACAAAACCTTTTCGGCTGCATATTTTGAAAGCGATTTTGTAACTATCGATGATGGCGATTGTATCAACCGTAAGCCATCCTCAGTAGTTTTTAATGACAGATCATGAGGTATAGACATCTGTCCCTTCCACGGGTAAGTTTCCCTGCGTCCATCCTGCATCCAGCCCAATAGTATCTTTTTGTTTTGTGGTGCATCGCGCCAGGCTATCGCGGCATAAAAAGCATCGCCATAATCAACCGGCAATACTTTAGTACCGTTATTATCGTCTTTAAAAGTTTCGCCATCAAAATCGCCCACAAAATATTGAATAAGTGGGCCATGATCTCCGCCTGATGATACAAACAGCACCCATTTAATTTTTGTAGGATCACCATCAACCACCAATGGTAATAATGATGGGCACTCCCAGCCATTTCGAGTATATCCTGCCGGGCCAAAATCACTTAGTTTTGCCCATTCTTTTAAGTTCTGTGATGCATAAAACCTAACCATGTGTTCATTCACCATAGAAACAGTCATGATCCATTGCCTGCTTGGCCCATGCCAAAACACATTCGGGTCCCTAAAATCTCTTTTATTCAGATCAATAACCGGGTTACTGGCGTATTGCTTATAGGATAGGCCATTGTCATTACTATAAGCAATATATTGCGACTCTTTATTCTGTTTGGGTTGGTCGGCAGTAAAAATGGCTACAATTGGCGGCTTGCCGTTGATACCAAATCCGCTGGTATTATTTTTATCAACCACTGCAGATCCTGAGTAAATAAAGGTAGTGGTGTCTTTGCTAACAATCTCTGGTATAGCAACCGGCAGGTAGTCCCATTTTATCAAATCACGACTGGTAGCATGGCCCCAGCTCATGTGTCCCCATTTATTTTCGAAAGGGTTATGCTGATAATATAATTGAAATTCGCCATTTAAAACAAGTAACCCGTTTGGGTCATTTGTCCAATTTTGTTCAGGCGAAAAATGATACTTTGGTTTCCATTGCGGGGTGGGTACTCCTACCTTTCTCTGGCTAAATACTTTTACTGTCGCCAATAAAAGTATGATAACGATAAATTTCTTACTCAACATTGTTTAAAGCAACGATTAGTATAGTTAAATAATAAATTAATAGGTTATATCCGGGTGTGTTGGTCACACTTTCGGTTTTTAAAGATAGCATATTAGGTGATAATTAAAAATTATTAATATACAGAAAGGGAACCAATTGGCCGTAATGAATTAAAACCCATTTATTAAGAAACCACACCAGGGGTATTATTGAAAAAGCCAACTGCCCGGTTTTGATCGTATCGTACCAGGCAAGGTTGGACTCGATTGGTTATCAGACCATACAGATATTTACATGATTGTTTTAATTCACCGGAAAAGATTTTTTTCAGAAAATATTAGCAAAGTTTTTTAGCAATTTATTTCAATTAAAAAATTAAATTTATTTAAAATTGCTTCATGAATAACGATCTTTTCTCTGCAATATCAAGATTCGAACTTATGGCCTTTTTTTCAGGCTATCCATTAATTTATACGCTTACCCTTGTTATTGCCGGAAATGATCTGTTAAAAGAGAAATTTATTGGTCGTACTATCCCGCTTTTACCGTTAGCATATGCATTGGTTGGCACATTATTTCTGGGTTTTCAATTTAAAAAATTGTTTCCCGACTATTCCTTTGAGCATATCAGGCTCACTATAAAACAACCCGGCTTAGTTGCATGGGGGCTCCTTTCCATCCTTTTTTGGATTCCGACCTTCAACAGAAAAACTATTCTAAGTTTGTTGCATAGCCTCGTTTTTTTCGTTCTGCTGGCAACCGACCTGTTTATGCTATTATCATCGCAATCGGCAGATAATAATATGGTAAGGAATGATATGGAGGTATATGTCAATAGCCTTCTGTTAAACGTGGGCGCTTTTGCAGTATTAATAACATTATGCTACTTCTTCCCATCTTTTAAAAAGAAATAAAACTCTTTTTTTTTGATTTCTTTTGTTGTTATTTCAGTAATAAACAGCGGTGATACTCTGTGCGCGCATAATTTTCCAATTATGTAATTAATGTCATTTTATTATCTGACTATGGTCATTGTACTGCCGGGTTCCAACCGACACTTTTGATGCGTAAATAATTATAGTTAAACAACTCTTCAAATAAAACACATTATGAAACATTTTAACAAAATGCTACTGGCTATCCTGGTATTAATCAGCAGTTACGGACTAATCGCCAGCTGCACTAATAAGAACATCCCGTTGCCTGCTTCTGTTTCCACAGGGGTAATAATCAATCACGGCAACCATATTCACCTCTCCGGTTTAACGGTGGGCGATACCACACAATGGAAATTTGATAAAGCACATAGTTCTGTAAACTGGTCAAGCCCGTTTGAGGGTGTGGGCGCACCTCTTACCGGCAAGTTTAACCAGTTTGGCGTAGCCGAAGTAACTACTGCCAAAATGCTTAGCTACGCTACAACCGCGCAGCCATTACCTGATACCTCCTGGGCATTTTATGAAAATGTGCCGGCGAAAACACATTTTAGCGGGTATGTTCAAATTAACCAGGTTAATACCGGCGAGCCGGGTCGCGATGGTGGTTGCCTGGTTTCTACATTAGGTACTACCGCCATTGTAACCGGAACACAAAATCTTTCGGTTACAAACGTTGCACTGATAAAAACAACAAAGGTAGAGTTTGACCCGCTTAGTAATAATTATATAGCCACATTTAATTTTACCTGGAAAGGTAACCTGGGGGTGCCGCTTACAAAATCTATTGTTGGCAAGTTAACTTATATTCCGTCGGCAGTATTTTCTACACACCACGAGTTTGGATTGAGTTTAGCCTTCCAGATCAATTGCAGGGATTATGGCATCACAAGCGCTAATGTTGCTGATGTGATTACCATTCAGGTTAATACAAACTTTAATAACCAATAATTTCAAAACTAATTGCCATGAAACGAATAGTAATATTTATAGGCCTCTGTTTTGTAATTGCAGTCAGTGTTACCGGGTGCTATAAGGATATTAACCTGCCAACACCCGCCGCTGATCCGAACGGACCGCCACAACAATTGAGCTTTAAAACTGATATTGCGCCCTTGCTGAATACCAATTGCGCCTTGTCAGGCTGCCACGTATCGGGCTCACAAAAGCCCGATATGAGAACAGCAGTATCCTACCTCAGCCTGGTTAACGGCGGATATGTAAATACCCTTTTTCCTAATCAAAGTATATTATATATCATGATCAATGGAAATATGCAGGAACATATTCCAAGCGCCGTAGACAGGAAGAAAGTTTATGACTGGATAAGAACCGGCGCTCTTAATAATTAACCTACTTAAAATTAACGACGTGAAACTAAGAATAATTTTATTAACCCGCCCGCTTGCAATAACTGCATGCCTGGCCTGTTGCCTGCTCATCCAGACAAACCTTTATGCGCAGGACAGCACGGCTTCAGCAAAAGGAGTAGCTGCGCCGGCCAAAACCAAGCCCGTAAAAAATACTTTTCAAAGTATTTTTATAATTGACAACCAAAGCGTGATGGTGCCCATAAAAGGTACATTTGAAATGGATATTATGCACCGGTTTGGAACAGTAGACAAAGGCTATGACGATTTTTGGGGGTTGTTTGCCTCATCCAACATACGGATCGGCGTTGATTATGCCCCTATTAACAATCTTTATATAGGCCTGGGTATTGACAAATATGAAAAGCTATGGGACGGAAGCGCCAAATATGCTATCATTAAACAAACTAAAGGCAAATATCCGGTTAGTGTTACCTATTATGGCGACATGGCTGTTGACACTAGAAGCGATGGCGATCATAGCATTTTTAGCCATAATACAGATCGCATATCTTTTTTTAACCAGATAATTATTGCCCGGAAGATCACCGATAAGCTGTCCTTGCAAGTTGCGCCAAGTGTAACACATCAAAACTCGGTTAACGGATATTATACAAAAAACGACACATCCGGGACCACTATTTTTAGTGCAATGAAGCATGATCATTTTGCTATTGCTCTTTCAGGAAGGTATAAAATAGGCGATGCAACGGCTATCCTATTAAATTACGATCAGCCAATTACAAAACATGCCACCAATAACCCCAGCCCAAATTTATCGTTCGGGTTTGAGTTTAGTACAAGCGGCCATACGTTCCAGGTGTTTATGGGCAATTACTCTTCTCTAAACCCCGGAAAGAACAACCTGTTCAACACCAACAGCCCCTTTAATTATACACAAGCGGATGGCACTAATGTGAAAGGTGGTAAATTTCTGATCGGTTTTAATATAACCCGGTTGTGGAATTAATTAATGATTTGATAATTGACAACATCGTAAATATATTTTTAAACCAATGACATAATAACACTAAGAAGCTGTTTAAATTTAAAAAAATATGAAAAGGAAACTATTATTAACAATTACAGCTACAGCTTTTATATGCATCGGACTTGCATTTACAGCCGTACAGCAAACCAAACCCTGGCCCGTCCCGAGTAAAGATGCCAAAGCAGTTAACCCGATAAAATCAAATGCCGAATCAATTGCAGCCGGTAAGGCGCTGTATACACAGCATTGCGCCTCATGTCACGGAAAAAAAGGATTAGGCGATGGCAGCAAATCGGCCCAGTTAAAAACACAGCCACAGGATATGTCAAAATCTGATTTACAGGAACAGACAGACGGCGCCCTTTATTATAAAATAGTTGCGGGCCGCGACGATATGCCAAGCTTCAAAAAGAAAATACCCGATACGGAAGATCTTTGGAGCGTGATAAATTATGTGCGTACTTTTAAAAAATAAGTATTAATTAATAAACAAAAAAAGTCGGAAGAAAAATCTTCCGACTTTTTTTGTTTATTATAGCTGGATTGCTTGTATATTCAAGTAAATACTACTTTTTGCCCATGGCATACTGTATACCGCTTAAAACTATCTTTAAATAATCAGGATTGGTATATGCTTCGGCAAAATGGCCCAGCTCAATATAAAAGGACCTGCCGCCATCAAATTCATGATACCATACCATTGGATGATCAGCACCATTAGCGCCGCCTTTATAAGTAGTCTCATCAACTTTTACCAATACATGTAAATCGGGTTGTATATCTTTAAAGTTATACAATTCTTCGTGCCAGTTCCAGCGGGCGGGTAAGTGTTTGGTTGACGGGTTTTGGCGATCCACCACATCAAACACCGCATCTGCCGGGGCCGGGTGGAAGGTAAATGTCGCGCCAACCAATTGATGGTACCAAGGCCAATCAATATCGCCCGGTTTTAAGTTAGAATAATTACATGCCGCGCAATGTATCCCCATAAAACCACCACCAGCCTCAATATATCTTTTAATTGATGTTTGCTGCTCGGGCGTAAACAACCGGCGGCCAGATGTGCTTAAAAATATAATGGCATCATATTTCTTTAGATTTTTATCTGTAAAGTAAAGGCTGTCTCTTGTGGTATCAACCGCGAAACTATTTTCGGCACCGAGCTTTTGTATGGCCTTAACACCTGATGGTATTGATTCGTGATAATATCCCTGTACTTTGGTAAATACCAGCACACGTTTAGTTGCCTGCGCGTTTACTAAAAACGCGTTTGCAAGTAAAGCCAATAACAGGCTTATTCTTTTAATAAGTTTCATTAGTTTCTTTTATTTGAGATTATTAATTGGTTGTC